>CP127080.1:2787500-3132333 GCA_030252795.1 Porticoccaceae bacterium LTM1
ATTATTAATTGCCGTGTTTACCAAGCAAGGTGCCTACAAAATTACATGGCTTGGTGCGTGCATCCAACTGTTCACGAATAATTTCTTCCCAGCCTGTTCGGCAAGCATTGTTGGACCCGGGCAGGCAGAAAATCAGGGTGTTGTTGGCAAGCCCCGCCAGCGCTCGGGACTGCACGGTAGACGTGCCAATCTGTTGCAGGGAAATCTGACGAAACAATTCACCAAAACCTTCCACGGTTTTATCGAAAAGCGGTTTCACCGCCTCGGGGGTCGAATCGCGGCCTGAAAAACCGGTGCCGCCGGTTATCAATACCGTATGAATATTCTTATCAGCTATCCACTGGGAGAGTTTGGCACGAATCTGGTAGATATCGTCGATCACAATGTCCCGATCCACCAGCAAGTGGCCGCTTTCCTTGAGAGAATCAGTCAATAATTGACCAGAGGTATCTGTTTCCGGGGTACGGGTATCGGAGACAGTTAATACAGCGATATTAAGGGGCATAAACTCGGACATAGGATATTAGTTCTATAGTTCTGATGCGCATGGCGCACCCTACGGAGACAATAAGGGTGACAGGGCTAGCCGCCTGTCATATTCATAAACCGCACAATTTGTGGTTCTTCATTTAAATCAAAGTAATGCCGTTCCGGCTTGCGGGCAACAGCTTCGACGATTTCCTGCTTTAAGCGATTCAAATCACCCGGATACTGTCGAACCACCGCGCGCAAATCCGCTGAATGCTCATTGCCGAGACATAGCAGCAGGCGCCCTTCCGCCGTCAAACGCACACGATTGCAGCTGCCACAAAAGTTATGGCTGTGGGGCGAAATAAATCCGACTCGAGTTTTTTCAATGCCCACCAATTTAAAATAGCGTGATGGTCCGTTGGTGGCCTCCGCAGTCGGAATAAGTTGATATTTTTTCTCGATGAGGGCTTTTACTTCATCGCTGGAACAATAACTGACTGCACGATCATGGTTAACATTCCCCAGCGGCATCTCCTCGATAAAACTGACATCCAGTCCACGCTCTATCGCAAATTCCAATAGATCGAGTACTTCTTCATCATTGTGGCCGTGCATGATCACTGAGTTTATTTTCAGGCGTTTAAAACCAGTGTCAACGGCAGCATCGATACCGGCAATCACTTTATCCAATTTTCCGGTGCGCGTGATGCGATGAAATTTATCAGCATCCAGACTGTCCAGGCTGATATTTATTCGCTGCACACCCGAATCCTTCAGTGCGACAGACATTTCGCTCAATCTTGAACCATTGGTACTTAGGGTCAACTCTTTTAAATCAGGCAGCCTCCCCAAGGAAGCGATTAACTGTTCACTGTCGTGACGCACCAGTGGTTCGCCACCGGTCAAACGTATTTTGGAGATTCCCAGCTCGGTAAAAGCGCGGGCGATAAATTCAATTTCTTCAAAGCTGAGAATATCTTTGCGCGGCAAGAACTGCATATCTTCAGCCATGCAATACTGACAGCGAAAATCGCAACGATCCGTAACGGAAATACGCACATAGTCGACATGCCGACCAAAGGGATCGATCAACTTATTGGGATAACTGAATTTATTTAATTGTGTCATGAATACCAACGAGCAGCCTGTTGCTGGTCGCTCTCTTTGGCCTCAACCCAGCAGTCACCCTTTTCACTGAGGGCTTTTTTCCAAAAAGGAGCGCGAGTTTTAAGGTAATCCATAATAAATTCGCAGGCAAAAAATGCCTCACTTCGATGGCCGCTGGCAACACCCACAAAAACAATCTGCTCACCCACAGCCATTTCGCCCACCCGATGCACTAAAGTCACTTCAGAAATCGACCAGCGCTGCTTTGCCTCGTCGACAATAGCCTGGAGGGACTTTTCAGTCATTCCGGGGTAGTGCTCAAGATACAGGGCTTTCAGATCACCCTCAGCGCGTACACAGCCGGTAAAAGTTACCACTGCGCCGCTATCAAGGTCGCGAAGACGCTGATATTCAAGCCCGACATCAAAGTCGTCTGTTTGTACTCGAACTGCCATCAGCCCCCCGTTACTGGCGGGAAAAATGCCACCTCATCTCCAGGGCATATTTCCGTATCGGCGGTCGCCATCTGCTGATTTACAGCAACCAAGGTCTGTTTACCAAGCAACTGTGCTTCCCAAGTTTCACCTCTTTTCGCCAACTCTTGACGAAGTTTCGCCACGGTAGTCATTGACTCCAGAGGAAGCTGCTCACTGTCGCAGCTCAAGATATCGCGGAGAGATGCAAAGTACTTGAGTTCAATCACGTCTCTATTCCTGTGGTCGCTGCCAGTCGCCGGATTTACCGCCAGCTTTTTCGACCAGTCGCACCTGTTCGACACTCATACCGCGATCCACTGCTTTGCACATGTCGTAGATCGTCAGAGCGGCCACGGAAGCAGCTGTTAACGCCTCCATTTCCACACCGGTCTGGCCAATGTTTTTGCATTGGGCTTGAATATGAAGACAGTTATCGCCCACCGGGGTAATTTCCACCTTAACCGAGGTCAGCATGATCGGGTGACACAGCGGAATCAGCTCCCAGGTACGTTTGGCGGCCTGGATTCCGGCAATACGCGCTACTGCCAGCACGTCACCTTTCTTGTGACCACCTTCCAGTATTAGTTTAAGGGTATCGGGCTGCATACGAACCCGGGCTTCAGCGACACCAAGGCGTTGTGTTTCAGCCTTGTCGCCAACTTCAACCATGTGTGCCTGACCGGCTTCATCCAGATGGGTTAACTTACTCATAAGACTAGTATCAACGGACCCTATTACTCTGAAAAAACATCACCATAGCATAATAGAGGAGTACACCCTGCACGCCAATGGAAACAAATTATCTGGTTTTTGGTATGCTCATATTCCCGCATAGAACAGGCCTGCACCATGACCTCGAACAACTTCGAGCCTTCTTCCCAGCTTACCGGTGTGATTCTGGCCGGTGGCCAGGGGCGGCGAATGGGAGGCCGTAACAAAGGTCTGCTTCAGGTGGAGGGTCAGCCGCTAATAGCCTTTGCTGCAGAAAACTTAAGACCCCATGTTTCAGAGATACTGGTTAACACAAATACAGAAAGCGAGCGCTACCAGCGGCTAGGTTATCAGGTAATTAACGATGGCGACTTCGCAGGCAAGGGCCCATTGGCGGGTATTCTTGCCGGGTTAAGTGCAACATCCACACCTTACATTGCCATCTGTGCCTGTGATCAGCTGGAACTGCCTCCAAACGTCTATCCGGAGCTGTTTAAAGCTGCCCAGAAAAACCCATCAGGTCTCGCGGTTGCTCACGACGGTGATCGCTTGCACCCCACGTGCGCGGTGATTTCTCAGTTAAACAGACAATCTTTGTTGGACAGGCTGAAGCAAAACCAGCTGCGTGTCGGCGAATGGTTTACCGACATGAAAGCCGATGTTGTGGTTTTTGAGGGTGTTACTTTTTACAACATCAACACCCCTATGGATCTGATTACCCGAGGCTCATGACTGACGCTTGTCGTCACTAAGCCGGCAGTTCTATGGTGACTTTCAAACCGCCACCTTCACGATTTTTGGCGTAGATCTCGCCATTCATTTGTTGCACTGACTTTTGAGTGATGCTCATACCGAGCCCATAACCTTCTTTACTGTTATATGCCTTGACCCGATAAAATGGCGTGAAGATATTCTGCAGGTCATCCTCGGTCATTCCCGGCCCCCGGTCAGCCACCGATATATGAACCTTCCTTCGGGAAAACTCCAGGTCCACCTCAACTATGCCTTCAGGGCTGTATTTGATGGCATTTTCCAGGATGTTCTTGACCGCCTTTTCCAGCGCGACTGTTTTTATTTTTACCTGCCGCGGTTTGCCAGTAATTTGCAGTTCTATCTCTCTTTCACTGTGTAAAAACCGCGCATCGCTGACAATGCGATTTAAAAATTCAGGCAATTCACACGGCTCTTCAAGCTGATCATCGTCGGCGCCTGCTTCAGCTCTGGACAGGGTCAGGATTTCATCAATCAGTTTGTTGAGAGATACACACTCGCTCTCTACCCGGTCGTACATAGCTGGGCCAATTCCCGCCACCTCGGCTTCCATCCTGGCCAACTCTCCTGCCACCTGTAGACGGGCCAGAGGGGCACGTAATTCATGGGATACATCATGCAGCAGCTGTTGCTTTGAATTGACCAGGGAGGTAATGCGATCCGCCATCTTGTTGAATGCGCGAGAAAGCTGCCCGAATTCATCCCGACGACGAATTAAACGACGACCCAGTCGGATATCAAGATCCCCTCCGCCCATGATTTCAATATGCTTTTGGAGGTTTTTAATGGGGCGAATTACCACCAGTGACAACAGCAAGCTAAATAAACCGGCTACAACTACTGACAAGCCAAAGCGGTAGGGGTCATTCCGCCATACAACAGACAGAATATGAACAAAGTTAGCCTGTTCATTTCTGGGAATATAGACTTCATATGAGTTGTTATTCTTTGAAGTGAACTCAATGGGAGTCCACTCAATATCAGGAAAGTTTTCAAAACTGCCAGCGATAAATTCGCCCGTTGATTCCTCAACAATAACCAGTGGACGGTACTGAGCCAGCCTGGCCCGCCGAGGAGAATCAGGATTTTGCTTGGTCCAGTTTTCGTAGTAGCTAACCAAAGCCTGTACTGTACTCTTGAACGTCTGCTCCCAATCTCGCTCAATTTGGTTTTGAACAATTTCCCTGGTTAACAACACTGAGCTACTTGCACCAATAATGAAGCTGGTAAGCCAGATGACCAGGAAAATCTTCCAGAAAATACTCCGCATCGGGGCCTCGGTTATTCGCTATCCTTGACCATTTGATAACCGACACCACGAATGGTTTTTATCAGGTCCTTATCACCCAGATAATTGCGCAACTGCTGACGCACGCGGCTCACGTGAACATCAATACTGCGGTCGTAGGGTGTCAGTTCCCGGTGCAATACTTTGCGGGTCATATCTTCTTTACTAACCACGCCACCTGCTTTTTGCATCAGCATTGCCAGCACTTCAAATTCGGTACCAGTCAGCTCAACCGACGTGCCATTACAAATGATTGAGCGACTACCCATATCCAGCTCAAGCCCATGCAGGCTGATTTGATCCTGCGAAGCCTCCTGTTGGACCAACACAGAGCGCCTTAACACCGCATTGATCCGGGCCAGTAGCTCACGGGGATTGCAGGGTTTGCCAAGATAGTCATCTGCGCCCATCTCCAGCCCCAGAATGCGATCCACCTCTTCACCACGCCCTGTCAACATAATTACCGGCGTTTTGATCCGTGCCCGCAGTTGTGGCAGCAGTTCCAGGCCGGTCATGCCGGGCATCTGGATATCCAACACCATCAAGTCGTATTGAATATTTTTATCCAGCTGCTTGAGGGCTTCCGGGCCGCTGTGAACCGCATCAACGGTAAAGCCGTTGTTGGACAGATAGGTGGACAGAAGGCTGGTTAAATCGACATCGTCGTCAATCAACAGAATTTTTTGCGTTGTTGTATTCATATCGCATCCGATCGCGGCAGAGAATAGTCTTTAGTTATAGCGGAGCTATATTACCCCGAATGGTGTATCGCTTGCACCTGAGAGAGCTATCTAAGGAATCACCTTAGAAAGTTTGGTTGTTAGCCGCTTTACCGATATTCCAAAATCTTCCCACTTGCACAGCCAACAGTGACTATAAATGGGGGTACTTTTTCCTGACGGTCAGGAAAACGTAGTATTTTTTACAAGGAGCTCCTCATGAATACCGTAACAACAATGCTACTAAGCTTGATTCTACTTATCGGCGCACTTGGCGCCAATGCAGATAGCATGCCCTATACGGAAGGTGACGTCTGGCAGGTTTCCATGATCCGAACTGATGCCAACCGCACAGATGACTACCTGAAACAGCTCAAAGCCACTTTTGACACCTGGATGCAGGCAGCCAAGAAACAAGGGCTGGTTGAAGACTATATGATCCTGTTGGGCGAATCGGCCAACAGCAGCGATTTTGACTTAATGATTATGGTTCGCCAGAAAAACTGGGCCGGTCGTGACCGCACCAAAGAGTGGTATGACATGGGAGACAAACTGTTTAGCGAAGATGAAATGCTGAACAGTGCCAAGGAGTACGAGAAAGTACGCGAATTCCTCGGCTCCAAGTGGATGCGTCAGATCAAACTGAAGTAACAGCTACTTTTCCAGAAGGACTATGCTCTCAAGATGGCTGGTGTGGGGAAACATATCCACTGCACCGGCCATTTTTAAGCGGTACCCGTAGCCGGTCACCAATTCACCAACATCCCTGGCCAATGAGCCGGGATGGCACGAGATATACAGAACTTTGGGTACACCACTTTGTCCGATCCAGGAGATCATCTCGGCCGCACCTGATCGCGGAGGGTCAAGTAGCACTGCATCGTAAGAGTGCCTGGTCCAGCCGGCCTTTCGCGGATTGATACTGAGATCGGCCACATGAAATTCGCAGTTTTCAATCCCGTTGTGTGCCGCATTTTGCTCTGCCAGCTCAATGGCTCGCGCACTGCCTTCCACTCCCACCACTCGCGTTGCCTGGCGCGACAATGGCAAGGTGAAATTGCCCAACCCGCAAAACAGGTCCAGTACTTCTTCGTCACCTTTCAGGTCGAGTAGCTCAATCGCTTTTGCGATCAACCTTCGGTTCACCTCGGGATTGACCTGAACAAAGCTACCGGGCAAAAACATCAGATCAAGATCCCAGCCCGGCAGACTGTATGTGAGCGGTTCAGTACTACCGTGCAATGATTGCACAGTGTCTGTTGCGCCGGTTTGCAGATAGATTGCCAACTGATGATCTCTGGCAAAGGTGTCCAGTATGTCTCGATCAGCGTCTGTCAGCTCTGCCAACAGATGCAAGTTCACTGCACTTCCGTTATCTGCCGCCAGCAATTCAATCTGCGGAATTCGCTTGCGACAGGAGAGCTGTTGAATCAATTCTGCCAGTAACGGAATTAAATCACTGAATGGCGCCATCAATATCGGGCATTGCTTAATGGGTACCAGCTGATCGGTTTCAGCCTGGCGAAAGCCCAGCTCTACGCGGTCCTCTTTAGCAAGATAACGAACTGCCAGCCGTGCACGGCGGCGGTAGCCCCAGGGCTCACCAATAATAGGTTCCAGGATACACTCCGGCTCCACCTTTCCCAATCGCTGCAACGTGCGCAACAGCAGTTGCTGCTTGTGATCAACCTGCCCCTGTATGCTGAGGTGCTGTAACTGACAACCTCCACACCGGGAAAAATGGGGACATGGCGGCTCTGTACGCAATGGAGAGGAGGCCAACACCTTGACTGCCACACCCTCATCAAACTTGCCTCGCCGCTTTTGGTAGCGCACTTCTACACGCTCGCCCGGCAGCGCCCCCTCAACAAACAGGGTTCGCTCATCAACCCGCGCAACACCACGCCCCTCGTGTGAGAGATCGCGAATTTCCACTTCTGTATTAGCGGGCAGGGATTGGGGCGAACGCTTCTGTTGCGGGCGTCGACCCCGTGAAGGGCGTCGTGAATTGGCCATTAGATATTAGTGCTTACCTGTAAATTTGCTCATCACAAGGTTGATCAGTGGTTGCAGGCCAATCAGGTCTTCTTCGCTAAAACGATTCAACTCTGGACTGTCGATATCCAGCACACCGACCACTTCACCGTTGAAGATCATCGGAATCACTATCTCCGAATTAGATGCTGCATCACAGGCAATGTGGCCCGGAAACTCATGGACATCAACAACGATTTGCGGCGTTTTTTCCGCTGCCGAGGTTCCGCAAACTCCTTTGCCCATATCGATGCGGGTACAGGCTGGTTTGCCCTGGAACGGCCCCAGCACCAGTTGGTCTCCACGGCGAAGATAAAACCCGGCCCAGTTGATTCGCTCCAGGTTTAACCACAATAACGCCGAGGCATTTGCCAGCGTTGCAATCCAGTCATCTTCACCATCGAGAAGGCCTTGCAACTGAAGATTCAGGTTTTCGTAGAAAGGGGACACGTCCGGCTCCAGAAGTTTGTCAGGGGTCGCAGTTTAACGATACCCGCCAAATCTTCAATCCGGGGATTTGGCTTTTTGCAGCGAAGCCATCGATCTTATCCAGTAATCAATACCTGGATGTTGCTGCTGTAGTGCCAGACCTCTTTGCTCCGCAGATTCGCGATCCGGGAAATGACCAGCAGTCACCGCAAACCAGGGGCGGCCATTGCTGTAAATAAGGTGGCTTTCAAGTGTACTTTTCTGCAACCCATTCTCGGCGATAAATTTTTCCACTGCTGACTCGTTCGCCAGTGCTGCCAGTTGCAACGTGAAACCACTGGAAGTGAATCCACTGGAAGAGTCCGGCAAAAGTTTTTCCTGAGTCAGCACAGGCACTTTTGTTGGCTGCAACTGCAGTGATTCATAAGGTTCAGGATCTGGTGGTGGTGAAGTGATGTCTGATATACGAACTCGCGGACGGTCCTGTACCTTGGGTTTATCCTGGGTCTGGTTCAATTGAGGAAGCTGTTCTCGCCAGCTCTCTACCATAACCGGGGTAACCGTAAGGGATGGCACGGTTTCTTCCTGCACTGACTCACCAGTACCATCAATGTTAGCGGCCTGCGCTTCGGGTAACAAAGGCTGACTGTCTGCAGGCCTTGGCGGGATCTGATCAGCAGCAAGTTCACTGGCGTCTACCAATTGCCCGTCTCGCATTAGTCTCTGCTCGCAATCCCACTCGCCGGTTCGCGGATCACCCTCGCAATGCCACCCCCAATAGAGCTCATTGGAGTTGGCACAGCCTGTCAGCAATAAAATGGTTGTCGATAGAGCCAGCGCTTTTCTCATTATTTTTCTCCTGAGCTCTTAGGGCCTGTTCACACTAATGCAGTATCAAATTCCCATTTTGGCGAGCAGGTCCATTAGCTGACGCATCAGAGATGCAATGCGGGGATGGCGGTTTTCAAAATCGGTAGCGCGCTGCTCAAGCTGATCTTTAACGCCTTCCGCATCCACCTCTTCAGGACCCTGTGTCGCCAGCACAACGATGTCCTCCATCAGTGAACCGAACATGTCCTTTACATGGCTATCAGTCTTGCTGGCATACTCCAGCTGCTGACGGAGTTCCTGAATTTGTGTTTTTAAGTCTTCGCTAGTCATATCGTTATTCTCCGGCTTGCTAACCTGAGTATAGGCCGTTGCCAGCACGGAAACTAACTGGCATTTCCACTCAATGAGTTATAAAGCGTGAACGCACCAATCACCAAAAAGCCTGCACCGGCAATAGTACCCAACAACTTGGGATTCAGAATGTGAGACAGCGCACTTCCAGCCAACACGCCCAGGCCAGAGGCGACAATCAGTGCCAGCGATGCGCCGATAAAGACCGTCCACTTGCTGACCTCCTGATCAGCTGCAAACAGCATGGTCGCCAGCTGGGTCTTATCTCCAAGTTCGGCAATAAATACCGCACCAAAAACCGTTAACAGAACTTTCCACTCCATCTTTTCCCTCCAAAAAAACATCAAAATAGGCGCAAATTATAAATTAAGAGTGATCACATATAACACGCAGCCAGATATTTATCTGTCACCCTGAACGAAGTGAAGGGTCTTATACAGCACAATACCCTATAAAAGAGATTCTTCACTTCCGTTCAGAATGACAGTAACTACACATCTATACCACTACGAGCCTTGATGCCCGCATGGTAGGCGTGCTTGATGCTTTTCACCTCTGACACAGTGTCCGCAAGCTCCTGCAGGGCCTTGCCTCCACCGCGGCCGGTAACAACCACGCTCTGGCCTGCCGGGCGATTGCGAATGGCGTCCAGCACCCGCTGCTCATCCAGATAGCCAAAGCCAAGCATATAGGTCAACTCATCCAGTACCACTAACTGCACATTCTCGTCCTGCAACAGTCGTTCAGCGTGCGCCCAGGTAGCCTCAGCAGCTGCTATATCGGCTTCACGATCCTGGGTCTCCCAGGTAAAACCGGTACCCATCTGGTGAAGTTCCACTTGCGGCAGGTGATCGCGAATAAACAGCTCTTCGCCGGACAGCTGGGCACCCTTGATAAACTGCACAACCCCAACGCGATGACCGTGACCGAGACTGCGCAGTACCATGCCAAATGCCGAGCTGCTTTTACCTTTACCGTCGCCGGTAAGAAGCACCACAACACTGCGATCCTGATCGGCCGCGGCAATGCCTTCATCCACCCGCTCTTTCTGGCGCTGCATTTTGCGCTTGTGTCGTTCAGCCCTGTTTTCCTCACTACGGCTCTCTTCACTCATTTCATGCACTCACGGTATAAATGAAAACGCCGGCAATCGCCGGCGCTAAAAGTCTTGATCCCTGGCTCAGGAATAAGCCAGCCGACGACGCCACAAATAGTCGGCTCCAAACAGCAGCCCACTGTAGAGCACTGTGGCAATCAAGGTGTTGTGGAAAAACGGAATCGCCGCCACATAGCATGACACCAGACCGCTCGCCGTCATCGGGTAACCACCCTGCAACCATACGCCCAGATTAGTGAGCATGAAAAACAGCACCGATGAGGCAATCGAATAACCCAATACACGACCAGCACTGCGCTGCTTGTGCAACACAAATCCCAATGCCGTCATCAACGCCACACTGCCATACACATAGAGCATGGTGTTGTGGAAACCGATCAACAAGTCGCTCAGTAACAATGCCAACAGTGGGACAACCAATGCCAGCTTGCGATCGGCGATCACCGCACCGGCAAACAGGGCCATCGCAGCTACCGGAGTAAAGTTGGGCGGATGTGGCAGCAGGCGGGAAAGCGCCGCCAATACGATCAGTGACAGGGCAAATACCAGTTTTCCAGACATGATGGGTTTCCTTAATTGAATGTAACTATTTTAGGCGTTTGGTGTGCGCTCACACAAATCGGCGTAAACAAAACCACTGCGCTCTACCACCTCGCCCTGAATCAGCTCCAGGTTGCGCCGGAACATCGGCCCAGCCCAAACACAGGTGTGAAACTCTCCTCGCTCACCACAAGGGTCAACTTCCGAAGGCAAGCGGTCCAGTAGATCGTGATCAAAGGTAGCCCCCGCCAGGTCCGCAGGCATTTGCTTAGGGTCGAGACAACTGACAGAAGCCCTAAGGCCCGCATCAATCATCTGCCGCGCCAACACATCGGTGGGCTGCCCCCACAACGGGAACATTGGTTGCAGATCGGAATTGGCAAACTGCTGTTCACGATACTGTCGCACATCTTCCAGAAACAGGTCCCCAAAAGCGACCGTATCTGCGTAATAGTACTCCCTGGCTCGAGCCAGCGCCCACTCCATGGCGTGCTCATAATCCGCATTGCTGCACGGCCATGGCAGTGCGACTTCCAACAGCGGCAGGCCGGCTAATTCGACCTGTCGCTGCAGAATCTGGCGTCGCACTCCGTGAATCGCCACGCGATCAAACTCGCTGTTGTAGGTGGTGAGCAGGCCAACAACCTCCACCGATGGATCCTGCAGCAGCTGCCACAGGGTCCAGGCGGAGTCTTTGCCACTGCTCCAGCTCACCATCACCTTGCGGCGAGCTTGAGGCGCGTTATCAGCCATCAAAACGAATCCGCACACCGAGAGATGCACCACGACCCAGAGTCTGGAAGCCGTACACGTCTTCATATTGCTCGTTGAGCAGATTATCCACGCGGGCATAGAACTGCACCTGCGGGCTCCAGTTGTAGTTGGCAGTCAGGTTAACCAGGATATAGTCATCCAGCGTTACCAGTTCTGACGGCTGTGGCCAAGGAGGGAAAAACTGATCATGGCTGGTGCCGTTGTACTGGGTGTTGAGCAGCAGTTGCAGCTGGTCGCTGTAGTGCCAATCCAGGCTGACACTGCCAAGGTGGCGCGGGCGACGAATTTCTATCTCCTCGGTCGGCGCAACATATGGCTGAGTGGCGTCGGTGTAGGTATAACTGCCCTGCAAGCTCAAGTCAGCCGTCAGTTCAGCGTCAAAGGTCAGCTCCACCCCTTCGCGACGGCTGACACCATTGGTATTCATAGCGGTAAAACCACTATCTTCATCACTCCATACGAAACCATTGATCTCGTTATCCAAACGGGAGTTGAAATAGCCGATACCGATATTCACACCAGCAACGGTTTGATCCACCCCTACCTGCCAACTCTCCACCGACTCAGGCTGCAAATCCGGGTTACCGATAAAGTTAGTGAAGGTGCCAAAGCGCTCGCTCAGGGTCGGATTTTTAACTGCCGTACCATAACTGGCGCGCAGTCTTGTGCCCTCGACAACGCGGTAGCTAGCCTCAGCACGACGAGTGGTGGCACTGTCAAAATCGCTGTTGCTGTCGTAACGCAGGCTGCCAGCCAATGTCAGCTGCTCAGTAGCATTGATACGATATTCAAGTGCGGCGCTGTTTGTGTGCAAAGAGCGATCCTGATTGGGATCCAAACCCCACACCAGCGGTCCACGAGCACTGAAATCCTGATTCTCACGCTCCAGCAACAGCGACAACTGCTGGCTGTTATTCACCAGGTTCAGGGTGTTTAGCCACTGGATCTGGCGCTTGCGAATCTCGTTAACATTGCCCTGCACATTGTCACTGTAGTTAGTGTTGTGGTGTTTGGATTGGGACAGCGAAACGCGTTGTTTCCAGTTACCGTCCAGGGCGTCAATATCCGCTTGCAGGCGAGCAAAGTTCTGGCGGGTATCGGTTTCACGATTGGCATCAACTGGCAGGCCGGTGACATAGGAATCTACCTCGTCAAACTCATTGCTGGCTTCGGTACGGCGCAGCACCAGTCCAAGCTCAGCATTTTCGTTCAGCGTGTAACCACTGGTGAGGTGAATATTGCTGTTGCGGTAACCGTCTTTTTCATTCCCCTGACGAGCGATATTGTCGCCATCGGTACTGATGCGATCCACACTCAGGCGGCCATGAAACTGCTCGCCGCGTGCGGCGATGCTGGCACCGCTGTAGAAAGTATCAAAGCTGCCTTTTTCACTGAAAAAACTGGTTTGCAGTTTTTCACTGCCGGCTTTTTTACTGGTGATACTGATCACCCCGGCCACCGCCTCACTGCCCCATAAAGCACTTTGCGGGCCGCGAATAATTTCGATGCGCGCTATATCCGCTGCGGCGAGGTGTGCCCAGTTCAGTGCATCGCCCTGGGACGCGTCATTGATTTCAATACCGTCAAACAACACCAATACATGATTGCTTTCGGCACCGCGCAGGCGCACATCGGTATTGGAGCCGCGCACACCGGTGGCGCTTACCGCCAGCCCCGGAACATCGCGCAACAGGTCAATTACCTGCAGCGCCTTGCGGCTGTCCAAGTAGGCCTGATCAATAACAGTAATAGCGCTGCCGCTCTGCTCAATAGCAATCGGCTGGAGGGAAGCCACCGTTACCACTTCTTCAATGGCCGGGGCGTCGTTAGCTTGGGCAATGGCAGTCGCCAGTGCGGTTACAGCAAAAAGAGATGATTTGAACATCTTCTGTCTCCTAACAGGGTGACAGAAGCTACGGCGACAGCGGGCAAACGGATTGCGAGCGATGACATAGCTTCAACGTATTAATAAATACGCGTTGTCATTACGGCTCTTGAATCTACAACATGAGTCGCTCCGGCAGACAATCCCCGATCGTCGGATAACAACGCTCGCTCTGGCAGGTCTCCTGGCTCCCGGGTCAACGGATTTATTCACCTTCCCGATAGTTATTTTTTGATAACTACCAGTGGTATTCGAATAATCCTTACCGGATACAGTTGCGGGGACAGCTTCAGTTTTCTGTGCCTACTCATTCAAGCAACAGAATTGAATTCCCTATTAATTTGCATGGCAAAACCACAGCGATGGCGGCGATTATAGGCACTGAAATCAGTGCAGACAATCAATCCACCTCCAACAAGATCAATTCGTGACTCAACATGAAACCCCATCAAGATAAACCGGAAAATCATTTATAAAGCGGGCATCCTGCCCGCTTTTTTATCTCGAAAGTCGACTTCTAAAAAATTATTCCGCAGTGGTCGGGTCGATTATTGTCTTCACTTCGGAAATGCGATTGGCGGGGAAGCCACCCTGGTTGGCGTGCTCTCGTACCATCTCTTCATTAGGCGCAATGTAAACACAATAAATCTTGTCGCCTGTAACATAACTCTGTTGCCACTGAATTTGAGGGCCTAAATCAGACAACACAGCACAGGATTTTTGAGAAATAGCTTTCAAGTCGTCCGCGGTTAAATCTCCAGCGCCGGGAATTTCTCTTTCAATCAGATACTTTGGCATGGTCAGCTCCTTCCTTGCCTGAATTGGAAATGGAAGTATAGATGCCGGTTGAAGGTTTTGCCGGTGCGCACGGCGCACCCTACTGCTGTTTTGAACACAATTGTCATCCCCGCGCAGGCGGGGATCCATTTCGAACAACACTCAACATTTATGGATACCCGCCTGCGCGAGAATGACGCAAGAAAGACAGCATCAATAATTAAATTTTACCCACCAAATCCGCAGATGGAGACAGCGTCGCCTCGCCTTCATTCCACTTGGCCGGGCACACTTCACCCGGATTTTCTGCCACATACTGAGCCGCCTTAATCTTGCGGAGCAGCTCTTTTGCATCGCGACCAATACCACCGGCAGTGATCTCAACAATCTGAACACGACCTTCCGGGTCGATAACAAATGTCCCGCGGTCAGCAATACCCTCCTCCTCAATCATCACACCGAAATTGCGAGTCAGCGTACCGGTCGGGTCGCCAATCATCGGGTACTTGATCTTGCCGATGGTCTCGGAGCTGCCGTGCCACGCCATATGGGTAAAGTGGGTGTCAGTGGAAACCGAGTAAACCTCAACACCGCGCGCCTTGAACTCCTCGTAGTTGTCCGCCAGGTCACCCAGCTCGGTTGGGCACACAAAAGTAAAGTCAGCCGGGTAGAAGAACAGCACCGACCACTGCCCCTTCAGGCTCTCATCGGTCACCTCGATAAATTCGTGGTTATGAAAGGCGGTGGCTTTGAACGGTTTCAGTTCACTGTTGATATAGCGAGACATTAATTTCTCCTCGTTTAAATGCGAATAGGTAGACTTAAGAACGAGGGAAATGCTATCAATCAGACATCATTGATAGAAGTTATCAATATCTATGAAGGCGATAGATAAATTCGATAAAGCGAGAGTGGTATATTAACCATCCGGCAATCATCGCCGCCAAAAAACCAATAAGAATTTTTTCATGCCCAACTCATCTGCCCCGCAACACCAGCTTCACAAAACATTGCTCAGAGTTCTGCTGGCCTGCGGTCTGGTGGCACTGTTTGCCACCATCATGCACTGGAGCGAAGCTGCTCCTCAGCTTATGGACCTGATTATTCCGCCCAGCGTCGTCGCTATTTGTTTTACTCTGGCAGCCATCCTGCACCGTCACCCGCAAAGCCGGCCCGTAGTGTTTGGGCTATTTATTGCCACCTGTGCACTGGCTATCACCATACCGGCGTGGGCCTGTAGTTGGAGCGCTTTCCAGCAACCGGATATCCGGCTGATCGACATCTACCCGCCCATCACCTCAATGCTGCTGGTACTGCTTATTCTGGTGCTGGCAATCTCCCCTACCCGAACCGCCTGGCGTTGGGGTGTATTGATCTGGCTGGCTAATGCCGTGCCGGTAATTGGTTACCTGCTGGCTCATCCCGCTGAACTCTGGACGCCCAGAGGCAAAGACATGCTGATCTCATTCGGGCCGGTATTTCTGTTTCTGGTTTTAGTAGTGCCCTACCTTCGCCGGTTCAGCAGTCGGCTACGGTTACTGCAAAACCAGTTTGAAGTGACCAAAGCTATGGTCGAGCGCGACCCGCTCACTGAACTCTACAACCGCCGCGGCGCCGACCGGCTGATGAATGAGTCCGTCAATGCCGATGCACCATTGGCGGTATTGCTGTTGGATATCGACCACTTTAAATCCATCAACGACAACCACGGCCACGACATCGGCGACGCCGTACTGCGCGATGTAGCCAGCCGCATCCTTCACAACCTACGGCCGGACAATTATGCCGCTCGCTGGGGTGGGGAAGAGTTTCTGATTATTCTTAATACCGATGACGAAACCCTGCTGACTGCGATTGCCAACCGGTTGCATAAAGCCATTCAGCAAGTGCCTTTTGAGATCGCAGGAAAAATTACCGCTTCAATTGGCGGGGCAATACTTAAGCGTGGGGAGTCTATTAATGAGCTGCTGAAAGAAGCAGACCGGGCATTATATAAGGCCAAAGATCAGGGACGTGATTGTGTGGTGATCGACCCGGCGAACAACACCGGGTCATAAAGCACCGCACTACAAAAATACCCCCGCCAACCGGCGACAGGCCAGCTCAAGCTCGCGCTCCCCATACCAGGCAAAACAAAGCCGCATGCTGGCCACAGACTCAGGTGAGCGCGAAAACAACTGACCACCCAAAAAACCAACACCGTTACGCTTGGCTTCGGGCAACCTGTCTATTACATCAATGCCATCCTTTGCAGTAGCCCACAGAAAATAACCACCGCCCGGTTTATTCACTGTAAATTTATCGCCCAGCTCCGCTTGCAAACATTGGTGCACCGTTTCCATCCGCTGTCGAAGCGTCGTGCGCAAACCCGCCAGATATTCCTGAAACGCGCCACTATCGATCAACGAGCCCACCAAAGCTGACGTAACCGGAGCCAATCCACCACCACTGCTCACTAGCGCAGACTGAATCAATAACGGCAACAGATCACCTGCTCCCTGAATCCAGCCCAATCGCAAACCCGGCGCAAGTATTTTGGAAAACGAACCAATCGACAACACCGGCGCATTGGCGTCCAGACAAGCCAGTGGCAGTGGAGGCCGCTGGTCAAAATAGAGCTGCTGGTACACCTCATCCGCTACCAGCAGACATTTATTCTGCCGAGCAAGCTGCACCAGTGCCTCACGCCGGGACAGTGGCTGACAAATACCCGTCGGGTTGTGATAAGTCGGAATGCTATAAATAAATGCCGGCTTGTGTTTGTGAATCGCCTCCTCCAGCTGATCCAGCTGAATGCCCTCATCATCCATCGGCACCGCCACAACATTCAGGCCATGCTCGGCAAACTGCCGAAGGGCAATAAAATAGGTGGGGTCTTCCACCAGCACCGTATCACCGCGCCGGGCAAACAGTTTGCAGATCATGTCCAGCGCATTGGACGAACCATTGGTCACCATCAGGCTCTCTTCACTCACCTGAGAGTCATAGTCTGCCGATAGCCACCGTGCCAACGAGCGACGAAAAGCCCCATCACCCGCCTGTTCACCATAGGCAAGATGCTCTGGGTTAAGTGATAAAGATTGAAACAGCGCAGAGGGCAACAGCTCAGGGTCGGGCTGGCCGACACCGAGATCGATAATGTTTTTGGGTCTGGGAATTTGGAAACTCATGGGCGCAGCTTGGAGAAGGTGTTGGTGGTTTGCAAGGGGTTTATGGGGGGACTGGTCATATAATGGAATTACAAATTGGGTCAAAATAGTCTGGGATGACAGAATCAGGCTTCCCGACAATCCCCCGATAACGTGGCGTTTATTTTATCGGGGGAGTATCAATTAATCCGACAACTTATGTTGAATATTTTGCAACCAGACAATAAGCCCATCAATATCCGCTTTATTAAATTCACATGACAGCTTATTTTCTACATTTTTCACCGGAGAGACTTCTAGCGAAACAGCCTGACTGGATGGCCTATATACAAACTCCCAACCACCAGCCGACCCACCATCTTGAGAATCAAGCCTACCACCAATTGTGACTGCAACAGAGTCATTAACCATCATGCTCTCCTATACTTATCGTTAATTAAAAACCGGGTAAAATCAGCACCCATATAAAGCAGAAATGTATCTGACTCATCCCAATTCGAAGGTAGTCACCCCAAAAATGCGCTCATGTTTCAGATCCGGAAAATCCCCCACATACATCCGTGCGCAGCCAAACACCTCAATCATTTTTCGTTCCGCCACAAAGGCCATTGCGGCAGGGTTATTTTCTGGCACATCCAAAAACAAGGGGCCACCTGCCGCAAAGGCTGAAAGCTGTTCGTACAGCGCATCCGCTACTGCCGTGTCATCCGCAAACAGAGGGCCAATTTTGCAACCCTCGCAGCACCGCCTTATCACGCCATACCCTAATAGCTCACCATCACGAACATAACCAAGCGCCAATGCATCATCTTGCGTTATCCACTTTTCGAGAAATGCCGAACGGGGCGCTGGGAAACAACTGCGATCGTAGTGTAGCAACTCGTCAAAAGGCACCGAGGCAAGAGGGACGACATTCGGATCACTCTCTTGCGGAGCTTTTGACGCTTCTGGAATCTCTGAGCGAAATCGCAGATTACGATGAGAAAAAACAAAGCCACCTTTGGCATAGTAACTCTGCATATTAAACACACCATCCATACCAATCGCTGCGTCTGGCCTCAATCGACCTTTCAGCCGATTAAGTCGGGCGTGCCAAAGGGTATTACCAATTCCTTGCCCACGATATTCCGGCTTTACAATAAAAAAGCCCATAAAGCCAAACTCGCCGTTATAAGATGTGATGGCACCTCCGCCAATCATTTCCCTATCAATCTCAGCCGCAATAAACGCATCCGGATCAGCCGCCCAAAACAGATCAGCGTCGTGCATGCCTGGGTTCCAGCCTTCGACTGCCGCCCACTCAACCAATGTATCGACCTCTGGGCGGGTCATATTCCGGATGTTTAGAAGACTGGTCATAGCAAGTTATTTCCTTGAGAAAACACAAAGGGAAATTCTCCCTTTTCATTACTCAATATCAGGGATTTTTCGATTCTTTTCCGCCTTTTCTTTCTCCATTTCGCCAACAGCCCTCAACACTTCAGCCTGAACCACTGGCATAACTTCCGCCATGTAAACTCCAAATTTTTGCATTGCCGATTTAGCAATGGGCTTCGCATAGAAATCAGCTAATGCAGCCAACTCATCTGCTGTAAAAGCGTTCACCATTGCAACCTTCATAGCATCTGACAGAGTGTTTATATTCACATGCTTAAGCAATAATTCCCTAAATTCTTCACGCTGATCAGGCGGAAAATTCATAGCCACATTTTTTGCCATATCCTGCATCAGTTCTTCAGGAGGCATTGTTGCCATATATCGTTCGGCCTGTTGAATACGATTTTCCTTTGAATCATCCAAAGCAAGCGCCGAGACACTAAAAAAAACAAACAATAGTAGACACTTAGGTAATTTCATCATTCTTCCTCAACATTTCAATTTAGCTAAAATTATAACTCTACAAACTGTTGCCAAACGCTAGGAGGCCCAGTACAAGCGTCTTTTGCTTTTATTCTGCTGCTTTGCATTGCTATAAATTAACCCCATCTCCATGACCTCTCGATACATCAGACTTCACTAACAAAACTATCAAATAAATAATGGCAATCGGAGGGATTAGTGCTGACAGAAAACCTATTGTTGCAGCCATTGACGCAGAATTTGTCTTAGTTTTTCCAAGCCTAAAGCTCAAAATAGTGACCAACGCTATCCAAGCAGGTACAAGCAATAGGACTACGGTTTGAGACATAATAGTCAGATTAATCAACTTCCATACTCCTTGTATTTATAATAGTTTGATTATGACGAACAGTCACAAGGCGCTCACCATAACGGTTGACGAAACGTCGCGTTCCAGATTTGCCGGGCTTGAGGGTTTTAAGCACATCCATTGCAATCTTCCATTTTTGGAGAGGAGCGTGGCCATAGCCTTTATTGAGGGAACTGAGGCAATTGGCTACTTTTCAACCACGGCACCAACTCTAGCATTTCATTATTAGAGTGGCTAGCGCTAATCCTCTGGAGATTACGCAATTGTTTTTGTGGCCGTGCACGCCCTTTAAATGCCTTCCGGCTTTATTTATTAATTCAGCATATCGCAGCAATGATCCTTAAATGTCATCCAGACAAAATTGAACACTGCTGCGATATTCGGTTTAAACAATACTGATTCTGTAAACAGTCTTTACGCGCTTAAGAGAAAGAACCCCAACCTCCACCGGGGGTACCCAGTTGAACGCCAAGACCGTAAAACTCTCCATGGCCAATATACTTGCCGTTTTTAAACCAGGTGACCTGGAATCCACCGCCTACAACACCCACACTGGTGGCCTCAAAACTAATACCTGAAGCACCCTTGAGGGTATTGGGGTCGACATTAAAGGTTGCCTGACCACCGAGTGAGCCAGTAGCACCCAAACCAACAACCATCCCTTTACCATTGAAGGTCAGGTTTGGTCCGCCGGGAAATGACAGGTTACAGTCGACCTGAAGATAGGCGAAAACGTAGGCGCAGGATCCGGAAGCCTTGTCTGTTGTCCAGCTCGCCGCATCTACCTTCAAGTCTGCATATCTCTCAGCCATCTCAACATAGTGTCTTGTGATGGCATTATGAGTATCCTTGCTACGCATAGTGACGTCTTGATTCATAACATTTACTCCTTAAACATTACGTATAGAGGCTATTTTTTTTGCAGCATGTTGCTACTGGTATGTAGCCTCGAATCACACCAGTTCCTGAAAATTGCATATGACAAATGGATGCTCACGCCCCAAGGCTCTCTGGACATGAGTTTCCGGGACAAGATGATCTCGATGGTGCTCAGAAGTTTAATTTGACGGGGTCCACTCGATGGCAAACAACCAGCCGTAGTTCGCTGTCGTGCCAGGGAATGCATGAAGTCGGGTTGGATTGGAATGTGAGCTTGAGTCTCCGGCACTTCCATTTGCAAGCTTCCATATGAGACCGGGAAATCCAATGGCCTTTAATGCGACAAGTTGCGATAATTAGCAGCTTTCATTCAAGGCTGTGGTTCTAAACTTTAGTTCAATACTTAACAGAGTCAATGATCCAGCCGAACAAACAGGATTATTATCGTGACCATGCAACGCTCCGAACAGCTTTTTGAGGCCGCCCAGCAACATATCCCCGGCGGGGTGAATTCACCGGTGCGGGCGTTCCGCGCTGTGGGTGGCACGCCGGTGTTTTTTGATCGCGCCGAAGGTGCCTACCTGTTCGATGCTGACGGCAACCGCTATGTGGACTACGTGCAGTCCTGGGGGCCGATGATTCTTGGTCATGGTCACCCGCAAGTGCTGGACGCAATTCGCACTCAGCTGGACAAGGGCCTGACCTTTGGTGCCCCCACCGAACTGGAAACTCAACTGGCCGACGCAATCTGCGAGCGTGTGCCGGGTATGGAGATGGTGCGCATGGTGAACTCCGGCACCGAAGCAACCATGAGCGCGATTCGTCTGGCACGTGGCTATACCCGCCGCGACAAGATCATCAAATTTGAAGGCTGCTACCACGGCCACTCCGATTCGCTGCTGATCAAGGCCGGTTCCGGCGCACTGACCATGGGCGTGCCGACATCCCCGGGCGTTCCGGCAGCGCTTGCTGAGCACACTATCACCCTGACCTACAACGATATTGAAGGTGTTAAAGCGGCCTTTGCCGAATTGGGTGATGAAGTTGCCTGTGTGATTCTGGAGCCTGTAGCTGGCAACATGAGCTGCATTCCACCGGTGCCGGGTTTTCTGGAAGCCCTGCGCGAAGAGTGTACCAAGGCGGGAAGCGTGTTAATTATTGACGAGGTAATGACCGGCTTTCGTGTCAGCCGCACCGGTGCCATTGGCCACTACGGTGTAGACGCAGACCTGATCTGTCTCGGTAAGGTAATTGGCGGTGGTATGCCGGTAGGCGCATTTGGTGGCAAGCGCGAAATTATGGAACAGATCGCTCCACTGGGGCCGGTGTATCAGGCGGGCACCCTGTCCGGCAACCCTGTGGCTATGGCTGCGGGTCTGGCAACCCTTAAGCTGGTAACCGAAGAGAGCTTCCATGCGCCACTGTTCAAGCGCACCGAGGATCTGGTGAACGGCCTGCGCGAACGTGCGGCAGCGGCCAATATTCCGTTTACCACCAACCATGTCGGCACCATGTTCGGGCTGTTCTTTACCGAGGCAGAATCGGTGAGTAACTACCAGCAGGTGATGGCGTGCGATACCCAACGCTTTAACAAGTTCTTCCACGGTATGTTGAACGAAGGTGTGTATCTGGCACCGGCCAGCTACGAGGCAGGCTTTATGTCGGCGGCGATTACTGATGAAGATGTGCAGTTTACGCTGGATGCGGCTGAGCGGGTGTTTGCGACGCTGTAAGCCGGACCTCGGAATAAAATATCGTCACTCCCGCGCAGGCGGGAGTCCATTGTTTGTGGATCCCCGCCTGCGCGGGGATGACGGTAGAGTGTTGCGGGGATGACGACAGAGATTACAGCCGCTACTAATGCTACTCTTAGCACCTCTGAATTAATGCCAGACTGAGCAAAGCGGGCAACACCGCTATAGCAGGCAATGAGATCCATTCGTCGCTTTGCTCCTCAGGATGACAAGACAAAGGAATTCCCCATGCCCAAGCAAATTACACCGCGCTATTTCCCCATCACCCGTATGCGCCGCAATCGCACTGACGACTTTGTGCGTCGTATGGTGCGCGAAAATCGCGTTACTGTGGACGACCTGATTTATCCGGTGTTTGTGCTGGGCGGCAACAATGAGCGGGAAGCGATTCCTTCCATGCCGGGCATTGAGCGACTGAGTATTGACCTGCTGGTGAAAGAGGCCAAACTGCTGGCCGACTTGGGTGTACCGGCGATGGCCCTGTTCCCGGTAACGCCACAATCCGCCAAGTCGGAAATGGCTGAAGCCGCCTGGGACCCGAACGGCATTGCCCAAACTGCGGTAAAAGCGCTGAAAGATGCGGTACCGGAGATGGGCGTGATTACCGATGTGGCTCTGGACCCGTTCACCACCCATGGCCAGGACGGCATTATTGATGACACCGGTTATGTAATGAATGACTTCACGGTAGAGGCGCTGATTAAACAAGCGCTCTCTCATGCCGACGCCGGTGCCGACATTGTGGCACCATCTGACATGATGGATGGCCGCATCGGCGATATTCGCGACGCGCTGGAAGAGCACGGCCACGTAAATACCAAGATCATGGCCTACTCCGCCAAATACGCCAGCAGCTACTACGGTCCGTTCCGCGATGCGGTAGGTTCGGCAGGCAACATTAAAGGCGGCAACAAATACAGCTACCAGATGGATCCGGCTAACAGTGACGAAGCGCTGCACGAGTGCGCCCTGGATCTGGCCGAGGGTGCAGATATGATTATGGTGAAGCCAGGTATGCCGTACCTGGATATTGTGCGCCGGGTAAAAGACGAGCTGGGTGCACCGACGTTTGCCTACCAGGTGAGCGGCGAGTACGCCATGCACATGGCGGCCGCACAAAATGGCTGGCTGGATAAAGAAGCGGTGATGATGGAATCGCTGCTGGCTTTTAAGCGAGCCGGTGCCGATGGCATTTTGACTTACTTTGCGAAAGAAGCGGCGTTGCTGCTGAATAAATAAATCGTCATTCCCGTGAAAACGGGAATCCATCATTGCTCACAATGGATCCCCGCCTGCGCGGGGATGACGCACTGAGAATTAAATGCGCCTCGATAAATTTTTATCCAACGCCACCGACTTCTCCCGCTCCGAGATTAAAAAGTTGATCAAGGCGGGGGAGGTGACTGTGGATGGCATGTCCGCATCCGGCCCAAACCAGCAGGTAAATGAAGATAGTGATATCTGCCTGTATGGCAATTCGGTCAGCCAGCCAACAGCACGCTATTTTATGCTCTATAAACCGGACGGTTATGTGTCGGTGACCAAGGATGCCGAGCACCCGACCGCGATTGATTTGTTGGTAGATGAACCACGCAGTGGTGAGTTGCAGATCGCCGGGCGACTGGATCTGGATGCTACTGGTTTGTTGTTGATTACCGATGACGGCCAGTGGAACCATGCGCTGACGTCGCCGAAAAGCGACTGCAAAAAAACCTATCTGGTAACGCTAGCGAATCCGATTTCGGAAAACGATGCGGAGAAAATTGCCCGCAAGTTCAGCGAGGGCGTTTGGCTGGATAATGAAAAGCGCCGCACCCTGCCTGCGGTACTGGAAATGATTTCCGGGACTGAAGCGCGGCTAACCATTGCAGAAGGAAAATACCATCAGGTGAAAAGGATGTTTGCCTCACAGGGCAATCGGGTGGTGACACTGCATCGCGAACGGATTGGCGAGATTGTTCTGGATGCAGATATGGAGCCTGGGGAGTATCGGGCGCTGACGGAAGACGAGATTGATAGCGTGTGGAATTCAGGTGGCGGCAAGTAAGCGCCGGAATCCTTCGCTGCACTCAGGATGACAGGCCTGCAACCGTCACTAGTACCTCGTCACCGTCACTCCCGCGAAGGCGGGTATCAAGAGTTTTATGGATCCCCGCCTTCGCGGGGATGACAAGTAACGTTAACCAGTAATTGAAAATCATTTATGAGCGACAACTGTTTCGGCCAACTGCTTTCTGACATTCACTCCGGCGAAGGTAAAACCCTGCTGATTGTGGATGAAAATCTTCCAGACGCGCCATTTGCGTCACTGGCTGGTCGCGACCTGTCGCTACTCACCAACCGTTTTGATATTCACCAGCAGGCCGTTGCCGCCAAACTGGATGCGCACTTCAGCGATTTCGATACCACGGTATTTGCACCGCAAAGTTTTCAGCGCATCTGTTATCGGGTTTCAAAAGAAAAGCCGGTGGTGCATCACCTGATCAATCGTGCCTTTGATTTATTAGTCCAAGGCGGCGAGTTGATTTTGTCGGGCGAAAAAAACGACGGCCTGAAAACCTACGCCAAAAAAGCCGGTGAATATTTTCAAAGCGACGTGCACACCGAAAAAGATGGCAACTGCTACACCGCGTATATTGCCAAAAACTCCGATGAAGCCGGTGAGCCACTGGACGATAAAAATTACTCGGAATTGCGCTCTTTAATCTCTCTCGACGATGAACAACTGTTCAGCAAACCGGGTGTGTTTGGCTGGGATAAAATTGATCGCGGCAGCGCTTTTCTGGTTGAGCATCTGCCGCAGTTTTTAAAACATCTGCCCAAAGAAGCCGCCCTGCTGGATTTGGGTTGCGGCTACGGCTATATCGCCAGCTCGGCACGGCAGTATGGTTTCGAACGCATTGTCGCCACTGACAACAACGCCGCAGCACTGGCTGCCTGTAAAAAGAATTTTGAGTTGCTGAACATTAACGGCGAAGTGATTGCCGACGATGCCGGCAGCAATATCCGCGAGCGCTTTAATGTGGTGTTGTGCAATCCGCCCTTTCACCAAGGCTTTGCCACCGACGGGCGTTTGACCGACAAATTCCTCGCCACGACCAAACGGGTGTTGCGCCGCAGTGGCAAGGGATTATTTGTAGTAAACAGTTTTGTGCCGCTGCCGCAAAAAGCGAAGCAGTACTTTGATCAGGTAGAAATCGTTGCGGAAAACAAAAGCTTTAAGTTGGTTGCTGTAAGCTAGGAAATAACTCAAGAATGCCATTCCCGCGCAGGCGGGAATCCACAGGCACATGAAAATATGGACTCCCGCCTACGCGGGAGTGGCTAAAATGGAATTGATCAGATCTTCCTTGATTTTATAAATCTAACTGCTGCAACACCGCAAAGGCTTCGGCTTCCATATCGAGTATCTGGCAACCGACTGGCGTGTCGCCGTCGCTGTTGGTATCACCCACCCAGCGGCACTGCACTTTTATTTCCATCCACGGTAGTTGAACGTCACCCTTGGTAGACAGTTGCAGCTGCATTACCTGACCCAGTTCACAGGGCTGTTCACACAACAGCAAGATGCCTTCGCGGTGGACATCGGCCAATTTACCAAGGCTGTTGCCTGTCTCAATATCCATGGCATCAATCAAGCCGTGAATGTCGTGCCGATGCAGGCGGCGCTGCTCTTCAATGGTCAAATTCATCAATTTGTTACTCTTATTATCGTTTTTAAAACCGTTACTTCTGACGCTCAATGTCGGTGAGTATATCTTTCAGCTGGCTGTAACTGTCGCTCTTCTTATCGGTCACAGTCAGCCCCTGGCGGGCAAACTGTTCAGCACGGCTGAGTTGCGACATCGCCAGGTAATTATGCGCCAGCAGCAGATATATATCGGCCTGATAGCGGTCAATCCTTAGCGCACGTTCAGCAACACTGATCGAAGCGTCGTAGCTTTGCTGGCTATACAGAGACCAACCCTTCTCCAGCAAGCCATTTACCGCACGCTCGGTTTTATTGGAATCAGCCTGGCCGGGCACAATGGCCACTGGCGAGGCAGATGAATCCGGTTCAACCACTGGCGCTTGTTGCTGCGGCGCTGAGCTGCCCGCCTCTTCCACTGGCGCGCGATATGGGCCGTTACTGGGTGGGTAAGTTACCGGCTGCGAAGACGGTGGCAGAGTGGTACAACCCACCGCCGATAATGTCAGTGCAGTCAGCAGTATCTTTTTATTCATTTAATTGCCCCATAAATCCTTAAACCAGTCCACCACCGATTTTCTCGGCTCCTCATAACAAGGACCTTTTTCGGTTGGTTCGGTGCCGTTGATAAACGGCAAATAGCGAGCGTCTTTACAATCTTCGCCACTGAGACGATTTTGTGCATCAACCCATAGGTAGCTTACCTCTTGCGGCTTGCGAAATGCCATCGACTCATTGTCGATGCCGGCCATCAGGTCTGTCCAAACCCTGAGCGCGCCGGTACCACCGGTCAGCGGCATGCTGCTGTTGTCGTCCATGCCTAACCACACAACACTGAGGTAGTTACCGCTAAAACCTGCAAACCAGCTGTCGCGTTGGTCATTGGATGTGCCGGTCTTGCCAGCCACCACCATCTCCTGTGGCAAGCGGGAGTAGGCATTTTTGCCGGTACCTTCGCGCACTACAACCTGCAGACCGTATTGCAACAGGTGCATGCTTTCGGCACTGAAACGTTGCTCCACTTCGTGAGCGTAACGGCGCAGCGGCTCGTTGTCTGCGGTGTAAACCGCATCGATGGCGCTGAGCCGGGTGTAAAAACCGTCGGCGGCAATGGTGTGGTAGATCCCTGCTATTTCATAAGGTGACATTCCGGTGGCACCCAGCAACAGCGAGGGCACCGGATTTACTTCCCGCTCCAGACCGAGTCGCTCAAGGGTATCAACAACGGTTGGCACCCCGAGCTCCATACCCAGACGTGCAGTAGCGAGGTTGTAGGATTGCCCCAATGCCTCGTAAAGCGGTACATCGCCGTGCTCTTCACGGCCATAGTTTTTCGGCTGCCAGACCTGGCCGTCCTGGGCAGTGATACTGAATTCGGTATCGCTGATCAGGGATGACAAGGTGTAGCGCTGCTTTTCCAGCGCGGTTAAAAATACCGCTGGCTTGATGGTGGAACCCACCGGACGAATGGCATCGAGAGCGCGATTGAAGCCGGCAAATCCTGGCTGGCGACCACCGGCCAGCGCCACCACTTTGCCAGAGCCAACACGAGTGACCACTGCGCCCGCTTCCAGCTTGTCTTTCTCCATGCGATAGCCCTGCTCGAGATTAGCGAGGCGATTGCTGATACTGCGCTCCAGCTGCCACTGCACCTGCGGGTCAAAACTGGTAAAAATACGCAGCCCTTCGCTGCGCAGATCCTCGGCGCTGTAATCCTGTTGCAACTGGCGCTTCACCAGATCGAGATAAGCCGGGTAGCGGTTAAAGGCGGTGGCACGCTCTGATACCACACCAAGTCGTTTCAGTTTTGCCCCCCGTGCCTGATCGCCACTGATCATGCCGACTTCCGCCATTACATCCAACACCAGGTCGCGGCGCTGTTTGGCTCGTTCGGGGTGGCTCCATGGGTCGTAGTAGGAAGCACCTTTCACCAGCCCGACCAGTAACGCCACCTGATGCAGTTCAAGCTCCTGTACCGGCTGGCGGAAGTAGTGACGGCTGGCAAGGGCAAAGCCATGAATGGCGCGGCGACCAGCCTGGCCCAGAAATACTTCGTTGAAATAGGTTTCGAGAATTTCCGACTTGCTGTAGTGCAACTCCAACAGCAACGCCATGGGAATTTCCATCAGCTTACGCACCAGGGTACGGTCCTGGGTGAGATAGAAGTTCTTCACCAGCTGCTGGGTAACGGTACTTCCACCTTGACGCATTGAGCCGGATTGCAGGTTAGCCTTCATGGCGCGAGCGATTCCACGCAACGACACACCGTGGTGCTCATAAAAGCGGCGGTCCTCCACCGCCAGCAAACCGTCTACCAGATAGGGCGGCAGCTCTTCCAGTTTTACCAGTTCCCGATCTTCCAGGTGGGTTGGGAAAATACCGCCGATGCGCACCGGCTCCAATCTGGCTACGGCCACGCGCCCATCATTGGAGTCGAGCCGCTCCAGCAGGCCGTCATCAAAGCGCAGGTCGAGAAAACGTGCCGGCTCCTCGCCATCCCAGAATCGAAATCCGCGGCTGTACAACTCAACGTGATCGCCACTGATTCGATACTGACCAGGCTGACGCGGTTGGCTCGACTGGCGATACCCCAGTTCATCCAGCTCCCAGGCCAACTGGCTTGGCGTGAGAGCCAATCCTTCATAGAGATCCAGCGAACGGCTGTATACATGGGCGGGAAGAGCCCATTTGCGGCCTTCAAACTTGTCGCGAATCATCAGGTCCAGAATTCCCAGCCCGACGATGGCGATCACAAAACCCCACAGCATCGTCTTCCAGAACAGACGACGCCAGAAACTGGTTTTTTTCGTATTGCGGCCCTTTTTACGGCTGACCTTGCGCTTTTTTCGAGTGGCCAAAAAACACCTGCTTGCTGTTATGACTTGCTGAACTCACGAGAGACAGGATAATAGCCTCCTCAGTTGTAGACAGGAACCGGTTGGAAAAATTTATGGCCAAATACGATATTTATGGGGTGGGCGCTGCGCTGGTGGACACCGAAATCGAAGTACAGGACAGCGACCTGCAAACTCTCAGCATCGACAAAGGCCTGATGACCCTGGTTGATGAGGCCCGCCAGGCAGAGCTGATTGCACATCTGTCGGATCACCTCACCACTTCCAAACGCGCCAGCGGCGGCTCCGCAGCCAATACCATAATTGGCGCCAGCTACTTCGGTGCGAGCACCTATTACTCCTGTAAGGTAGCCAATGACGACAACGGCCGTTTTTATCTTCAGGATCTGCGCGATGCCGGTGTCGACTTCGTCAATGGCGAGCTACCTGAAGGCACCACCGGCAAATGCCTGGTGCTGATCACTCCGGATGCCGAGCGCAGCATGAATACCTTTTTGGGTATTAGCGAAACCCTGTGCCCCAACAACCTCAACCCGGACGCCATCGCCGAGTCCGAGTACGTTTACCTGGAAGGCTACCTGGTGACTTCCGCTACCGGCCGCCCGGCAGCTATTGAGGCGCGCAAACTGGCAGAACAGTCCGGTGTTAAAACCGCGCTGAGCCTGTCCGACCCGGGCATGGTTATGTACTTTAAAGAGGGTTTGCAGGAGATGATCGGCGATCGCGTCAATCTGCTGTTTGCCAACAAAGAAGAAGCGATGGGCTGGACCGAAACAGACAATATCGAAGCCGCCTGCGAAGCAATGAAAGCGACTGCCGATTGCTTTGCCATCACCCTGGGTGCCGAAGGTGCAATTTTGTTTGACGGCGAGCAGTTACACAAAGTGGATGCTCCGTCAGTAAAAGCCATCGACACCAACGGTGCCGGCGATATGTTTGCCGGTGCGTTTTTGTACGGTATCACTCAAGGAATGAGCTATCCGCATGCAGGGGCACTGGCCTGCCGCGCCGCGGCGCAGGTGGTAAGCCAATACGGGCCGCGCCTGAGGGCGGAGCAGCATCAAGAGGTCCTGTCCACTATTTAACCCCTTCTTCCTGGAACTGACTCTTCTGGCAAAGCGAAGATTGTGCGCTATTGTTAGTAATCAGGGCCTGCTTACAAAAGTTATTGTAAACAGGCCCCAATCAAAGCAATGGATTACCGTCAGTAACAAGGAGAACAATATGGAGCAGGCCTACCGGTCTTTCAACACGGATGGTTTATCACTTCGTCAATCCCCTCAAGCTCACTCCGTTTTTTTCCATACCATCGAGTCACTGGGCCGAGTAATGGAGATACGGGACCTCTATGTCCATTCACATCAAAACAGTGTTTCCAGCCTCGCCTATCAGATTGGCAAGGTTATGGGGCTTGATGGCGATTCACTCCAGGGACTGAAGTTTGGTGCAGCCTTGCATGACATCGGAAAAATTGGCGTGCCATCCTCAATTCTGAACAAGCCGGCAAAACTATCACCAGAAGAGTTTGCGCTGGTAAAAAAGCACTGTGAAATGGGCTATCAAATTCTTCAGGGAATTGAGTTTCCGTGGCCAGTAGCCGATATGGTTTACCAACATCACGAACGATTGGATGGATCGGGTTATCCGCGAGGACTAAGTGGAAATGAAATTTTACTGGAGGCGCAAATTATCAGTGTCGCAGACATTGTTCACAGCATCAGCGAAGAGAGACCGTATCGACTTGCGAAAGGCTTGTGCAAGGCGAGGGAGGTAATCACTGAAGGGTCAGGCAAATTTTTTCACCCTGAGGTGGTCAGGGCCTGCCTGAGTATCATTCAACCCAGAGATGCAATCAGCATCTACTAGGGCCTGTTAACTACAGGCTTAGCCTTACGCCAAACTTCAGCCCACGCCCCGGCTCATTGCTGCCGGAACCGTGACTGCGGTATGCCTCATCGAAGAGGTTGTTGATGCCGAGGGTGATATCGGTATTTTTATTCAGCTGGTAGCCAGCCATCACATCCACTACCGTATAGGACGGTGTTCCGCCGGGTGGAATTCGCTGCAGGTCATCCTTGTCGGCGGTGTTCAGGCGATCGGCTTTTTCTGCATGAATCAGGTCCATCCTCGCCCAGGCAGTTTTGTCCTGACTGTCCCAGGACAGAGCCAGGTTTGCGGTCATTGGCATGATACGACTCATTGGCTCCGTGACCTGAATGGTTGATCCCGCTACCGGATAGACATCCAGTTCTCCGCGTAGCCAGGTAATATTGCCACTGGCGGTAAAGCCGCCACCCAACTGCCAGTCTGCGGTCAGCTCAACTCCTTCAATAAAACCGCTGGAGCTGTTCTGTTTGCTTACCTCGGTCATACCGTCGACGATCCTTCCGGTCGGCGTACTGGTTATAAAATCGCGAATATCCGTGTAATAAGCAGTTGCAGTAAAAGCCAAGTTATCCCAGCGTGCTTTTGCACCAATTTCTCCGGTGAGAAAATACTCGGGATCGAGATTGGTTGCTGCCACTTCGGTTTCGTTGCTGCGACTGCCACCAAAGCGACTGATATCGGCAATATTGGGGGCTCGAAATGATTGGCTTAACCCGGCCCAGAGATTCCAGTCCGTTTCACAGGCCGGCTGAAAACTGACCCGCAGTGAACTCACCAATGCATTCCAGCGATTGTCATAACTGTCCGGAAGACCTGTCTCGGGTGATTCAAATCGACCTACTTCGGCACGAGTACCGGAGAAGCGAGTTCCCGCACTCAGCGCCCATTGCTCATTAACAGGAATGTCAGCCTGCAGGTAAACACCCCACTGATCGTAACGGGCATCGTCACCCACCGGCCCCTGTATGCGAACGGCTTTAACTGAACCATCAAAATTAAAATCGACGCGACCGGTATCTACCTGATCGCGGTAAAAATCAAATCCGTAGGTAAATTGCACCGATTGCCAGTGACTGTTGAGCTGCAATTCGGCACCGGTCATTTCGGAATCAAAAAAGTCCTGAATAGAAGCGCCACTGGAGCGAACCCGCTCGCCGTCTTCATCCCAACGCTGTTGTGAAACGGTAAAGGCTGCTTTATCCAGCCAATCGTTTAAATCACTGCCCGTCAATCTCACATAACTAAAGCGACGCTTTTGATCTTTTAAGCGACGCTGATCCGAGCCCACATCAGAACCCGCGAACGATTTCGAATAAATAGTGGAGTGTGTGCGCCACACATCGTCCTGCATTAATTGTTGATGCACCAGTGTTAACGCCCAATGATCGCTTAATTGAGAATCAAGACGGGCATCCCAGCTTTTCTCGTCGTATCCCGTGGTTGGCAATTTCCCAAGGTTCGCCGCTTCGACATCGCCAAAGTTTTTATAACTGAAGCCCAGCAGCGCCCCCCATTGACCACCCTCGCCTACCGACAAAGTAGTTCGACTCAAGTGGCTGTTTTCAGCACTGGCATAACGGTAACTCTGACTGGCATTCCAGTAATTTTCGTTCTGTGTTTTATCTGAATAATTCGAGCGAGCGGTTTGTATATTAAGTGCACCACCTATGGCATCACTGCCATAAGCGGCTGAAGATGGGCCGCCCAATAACTCAATCCGGGAGACCGTATTGAAGTCAATCAGCCCGAAATATTCATTCGGCCCATCACGATAAACGGAGTTGTTGTAACGAATGCCATCAATAAGTGCCAGAGTACGATATCCGGTAAACCCCCTGATAAAAGGAGAGCCATGGCCGTTGGCCGTTTTCTGCACCATCACTCCCGGCAAGATCTTTAAAGCCTCTGGCAAAGTACGCGCTAATTTATGATTCAGGCTTTCACTATCAACCACTCCAACACTGTAAGGCATTTCAAATGTCTGCTTTTTAATGCGAGTGACATTTACCACTGTTTCTTCAATAGTCTGGCCGGAGTTCGCCAACACCGGAGAGGCAGATAAAACAGAAATAATGACACTACTCAAAGCGCAGGGAGTGAAAAGACTAGAGATATCCATGGGACTTCAACTGCGAGTTCGTTAACTTTCTGAAAGTTTCAGGCTTGCCCTTCAAAAACACTTCAAACAGAGAACACCCTACCCAACAATTGTTGCGTCAGGCAGGGGCATTCTGTGTTTTTGAAGCAATCTTACAACTGCTCAATCGGCCTCGGCTGGGCAACGTGATACCCCTGTACATAATCGATACCAATTTCCCGCAACATCGCCATCTGGTTTTCATTTTCAACACACTCTGCAACGGTGTGTATTCCCATGATATGGCCCAGGTGATTGATGGTACTGATCATTGAGTAGTCGATATCGTTAAATTCCATTTTCTTGATAAAGCTGCCATCGATTTTCAGGAAATCCACTGGCAGCTGCTTGAGGTAAGCAAACGACGACAGACCGCTACCAAAATCGTCCAACGAGAAATAACAGCCCTTGGCCTTCAGGGCACGAATAAACTCCATGGCGCGATCAAAGTTGCGTACCGCAGCAGTTTCGGTGATTTCAAACTGAAGCTGCTTGGGGTCTACTCCGGTTTCATCCAATCGACTCAACACGTACTCACGGAACCCTTCATCACCAACGGAGTGACCGGAAAGATTCAGGCTGAAGCGCTGCTGATAGCTGTGCTCCTGAGAGCGCTGTTCCTGCAGATAAGAAAGCAGCCTTTCAAAGGTCCAACGATCCAGATCATCGATCAACCCATAATGCTCAGCGGCCGGGATAAACTCGCCCGGAGGCACAAGCTTGCCTTCCCTATCCACCATACGCACCAGCAACTCATAGTGGCGAGTGGTGAGTGCCGCTCGAAAGGTGGGCACAATCGGTTGTGCGTAGAGTACAAACCGGTCTTCTTCCAGCGCTTCGGTAATTCGGGGAATCCACGCTGCAACACTTTGACGATGAGCAATATCCTGACTCTGGTACTGAAAGTGAACCCGATTGCGCCCCGACTCACGAGCAGTCGCGCATGCCGCTCCTGCCGCTACCAGCACATCAATCTCGGTGCGGGTATCGCTGTTAATAACCTTGCCACCAATGCTGGCACCAATACGCAGCCTGCGCTCCCCCCAGGGGAAGCTGAAGGATTTAATTTGCCAGAGCAACTCCTCGGCAATCTCCCGTCCCTCTTCACCACCTTTGTTGCGAAGCAGTACGGCAAATTCATCGTTCCCCAAACGCGCCACCATATCGACATTGCTAACATGGCGAGTAAAGAGTCGCGCAAACTGTCGCAACAACTCATCACCGGCATTGTGACCACAGGTATCGTTAATCACTGAGAAGTTATAAAGGTCTATATAAAGCAGCGTGTGGGTAGTGCGATTCTGTTGAGAGTCCTCAATCAGTCTTGCCAGCTCAGCCTCAAGCTGTCGACGATTGGGGAGTTGAGTCAACGGGTCATGCAGGGACTGCCATGTCAATTTGCTCGACAGTCTTCGGGATTCGCTCACCGCGCGGAAAACAACCACCACACCAACCAATTCATTGCGGCGATTGCGCAACGGCGTCGCAGTAGCCATCATACTGACCGGATCCTGCCCGGGTATACTTAAATGCGCGCCTTCAGGCAAGCTCACCACGGTACCTCGTGACAAGGCTTCTGAGGCCGGGCAAGGCAGCTGTCGCCCGGTGTCATCACTAAAAGTCAGTAACTCTTTAACCAACATCCCTGTGGCGTCGTTGGTGCGCAGCAGTTCTTTGCCCACCGGGTTGACGTGCTCTACCAGCCCCTGGTCATCGGTCATCAGCAGACCATCGGCAACTTGCCCGAATACCGCGCTGATCAATTCCCTTTGTCGAAAGAGGCTTTCCTGTGTACTGCACAGAGCCGTTGCATCACGGACCGTGACCACATAGTTGTCCGAGTGAGTTACCGAGCGAAACGCCTGTACCTGTACGAACAGGGAGTGACCATCTGCGGTCGCGGCCTCAAGCAGGTTTTCACTCTGCTGGCGAACTTTATCCTCCAGATGGTACTTCAGGTCGCCCTCTGGCAATTCGGCCAAATCCGGTAGCAATAACCTGACAGGAGCACCCTTAAGCTGCTCGCGGTTAAAACCAAACATGGCCTCGGCAGCCGGGTTAAAATCCTGGATTGTGCCAAATTTATCCAGCAACAAAACAGCAAGCCATTCGGTCTCCATGTAGGCTGGCATTTCGCCATCAATTACCGGGCTATCTGGCTTGCGGGCTACAACCGCCATCGGGTCGTAAGGAGCCTCGTCAATTTGTACGAGACACAATTGACCATGTTCAGATTCTATAGCGCTGAGGCTAACGCGATGAAGAGGCAACTCCCGGTCTCCGGAAGTCATGGCACGCTCAATGGAATCAAGGCGCTCTGGATCAATATTCTGGCTCCAGCAAACCTGTCCGCCCTGTTTTATCACCCGCTCAATGACAGAGCAAAACTCGGTACCAGCCAAATTCGGGAAAACACTGTCCAGAGATTCTCCAATTACATGCTGATCAGGCATGCCGCTCCACTGTGCAATCCAGTCGTTCCAGAATTTCACACGCAGATCCTTGTCCACCAGGGCTATGCCAAGTGGCTGGGCAGCGATCACTTTCTGCAACAACTCCAATTGCTGAAGACTATCCATGGACGTAAGGCTGTTCACAGGTACAACACCTCAGTAATTACAGTTTAATTGTTATCCCTGCGCCAATAATTCACGCAGATCAATCAATGCCGCATTCGCACGACTGATATAAGAGGCCATCACCAGAGAGTGATTGGCCCACAACCCAAACCCGTTGCCATTGAGAATCAACGGACTTCTGACCGGTTGCTGGGCACCTTCAAGTTCGCGAATAATTTGTCGCACACTCACTCGTGCATTTTTCTTTTCCAGAACGTCGGCGAAATCCACTTCAACGGCTTTTAAAAAGTGCATTAATGCCCAGGAGCTGCCGCGAGCCTCATAAAAGACATCATCAATCTCGAGCCAGGATGTTTTCACTTCCTGATCCTTAGGTGCCGGGGTCGCCTGACGAGCCGCCGGATCACCAGCCAGATCCACATTGAGCTGTTGACGGCCCACACTGGCGCTCAGTCGCTGTGAAAGGCTGCCAAGCTTGGTCTCAACAACCCGCAACCAGTAATTGAGATTATCTGCGCGACTGTAGAACTGGGCATTAAAGTCATCATTATCCGTAAGCCGGTCGAGGTAGGATTGCAGATGTTTTATGCCATCCCGATATTCCGACTCGGTTGCAGGAAACAACCAGCTTTGATGGTCGTAATTCAGACGGGACTTGGCCAGCACCAGATCGGCATCGTCTTTGGATTGTGATTGGGATCGACTGAAAGCCTCTTCCATAGCCTTGGCCAGTTCGCGGGCCTGGGTCAGCGCCCCGTACTCCCAACTGGGAATATTGTCGAGCCAGACTCCTGGAGGGGCAATGTCATTACTCAGGTAACCGCCACGCTTATCCAGCAGGGTTTCTGTAACGCGAATCAAGGTCGTTGTCGTGGTGACTCCAACTATTGAGTGATTATCGCCAGATTTGGTCCGGGCATTCTCCACTACACTGAATGGTTCCGGCTCCTGGCTCCAATACCAGCCAATCAAACTGCAAATCAGCAAAAACGCTGCAATACCAACCAGTAACCACTTTAAATAAGGTGCATTATTCTTTTTAAAATAGTCTTCGCTAAGCCCCTGACCTAAATCACGAGCCCTGCCCAACCAGTTCGCTCGCCAACCGGAAAAGCCCACAGATCACTCCTTTTTTGATCACCCCGAATGGGTAATTCTTTATTCTTTGTTTGGATGACGCACCTCTGCGTCCACTGCCAGATTATCGCAGTCTTCAAACTCCAGTGTCAGCTGGATTTTGTCGCCATGCGACATATTTCTGGATACACCGTACAACATAATATGAAGGCCACCCGGCTTAAAGATGGTCTGCTCACCGGCTGGCACAACCACTTTATCCACTTCACGCATTTTCATCAGGCCATCTTCAAGGATGTGATTGTGCAACTCAGCCCTCTCGACATTGTCGGCAGTTGCAGCCACCAGATGGCATGTCTGATCACTTTTATTATCCAGTGTAAAGAATGCCGCCGTTACGGTTCGACCGGAAGGTATGGCCCGAACGTATGGGTCAACCACCTCCAGCTTTGCTGAGTCATCCGTGAAACACCCCGTCAACTGTGCGCACAACAACCCTACCAACACCACTGAACAACGCTTGAAAATTGAATACATTACCGAGTCCCTGAGACCTATAGGTTAAGCGCAGTCACTATAGCACGTAAGTAGCAGGTGCTATAGATTGCCAAGCCAAACCCTCCCCCCAGAACTCAACAAACAAGTTGGCAGCAACTTAACAACAAATAAAAGCTTTTTTGCCACAAATAAGATCACAATCGCAAAACTTACCCAATAGTTACGCAATTGAGGCGTGAAGTGCTGCAATCTCGCTGCGTTCTGGCAGGGATCCTGCTTTACAACCAAGCCAACAACTCAAACTTATGCGCAATATACACAAGAACTTGCTGCGATTATCCGCGAAAAATCATTAAACCGTAAAAAATTGGACATAAAGAATATTTTGGTGCAGACTTCTGGCAACCTTTATCAGGACATAACGCTCGGACAGAGATACCATGGCGACCATTCTAGTGCTGCACGGCCCCAACCTTAACCTGTTGGGCACTCGCGAGCCTGAGATCTATGGCTCCACCACCCTGGAAGATATCAACCGCCAATTGACCGAGACCTGCCTTAATGCAGGGCATCACCTACAAGCCCTGCAAAGTAATGCCGAATATGAACTGATTGAACGCATCCACGATGCCCGCCGCGAGGGGGTGAACTTCATCCTTATCAATCCAGCGGCATTTACTCACACCAGCGTAGCACTACGGGATGCCCTATTGGCTGTAGATATTCCGTTTATCGAGGTCCACCTCTCCAATGTGCACGCCAGGGAGCCCTTCCGGGAACACTCCTATTTTTCAGATATTGCCGAGGGCGTTATTTGCGGGTTTGGCCCACAGAGCTACCAGCTGGCCCTGACCGCCGCACTCAACGCCCTCGACAGCACACAATAACTTTGTTTAAAACTCAATAATTCAGGAATCATCATGGACATTCGCAAAATTAAAAAACTGATCGAGCTGCTGGAAGAGTCCGACATCGGCGAGCTGGAAATTAAAGAAGGCGAAGAATCTGTACGCATCAGCCGCAATGGCCCAACTGTAGCCGCAGCAGCACCTGTACACTATGCCGCAGCGCCGGCCCCGGCTCCAGCGCCTGCAGCCGCACCTGCCGCAGCCGCCCCTGAAGCTGCTCCGGCAAGCAGCCAGCCGGAAGGCCACATTATTGCCTCTCCAATGGTAGGCACTTTCTATCGCTCTCCGGCTCCCGGCTCTCCTGCCTTTATCGAAGTTGGCCAGAGCGTAAAAGCTGGTGACGTATTGTGCATCGTTGAAGCCATGAAGATGATGAACCAGATCGAAGCCGACAAGTCCGGCGTTATCGGTGCCATCCTGGTGGAAGACGGTGAGCCGGTTGAATTTGACCAGCCGATGATCACCATCATCTGATCCGGGAGTCACTCATGCTGGAAAAAGTACTTATCGCTAACCGCGGCGAAATTGCCCTGCGGATTTTGCGAGCCTGTAAAGAGCTGGGCATCAAGACCGTTGCCGTTCACTCCAAAGCGGATGCAGAGCTGAAGCACGTTCGCCTGGCAGACGAGTCGGTCTGTATTGGCCCGAACCCGTCTACCGAAAGTTACCTGAATGTACCGCGCATCATCAGCGCCATGGAAGTCACCGACGCCGTGGCGGTTCACCCTGGCTACGGCTTTTTGGCGGAAAACGCCGACTTTGCCGAACAGGTAGAGAACAGCGGTTTTACCTTTATTGGCCCAAGTGCTGAGGTAATTCGCCTGATGGGCGACAAGGTTTCAGCCATCGCCGCGATGAAGGCAGCTGGTGTGCCAACCGTACCCGGCTCCAACGGCCCACTTACCGACGACAACGAGCGCAGCCTGAAAATTGCCCGCGAAATCGGCTACCCGGTAATCATCAAGGCCGCCGCTGGCGGTGGTGGTCGCGGTATGCGCACGGTGCACACCGAAGCGCACCTGATCAACGCCATTCAGATCACCAAATCGGAAGCCCGCACTGCGTTTGGCGACGACACTGTGTACATGGAGAAATTCCTGACCACACCTCGCCACGTGGAAATTCAGGTACTGGCCGACGGCCAAGGTAATGCCATCCATCTGGGTGACCGCGATTGCTCCCTGCAGCGTCGCCACCAGAAGGTTCTTGAAGAGGCACCGGCCCCGGGCATTCCCGACCACGTTCGTCAGGAAGTTTACGATGCCTGCACCAAAGCCTGTATCGACATCGGCTACAAAGGCGCCGGCACCTTTGAGTTCCTGTATGAAAACGAGCACTTCTACTTTATCGAGATGAACACTCGTGTTCAGGTAGAGCACCCGGTTTCCGAAATGATTACCGGCGTCGATATCATCAAGGAACAACTGCGCATTGCCAGCGGCGAAAAACTCAGCCTCAGGCAGGAAGACATTGTTTTCCGTGGCCACGCGTTTGAGTGCCGCATCAATGCCGAAGATTCGAAAACCTTTATGCCAAGTCCAGGCAAAGTCACCAACTACCATGCCCCTGGAGGTTTTGGTATTCGCGTCGACTCACACCTGTACAACGGCTACACCGTTCCGCCGCACTACGACTCCATGATTGCCAAGGTAATTACCTACGGCCGTGATCGCGCAAATGCCCTGGCGAGAATGAACAACGCTCTGGACGAGTTAATCATTGAAGGTATTAAAACCAACCGCGATCTCCAAAAAGATCTGGTCAATGATTCCGAGTTCAAACGTGGCTGCGTCAATATCCACTACCTCGAGAAAAAACTCGGCTTGTAAACCTGAAAAAGCCCGGCTTCTGCCGTAATGCCAGTCAGTTAAGCAGCTGACTGGCATTTTTATTTCCTCATCGCATAGCGCTGCGGTCGCCTCCTTACCGCCCTCAGATAGCTGCGGTCCCGCCGATCCAGGAATAAGTGCAATGGAATAAGTGGGGGAACCCCAAGAAGCTTAAGTAAGTGCCATTTTCATCCGACCCCACTTATTACTTTTTCCTCCACTATACTGTTTCGATAAAAACCTTTTTACTCACCACAATGACCCCCCCGTCATTTTGGTCGCTCAAAGCATGGCCGCTCAATTCAAAATATGTTATTGATCTTCATGACAACGAAGCTTTGTCATTATAAGCATGGAACGCATATATCAATTCATTTCATAGAAATATACGTCCCCTGCACTTATTCATTAGACACTTCAAGGAGGATGTATGAAGCTCATCAAATCACTAGTAGTTGCAGTTTTTTTCACAATATCTGCTACAACTTGTTTATCAGCTGAAAACCATTTATTACCCGAACTCCTTTCTTACCTATCTGATGACGATACAGATTATCTGATGAAAGACTCTGACATAGACAAGCAGATCAAAAAAAAGATTTTTGAAATTCCATCTTACGGCATTGCCAAAGTAAACTTTAATGCCTTTTCTGACAGCGAAGGATTCTTAGTTACTATGCCTGACGGCATCTCAGTAAAGATTACTCACAAGAAGTCTACCTTTCAGAAGGATGCAAGTACTATTTGGAAAGGATCGATAGATGCCATTTATGATGAAAACGATACAGCAATCCAATTTGATTCGAATGATTTATTGATACGAAGCATAAATAACGCTTCTTTTCTTATTCAACAGAAAAAGCTCAAAGAGCCGAAAGAGGAGCCATTAGATGAGACTGCCTCAATACTTCCATCATTAGATAAGGGAAAAACAAAGAAGAAGCACTACATGCCATCCTTAATTGGATCAATAAAAATTTTTTATAAAGGGAAGAACTATATAATCGACCCAATAAAAAAAGATCCTCAGCTCGCACTTATCATTGAAACTGGCCATGCAATGCGGAAGGATGAAATGATTAAGTTTGAAAAGCGGTATCAAAAATACCTAAAGGATAATAACCTTAATTAATAAAGGAATAACTACTCAATTGAATGGAGGCTGTAACGATGAGATATCTATTTTCTCTCGCTTTTTTGTTTATCATTTCCTGCTCTTCTTATTCTGCCGACTCAACGATTAAGATACTATTTGGTTATACGTCGACAGCTGACCTTACCGATGCGTCTCGATAAATGATGAACATGATGGATGTATGGTCACAGTCACAGGAACTCTCTGGAATTCCTTTCCCAGTAGAATTAGAATTTGTGGTTCCATACCCTGTTCTGTTCACAACCTTAGATGGAAGTTTAACACTAGGCAGTTTACTTCAAGAATTAGACACCCAGTCACAGCATATGCCAGGGCCAAGTGACCCCGGAAGCGAACTGAATTGGCGAAGAGCTCAATTTAAAGCTGATGTGGTTTTAGTATTTACTGGTACTCCCTCGCCTGTCGGTATTTGCGGAAAGGCAAAACAACCCTTAAATTGGAATTTAGGGGCTGGCGGATTTCTGCCATTAGACCCAGATATCCCAGGAACAGACAGGAGATATAAAGACACTCATTTTTATGGTGTCATAGCCACTTCGCAGCTATGTATAAACAACCAGTTAACAGCAGCTCATGAATTGGGCCATATACTTGGTGCAGGACATTATTCATCTTCTGGGCTGTATTCAGATAGTCGAGGATATCATGCCACCTCAGGCATCTTTGGGGAGAACGTCTATACAGTAATGACTTCAGTCGATGACTTACCAGAGGAGACCTGGAGAGACTATGAACAGGTTAAAACATTCTCGCACAATAATTTTGCATTCCATGGTGATGATGACCATGAAAATCACCGTGCTGTAGGAACCACGGCTTTTTCTGTAGCCAATTACTATACTGCTCCTCCTGAACCTGAACCAGCTGTCTTAGTACCCCCTATTAACCTTTCGGGTATTCTTTTAGGTCATTGTGATCCCCCTCCGTATACACATCACTTGATATTATGGGAAGAGGGGGGAAGCACAGCTCAATACACTCACTTTGAAGTTTGGTATAGCCAGCCAATTGGCCCATATTTGGTATATGGGTGGTCAACTGGATTAAGTGAATTTACCCAATCTTATGTCTATGGTGCAGATGCCCTTGTTGTTATCAGGGTCTGCGATGACCAAGGAAATTGTTCTGATTTTTCAGAGAGTTTTTTTATAGCTAACTGGAGCTGCTATTTTCAATAGCTAATTAAGTTAACTAGCATAGATGAATCAGAAGCCGTTCAACTTCTGATTCATCTCTTGGCATAATACACCACACAAATCGTGTGGCGACCTTGTGGTATGTAGAGAAAAATCCCCGCTAATTAAGTATTCCGTTTGGATATCCTCTCCACCATCACATAAAACATCGGCACAAAGAATATCGCGATTAACGTTGCCGACAACATGCCGCCAATTAACGCGATACCAATGGCATTTTGACTCGCAGAGCCAGCTCCCGAGGAAATTGCCAGTGGCGTGACACCAAGAATAAACGCCATCGATGTCATCACAATAGGCCTGAAACGCAACTTGGCTGCAATAGCGGTCGCCTCCAGCAAACTGTGCCCCTGCTTGTAGAGATCCTTGGCAAATTCCACAATCAAAATGGCGTTTTTGGACGACAACCCGATGGTGGTCAAAAAGGCCACCTGGAAATAGACATCGTTGCTCAATCCAAACATACCTGTGGCTACTACTGCCCCCAGGATCCCCAGCGGAATAATCAAAATAACCGCAAATGGAACCGTCCAGCTTTCATAGAGCGCGGCCAGACAGAGGAACACCACCAGAATGGAGAGCGCATACAACGCCGGTGCCTGCGATCCACTTTCACGCTCTTCATAAGAGAGACCAGTCCACTCATGACCGATACCTTCGGGCAGTTGCGACACCAGCTTTTCCATTTCCGCCATGGCGACACCTGAGCTCACACCCGCAGCTGGCGAACCCTGTATATTCAGGGACGAAATGCCGTTAAAGCGCTCCAGTCTCGGTGAGCCGTAACTCCAGTGGCCGCTGGAAAATGCACTGAACGGCACCATCTCACCGGTGTTGTTCCGCACGTACCACTTATCAACATCTTCCGGGGTCATGCGATCCGGCGCATCCGCCTGCATGTACACCTTCTTGATGCGACCTTCATCCATAAAGTCGTTGACGTAACGTGAACCCCAGGCTGTTTGCAGGGTTTGTTGAATGACATCAATGGACAAACCAAGCGCCGAAGCTTTTTCAAAATCGATATCAATTTTGTACTGAGGTACATCGTTAAGGCCGTTGGGACGCACCCCCATCAGCTGACTGTTTTGTGCCGCCATCCCAAGCAACTGATTGCGCGCCTGCATAAAGTCTTCGTGACTGAGGTCACCGCGATTTAACAACTGCAAATCGAAACCGGTAGCATTACCCAGCTCCTGAATCGGTGGCGGGAAAAAGGCAAACGCCATGGCATCCTTGATGGTCGACAGAAAGCCCATCGCCCTGCCAGCAATGGCAAAGACTGTCTGGTCTTCGTTGGGGCGCTCGCTCCAGTCTTTCAGCTTCACAAAGCCCAGACCGGAATTTTGCGCGCTACCGGCAAAACTGAAGCCAACCACGGTAAACAGATGGTCTATGTTTTCGGACTCTTCCTCCAGAAAGTAATCTTCAATCTGCTTCAGGCTCTCCAGGGTACGGCTGGCGGTCGCGCCGGGAGGCGCATTTACCATCATAAACATGGTGCCCTGGTCTTCATCGGGGATAAACGCTGTGGGCAGTTTGCTGAACAGCAGCATCAAGCCACCCACCAGCACCACGTAGATAATCAGGAATCGGCCGATGCGACGGGACATAAACCCGGAGCCCTGTTGGTACGCGTCGCGGCCGCGATTAAACCAGCGGTTAAACCAACCAAAGAAACCCGTTTTCTTTTCAATATGACCATTCTTGGCTGGCTTCAGTAACATCGCACAGAGCGAGGGTGATAGTACCAACGCGACGACAACCGATAGCGCCATCGCCGACACGATGGTGATGGAAAACTGCCGATAGATCGCACCCGTAGAACCACTAAAGAATGCCATCGGTACAAACACGGCTGACAGTACCAGGCCAATTCCAACCAGCGCGCCAGTAATCTGGTCCATGGATTTACGAGTCGCTTCCAGAGGAGACAAGCCCTCTTCTGCCATAATCCGCTCGACGTTTTCCACCACAACGATGGCATCGTCCACCAGCAGACCAATGGCCAGCACCATACCGAACATTGTGAGGGTGTTGATGGTATACCCAAACGCGGCCAACACCGCGAAGGTACCCAACAACACCACCGGTACTGCAATACTGGGAATCAGTGTTGCCCTCACGTTCTGGAGGAACAGGTACATCACCAGGAATACCAGAATCACTGCCTCAATCAGGGTTTTTACCACCCCGACAATGGACAGCTCCACAAAGGGAGTGTTGTCGTAGGGGTAAACCACCTTCACACTCGATGGCAGACTTTTCTCCAGCTCCGTCATTTTCTCTTTAACGGCGGCGGCAGTGTCCAGCGCATTTGCACCGGATGCCAGGCTGATGGCCATGCCCGAGGCTGGCTGGCGCTTATATCGAGCAATGGTGCTGTACTGTTCTGAACCCAACTCGACTCGAGCTACGTCCTTGAGGCGCACCTGGGAGCCGTCGGGATTGACTCTCAAAATGATGTTTTTAAACTCTTCAGCAGTCTGCATCCGCGACTGTGCAGTGATGGTAGCAGTAAGCTGCTGGCCTTCCACTGCCGGCAATCCACCCAACTGGCCTGCCGAGACATCCGAGTTCTGCACGCTCACCGCATTGGCAACGTCCACAGTAGTGAGTCGATAGCTGTTGAGCTTGTCGGCATTCAGCCAGATTCGCATGGCGTGCTGGGTACCAAATACCCGCACACTACCAACACCGTTTACCCTGGCGATGGCATCCTGAATTTTCGAGGACAACATATCGCCCAGATCGTACTGACTGACCGAACCATCTTCCGAGTAAAGACCGATTACCAAGAGGAAATTGTTGTTGGCCTTGGTGACCGAAACCCCCTGGGATTGCACCTCCCTGGGAAGCTGTGGCATAGCAGCCTGAATTTTGTTCTGGGTTTGCACCAGAGCGATATCCGGATCTGCTTCTGGTTCAAAGGTCAGGGTGATAGCTGCGCTGCCATCGGAGCTGGTAGAGCTGAAGTAGCGCAGGTTATCGATTCCGGTAAGGCGCTGTTCAATGATCTGGGTAACGCTGTTCTCCACCGCCTTCGCTGACGCACCGGGGTATGTCGCGGACACTGTAACCGACGGGGGCGCAACCTTGGGGTACAACTCCACCGGCAACTGCTCGATAGAGAGCGCACCGGCGAGCATAATAATTATGGCAATGACCAGTGAAAACACTGGTCGATCGATAAAAAATCTCGACATGGGAAGCGTTCCTGCTAGTAGGCGGCTGACTCTGCGGTGGGTGCTTGATTAACAGCGTCAGATGTTGCGGGATTAACTGTCGCCCCCGGTCTGATCTTCTGAAACCCCGCCACCACAATGGTGTCGCCTTCGGCCAGACCTTCGGTCACCAACCAGTGATTACCAACTTCGCGCTCGGCCTGAATCGTGAAAGGGCTGACTGTGTTGTCTGCAGCTACTCGCCAAACCTGCAAGCTGCCATCCGGCGTGCGGTTGGTAGCCCGCTGCGGCACCAGAAATCCCTGCTGTGAAGGCAGTTCAATAGTCGCCCGAACAAACATGCCCGGCAACAATAGCTGGTCCGGGTTAGGAAATTCCGCTCTCATCACTACCGAGCTGGTGCTTTCATCCACAGTTACATCGGCAAACTGAATCTCGCCTTTGTGAGGATAAGGCTGGGCGCTACCGTCAACATTCAGCGACACTGCCAGAATATCGGTCTTACTCATACTGCGCATACGCATCAGGTCAGCACTGGATTGGGTAAGGTCCACATAAACCGGGTCGAGTTGGGTTACGCGGGTCAGTTCGGATTCCTGACTGGCAGTCACCAGTGCGCCTTCGGTCACCAGTGAGCGTCCGACCCGGCCGGAGATTGGCGCATAGACCTTGGTGTAATCGAGGTCAATTTTGGCGCGGGCAACGTTGGCCTCGGCGATAGCTACATCAGCCTTGGCCTGCTCGTGTGCCACTTTTACATCGTCGTACTGCTGCTGGCTGACAAGGTGCTTTTCAATCAGTCCATCGTAGCGCTTGGCAGTTGACTCGGCGGCCTTCAAATTAGCCCGGCTTCTTTGCAATTGCGCTAAAGCACTGCTGTAAGCGGCCTGATAAAGGCCTGGATCAATTTGATACAGCTGCTGGCCAGCCTCGACATAGCTACCCTCTTTAAACAGGCGTTTGGTAATAATGCCACTCACCTGGGGACGAATTTCAGCCACTTTCTGTGCTGCAACCCTTCCCGGCAGTTCATCAAACAGTCGTACTTGCTGTTTGTGTACCGCCATCACATCCACTGGCACCGCTTTCTGTCCATGGGCCATCGCCTGTTGCTGATCGGCGTCACTACTGCCGGCAGGCCAATAATAAAAGGCCAAACCGACGACACCGGCCAGAATGACTATGAGCAAAATGCTCTTTTTCATAACTCGCGTCCTTTACTACAAAGCTGAACCACTCAAAGAGGGGCTATAACTGAGGCCTTTTAATACTAGAAGATCGCCGCCGAAAAGGAGCCAATGAAGCGAACATTCAATGAGTGTTAAATTGCCCGAATAAAAAGAAAAACCATTAGGGCCATTACTATCCGATGGGCGTGTCGATATCAGACACAGCAGAAATTGAGGGTGAATTATCACTAGCTCAACGTTAAGGAAGGGTAAACAGCCTATCCACTGTTATCCGCCGCCTCATTCGATGATAATGGCCATATTATCAAGGGGATTATATGAGCTGGTTACAACTGAAACTGGATACTACTCGCGACGGCGTTGAAGCCGTGGAAGATGCATTACTGGCTGCAGGTGCAGTTTCAGTGACATTGCTGGACCGGGCCGATCAGCCCATTCTTGAACCCGCGGTGGGTGAAACCCCTCTTTGGGACCAGGTACGGGTCATCGGCCTGTTCACCGCCAACACAGACACCGAACAGGCCACCGAAACGGCGAGAGACTCTCTTGGCAAAGAGCTTCCAGACCACAGCTGGGAAATTCTAGAGGACAAGGATTGGGAGAGGGAGTGGATGAAGTATTACCACCCCATCCAATGTGGAGAACGCTTGTGGATCTGCCCGAGCTGGCTGGAACCACCGGTACCAAATGCCGTCAACCTGATGCTGGATCCGGGTCTCGCCTTTGGCACTGGCACTCACCCAACCACTTTTTTGTGTCTGCAATGGCTGGACGGTATCGACCTGAAGGGTAAAACTGTAGTGGATTATGGGTGCGGCTCAGGAATTCTTGGCATCGCTGCCCTGTTGCTGGGGGCAGAGAAAGTGATTGCCATCGACAATGACCCTCAGGCACTGCTCGCCACTCGTGACAATGGTGAAAGAAACAACATTGACCCGAACAAGCTGTTCACCTACTTGCCCGGTGAACAACCTGAACTGCAAGCGGATGTGACCGTAGCCAATATTCTCGCCGCGCCGCTTATCAGCCTTGCTGAAACCATCAGCGGCTTGACTCGTTCCGGCGGCAAACTCTGCATGGCTGGGCTGATTGTTCCCCAGATTGAAGATGTCATGGCACCTTACGCAAACCAGTTCGAGTTCGACACTCCGGTGAGCAAAGAGGATTGGGCGCGCCTGTCCGGCGTAAAAACACAATAACCTGATAATTGCATAGTCTTTACTGAATGGAATTTATTACACGCTGCCCGGCTTGCCAGATAGCCTTTCGCGTAACCGCCACCCAGCTTAAGCTGGCCAGCGGCCGCGTACGCTGTGGCGCCTGCCTGACGATTTTTAATGCCGAGCAGCATCGTCAGGATGTTGAACCTGAGCCATCGGATCAACAGCAAGACGAGTACAAGAACCAGCTGGAAGTTCAGCGCCTGGCGACTGAGAGCCTCGCCCGCAGCCGCCAGAATCGCCAACAGGCAGAAGCACAGTCCAGTTTTGAGCTGGAGGACGACCAGGCGGAGAACAAAGAACAGGAAGACGACTGGCTGATCCACGACGATATGGATAGGTCCCCGGATTCAGTGCTTGATTCTGAATCTGAGCCAACGTCCGGCGACCAACCTGATTCTACTGAGCTCGAACCAGCTACCGGGCAAGCGATGGCCGAAGAAAAGCCTGAACAAGACTATGATGGTGATCTGGCCGACCTTCCAACCGAAGCGCCCATTGCCACAGAATCCGCCTCCTCCACAGTCAGCGACGTGCTGACCGCCGAGAGCGAACAGGCGATTGTCGAGAGCGAGAAAGCAGCCCTGGAGAGCGAGAAAGCGGCCCTGGAGAGCGAGAAAGCGGCCCTGGAAAGCGAGAAAGCGGCCCTGGAAAGCGAGGAAGCACCTCAAGACTGCGAGACGCTGCTAACAACCGAGCTCGATCATCCGCCCATAGATCCTGAGCACCGGCTCGATGCCCCCGAACCTCCGCACGAACCCGCCATTAACGTTCTGCCGGATGGCGATGGACCCATTCCCCTTGGCAGCGACAGCGCCGAGTTTATACCTGAAGCCATCGAAGCTGATCCTGACAGCCCGTTTACCGCTACCAAAGCCAGACCCAAACAACGCAGACCGCTCACCATCGCCGCCTGCCTGCTGGCGCTGGTGGCACTGCCCACTCAGTACATTTACTTTAATTACGATGCGCTTATTCAAAACCCGCAGTACCGAACCTGGATAGAGCCGGTCACCAGCAAACTGGGTATCAAGCTGCCACAATTGGTCAATCTGGATTTGATTCTGAGCCAGCACCTGATGGTGATTAGCCACCCTACCGAACCTGATGCCCTGTTAGTGGAAGCCGTCCTGATTAACAAAGCCGGCTTTGATCAGTCATTTCCCGATCTATTACTGAAGTTTGAGAATGTACAAGGTGTGCCAGTAGCCGAGCGCCGCTTTTCTCCCAGTGAATATTTGAGCGGAGAACTGACTGCTGACAGTCCGTTTCCCAGCCAGCGGCCGGTACGAATTCGACTCAGTATTGTAGACCCGGGGCCAAACGCCACCAATTACCAACTTTTGATCAGCAAATAACCAATTTCGCTTTATTCTGCCCTGCCATTGCGAGTATCATTAGCGCCCCTCGCTGAGGGGTGCTCAAATATTGATCAACCTCAACGGGCAGCGCAGTGTTTCAGATCGGACCTTTTACCATAAAACACCCCACCATCCTGGCTCCCATGGCCGGGGTGACCGACTTGCCGTTTCGGCAATTGTGTCGGCAGATGGGCGCGGGTTTGGTGGTATCGGAAATGGTCACCAGTGACACCTCGTTGTGGCACAGCCGCAAGTCACAACAGCGTTTGATTCACCGCGACGAACCGGCACCACGCTCGGTGCAGATTGCCGGCGCCGACCCGCAGATGATGGCGGAAGCGGCACGCGCCAATGTGGAGCTGGGCGCACAGATTATCGATATCAATATGGGTTGTCCGGCCAAAAAGGTGTGCAAACGCGCCGCCGGTTCAGCACTGTTGGCGGATGAACCGCTGGTGGCCGAAATTCTTCAAGCCGTGGTAAGCGCCGTCGACGTACCGGTGACCCTGAAGATTCGCACCGGCAGCAATCCGGAGCAGCGCAATGGTGTAACCATTGCCAAACTGGCGCAGGATGCCGGCATCGCCGCCCTCGCCGTACACGGTCGCACTCGCGCCTGCCGTTTTATGGGCACTGCCGAGTACGACACCATCGCCACCATTGTGGACGCTGTGGAGATTCCGGTGTTTGCCAACGGCGACATCGACAGCCCGAAAAAAGCGCGCCGAGTGCTCGATCACACCGGCGCCGCTGCAGTGATGATAGGCCGCAGCGCACAGGGGCGACCCTGGATTTTTCGCGAGATTAATCACTACCTCGCGACCGGAAACGAATTAGCGGAGCCGCAGCTGGACGAAGTGCACCAGCTGCTGCACCAACACCTCGACGGTTTGCACCAGCACTATGGTGACTACCTCGGGGTGCGCATCGCGCGAAAACATATCGGCTGGTACCTGGAAACTCTGAAGGGGGATGACAGCACTGTTACCCGCCAGTTAAAAGCGCGATTCAATGGCCTTGAGAGCCAGCAACAACAAGTGACTTTTTTAGAACAACTCTTTGCCGATTTGGCACAGCTTCAGGAACAAGTAGCATGACACCGGATACCTTTACGATTGAAGTCGATAACGAAACGGAAGCACAAATTGAAGAAGTTCACGAGCACGACTCACTGCGCCAGTGCACCGAGCACGCACTGAAGCATTTTTTTGAGTGTCTCGACGGCCAGATGACCACCGACCTCTATGAGTTGGTAATCAGCGAAGTGGAACAGCCACTGCTGGAACTCACCATGGCCTATACCCGCAACAACCAGAGCAAAACCGCAGAGATCCTCGGCCTGAATCGCGGCACCCTGCGCAAGAAGCTCAAGCAGTACAACCTGCTGTAATTAACCCGTTTATTGATTTTCCAGCCATACCGACCCAAACCCAGGACCACAACACGATGACCGACCAACTGACCACCGTGAAGCGCGCCCTTATCAGCGTATCCGACAAAACCGGAATTGTAGAATTTGCCCAGGCGCTGAGCGCACAAGGGGTAGAAATTCTCTCCACTGGCGGCACTTTCCGCCTGCTGACTGAAAATGGCGTAGCTGCTATCGAAGTGTCCGACTACACCGGCTTCCCGGAGATGATGGACGGTCGCGTAAAAACCCTGCACCCGAAAGTACATGGTGGCATCCTTGGTCGTCGCGGCAAAGACGATGCGGTAATGGCCGAGCACGGCATTCAGGCCATCGACATGGTCGTGGTCAACCTCTATCCGTTTAAAGCGACCGTTGCTGACCCCAACTGCGACCTGCCAACCGCTATCGAAAACATCGATATCGGCGGCCCGACCATGGTTCGTTCTGCCGCCAAAAACCACAAAGACGTAGCAATTGTGGTTAACGCCAGCGACTACGACTCAGTACTGGCAGAGATGACCGCAAACAACGGCGCGCTGAGCTACGAAACCCGCTACGACCTGATGGTTAAAGCGTTCGAGCACACTGCCATGTACGACGGCATGATCGCCAACCACTTTGGCGCTCGCAGTCCTCTTGAAAGCGGGTCAATCGAGAAGCGCGACTTCCCGAACACTTACAACGCCCAGTACATTAAGGCGCAGGAAATGCGTTACGGCGAGAACCCACACCAAAAAGCGGCGTTCTACAAAGAAGCCGAGCCGGCGGAAGCCTCCGTTTCCACCGCCACCCAGCTGCAGGGCAAAGAGCTGTCATTCAACAACGTGGCCGACACCGACGCTGCACTGGAAACCGTCAAGCTGTTTGAAGAGCCAGCTTGTGTAATCGTCAAGCACGCCAATCCTTGTGGCGTTGCTGTTGCTACCGACATCCAGACTGCCTACGAGCTGGCCTTTGCCACCGATCCCGAGTCTGCGTTTGGTGGCATTATCGCCTTCAACCGCGAACTGGATGCCGAAACCGCTGCAGTCATCGTTGAGAAGCAGTTTGTGGAAGTAATCATTGCTCCGTCTGTGGCCGATGCTGCAGTGGAAGTGGTTGCTGCCAAAAAGAACGTTCGCCTGCTGGCCTGTGGCGAATGGGGCAGCGAGCGCCCGGTTAGCTATGACTACAAGCGCGTAAACGGCGGCCTGCTGATTCAGGAAAAAGACAACGGCATGGTCAACAAAGAAGACCTGAAAGTGGTTACCAAAAAGGTACCTACCGAAGACGAAATGAACGACCTGCTGTTCGCCTGGAAAGTCGCCAAAATGGTTAAATCCAACGCCATCATCTATGGCAAAAACGGCCAGACCGTTGGTGTCGGCGCTGGTCAGATGAGCCGCGTTAACTCCGCCCGCATCGCCGCCATCAAGGCCGAGCACGCCGGCCTGGAAGTAAAGGGCGCGGTCATGGCCTCTGACGCTTTCTTCCCGTTCCGCGATGGCATCGACAATGCTGCCAAGGTTGGCATCAGTGCGGTGATTCAGCCGGGAGGTTCAATGCGCGATGACGAAGTGATTGCTGCGGCGGATGAGCATGGCATGGCTATGGTATTCACCGGAATGCGTCACTTCCGCCACTGAGGATGAATCTTTTGCACGGATACCGCGTTGCTGTTTATTGCTGCGATGCTCACCTACTACAGTAGGCTCCGGTTGACTCGCGATGCTCGGTCCTACGGACCGCCTGCGGCGCCCAAATCGCAGATTTGTCTCACAACGAACGCGCCTTACCAGGGCACAAAATCTACTGCCTCAGTAGATTTTGTGATTTCTTGAAAAGCCGAACTTTTGTTCGGCTTTTTTAATTGTGCGGGGCTCTACCTCAGCACAATAGCAAACACCCGGAAAGTAAAAGCCCCGATCTAAAGCTTGGGTTTGCGGATTTTTTGCCAAGCCTCTTAGAATTATTTACTTGCGCCCCCTCTCCACCAACCCTTTAAGGAAACATCCGTCTCTTGTTTGTCATAAATCTGTCATTTATGATTCATGAGCCAGTAGTTAAGGCAAATATACTAATAAATTAAAGGATGGATTCAGATGAAAAAACTACTCACTACAACTATCGCCGCTGCCGCCTTTGGACTGTGCGCCAACACCATGGCCGAAGGTATTAACTTTGATTATCTCGATATTGGATACGTAGATACCGAATATGACATCAAAGTCGATGGCCTCGGCTCAGCTGATATGGATACTGATGGTTTTGCTTTAGACTTCAGCAAGATGATTGGCAGCAACATGTACTTCACCGCCAATTACGCCGACCAGTCCGATGACATGACTGAAAGCCGTTTCGGCCTGGGCTATGTGATGGCAAGAGACGACAAGGCTGCTGCTTATGTACGTGCCGAGTATGTAAAAACCGACATCTTCAGCAATGAAGAAGGCTATAACGCCGGCTTTGGTTACCGCTCAAAAACCGACGGCATTTTTGAGTACGGCATCGAAATCGATTACACCGACATCAACGTTCTATCCGGAGTGGGCTTTGAACCATATGCCCAATTCAACTTTGACAATGGCATGAGCCTGAGAGGCAGCTATGACTACTCAGACCTTGATGGCAGCGGATTTGAGATGAAAACCAAGTCTTTCCAGGTAAGCCTGCGGCTGAACTTCAATAAATAAGATCAAATCGACCAAAAAGCCGGATTGAAGTCCGGCTTTTTCATATCTACAAACCCCTGTTGCTATTTTTCAACACCGATCAAACCTATAGGCCTTCGACACCAAAAGATACAGTTCACCCCCAGGATTCCTTCATGTCACCAACGACATCTCATTCCATGAATCTGCTGGTCACCGAAAGAGGTAGCCGCGAACACGCCCTGACGCTGTCGAACCCTACTGCTTCTAACCCTTTCGATAAAATCCCGTAAAGAATTTTTGACACCTTGACATACCTTGCCAGCAAACCCAGGCATTGACCACCCTCGACAAAATCTTTATATGTAAAGTTAATTTTATTCCAACAAAATCATAATAAAACCAATTGCAGGGAATGAAATTCCATAAATACACCATAAAATGAGTCAAATAGTTAGGGGTAATAGATGAAAGTAAATTCCAAGTTCTACAAACATCCACTCGCAGCAACCATCTTTGCACTTACCAGTTCAGCAACATTAACAACTATTCCTGCCCACGCCTCCGAAGAGATCATTGAAGAAGTTCTCTCCATCGGTACACGAGTAGCCGGCCGCACCGCCACCGAATCGGCAGTGCCGGTAGATGTAATCAACGAATCCGAACTCACCAAGAACGGCTTTACCGAACTGGGCCAGTCACTTCAGGTTTCCGCACCCTCTTTCAACTTTTCCCGAACCCAGGTTTCCGACGGCTCTGACCTGTTCCGCCCAGCCACTCTGCGTGGCCTGCAACCCGACCAGACCCTGGTACTGGTCAATGGCAAGCGCCGCCACACCCAGGCCATTTTTGCACTTTCCGGAACGGTTGGTGAAGGTGCCGCCGGCACCGATATGAACGCCATCCCGCTGTCAGCCCTTCGTGGTGTTGAGGTCCTGCGCGACGGCGCAGCAGCACAGTATGGTTCCGACGCCATCGCAGGGGTGATTAACCTGAATCTGAAAGAGACCGTCGACGAGACCACCTCCTACTTACAGTGGGGCCAGACCAAAGAGGGTGATGGCGACACGCTGTCACTGGGCATCAACTCCGGTTTCGAACTGGGCGATGATGGCGGCTTTATCAATTTGACATTTGAATATCGCGACGGCGATCGCACCAATCGCGCCCAGCGAGACATCGGCGGCTCCTCCACCATCGCCCCTGGAGAGCTTTCCGACGATGTGCGCTGGCACATGGGAGATGCCGATACCGAATTTACCACCGTTTTCTACAACGCCATGCTGCCACTGGCTGGCGGCGAGCTCTACTCATTCGGCGGACTCTCCAACCGCACCGCCCTGGGCTCAGGATTCTATCGCGACTTCAATCGCGTCGAGCGCAATGTTCCCCAGGTTTATCCAGACGGCTTTTTGCCCAACATCGACAACGAGGCCGACGACAGCTCTATTGCGGTGGGTTTTCGCACCGATCTCAGCAACGACTGGCGCATGGATACATCATTGACCTACGGCCAGAACGAGTACGCCTTTACCTCACGCAACACCATCAACAGCTCTATTGCCGCCGAGTACCTGTTCAATAACCCGGGCGCCAGCGATGCTGAAATCGCCGCCAACGCCGGACCCACTTCCGGGTTTTCAGGCGGATTTGAATTTGACCAGCTCACCTTCAACCTGGACTTCTCCGGCCACATCGACACCGGGTCAGATGAGCTACTGTATGTATCCTATGGTGCTGAGCTTCGTGAAGAGTCCTACAAAATTATTTCCGGCGACCTGGCGTCCTACTCATGCGGAAGCAGCGACAGCGGCGTATTCCCTTCTGTGATCGATGGTACAACCCCTGCCGACTGTGGCTTCCAGGCTTACCCAGGCCTGCGCCCAGAGGCGGCCACCAGCGCTGACCGAAGCAGCTATGCTCTCTATCTGGACCTCGAGAAAAATTTCACCGACAAATGGCTGGCCGGTGCCGCCCTGCGTTTCGAGGATTACGAAGAAGCTGGTAATGAGTTATCCGGAAAACTGTCTTCGCGTTATGACTTTAGCGAGACCTTCGCCCTTCGCGGCGCCCTGTCGACCGGATTCCGCGCTCCCTCTTTGCAGCAAAGTGCTTACACCGCCTTTACCACCAACATCGGCTCCGACGGCAGCCTGGCCCAGTCTTTTACCGCATCATCTGGCTCCGAACTGCCTTCTGCGCTTGGGGTGACCAACCTGAAGCTCGAGACTTCTGAGAGTGCCAGCTTCGGTATGGTTTGGAGCCCACTCGACAGCATCACGGTAACTCTCGATGCCTATAAGGTTGAGATTCAGGATCGCATCACTCTTGGCGGATTCCTGTCAGCCGATGACCTGGCGTTCAACCCGGCAGCATTGGCTGCACTGGAAGCAACCGGAGTGGCGCAGGCCAACTTCTTCTCCAACGCCGTGGACACCACCACTGAAGGAGTGGACTTGATCATCACCCACAACACCGAGTTTGCCGAAGGCAACCTGAACATCACCTTTGCGGGCAATATCAACGAAACCACCGTGGATAAAATCAATGCACCTGTTGGCATCGATCCCAATGTCGCGTTCAGCCCATTGTCCGAGTCTTTCCTGACTAACGGACAGCCCCAGGAGCGCAGCACACTGACTTTTGACTGGTCTCGTGACAAGCTGAGCGCATTGGTTCGGTTCAACTACTTCGGTGAAACCGAAGTCGACTACTTTGGCCAAAACCACATCCCCATCCCGGAGACCCAACCAACAAGCGTGGTTGAATCCGCCGTACTCGTCGACCTCAACCTCTCTTACGATGTCACCGAAAAAGTCACGCTTTCTTTTGGCGCAAACAACCTGTTCGACAAAACACCGGACGAACTGGCTGCCAACGAAGTGCTGGATATCATCACCAACAACGCCGCCCAATACCCTTTGCGGGCTCTCCCCTACGGGTTTAACGGCGCATCTTACTACCTGAAAATGAGCGCCCGATTCTAACGGCGCCCCTCCAAGGAGGACCTCATATGAGGTCCTCCTCTTTGGAAATCCTGAGTGATCAACACATCCTGTCGCAACCCCGCTAGAGACCACTGGCCCAAACAGGTACAATTCGCCCTCTTTTTCAGCCTATCAACTTCTAGTGAGCTCAATGAACGTACTTGTTATCGGCAGCGGTGGCCGTGAACACGCCCTGGCGTGGAAAGCCGCACAATCAGCAGACGTAGAAACCGTTTTTGTTGCCCCAGGTAACGCCGGCACCGCGCTGGAAGCCAAGCTGGAAAATGTCGCTATCGACGTGATGAACTTTTCCGCGCTGGCACAGTTTGCCAAGGACAATGCTGTCGAGCTGACAATCGTCGGCCCGGAAGCACCTCTGGTTGAGGGTATTGTCGACTTCTTTAGCGGCCAGGGCCTGCGCTGCTTTGGCCCAAGCAAGGGTGCAGCACAGCTTGAAGGCTCCAAGGCTTTCACCAAAGACTTTTTGGCTCGCCACAATATTCCCACCGCCGGTTATGGCAACTTTACCGATGTCGACGAGGCCATCGCCTATCTGCACAAAATGGGCGCCCCCATTGTAGTGAAAGCCGACGGCCTCGCTGCCGGCAAAGGCGTTATCGTTGCAGAGACCATGGAGCAGGCTGAAGAAGCTGTACGCGATATGCTCTCCGGCAACGCTTTTGGCGACGCCGGCTGCCGAGTGGTAATTGAGGAATTCCTGGAAGGCGAAGAAGCCAGCTTTATCGTACTGGTAGATGGTGAGCACGTTTTGCCGATGGCCACCAGCCAGGACCACAAACGCGCCTACGATGGCGACCAGGGACCAAACACCGGCGGCATGGGTGCCTATTCACCCGCACCGGTAGTTACCCCGGAAATCGATGCCCGCGTTATGGAACAGGTCATCATGCCCACCGTTCGCGGCATGGCAGCCGAAGGCAACTCTTACACCGGTTTCCTCTACGCCGGCCTGATGATTAACCCGGAAGGCCAACCAAAAGTAATCGAATACAACTGCCGTTTTGGTGATCCCGAAACCCAGCCGATCATGATGCGCCTTCAATCCGATCTGGTAGATCTTTGCCAGGCCGCAATAGATGGCAAGCTGAATGAAAAGACCACCGACTGGGATCAGCGCGCCGCCGTAGGTGTTGTCCTGGCCGCAGGAGGTTACCCTGGCAGCTACACCAAAGGTGATGCTATCTCCGGCCTGCCGACTACCTATTCTGAAGACGCCAAAGTCTTTCACGCCGGTACGGCAATGAACGGTGATGATGTGGTCACCAGCGGCGGCCGCGTACTCTGTGCCACTGCTCTCGGAAACAGTGTTTCAGAGGCCCAGGCCAAGGCTTACGAGCTGGTTAAACAGATTAATTGGAATGGTGTTGAGTACCGCACCGACATCGCCTACAGAGCGATTGCTCGGGAGCAACAAGGCTAATTCAAGTAAAAACTGAAAATCAAAAAAGCGGACTCAGTATGAGCCCGCTTTTTTTATGCCTTATTTATTCCCCAAGGCCTAGTCACCTATTTTCGTCCAGAAGAATCAGAGAACGAAACAAACGAGATATACCAGGGAAATAAAAAAGGCGGACTACTCAAAACTAATGGGGGGTAGTTTGCCAGTTGATCCCGCGCCCTCCTGGCGCGGGAAACAAAAGTAGCCCACCTTAAAGGGGTTCCTGAGCGAATCACTTAAGATTCGCTCAGGAAATCAATTACCTAAAAGATGATTAACCCAACAGGCCGTTGGCATCTTCTTTGGCCAGCTTGGCAAATTCTTCAGCAGTCAGTTTGCCGTCAGAATCCACGTCCAGCTTTTTGAATACTTCTTCAGTCAGGCCTTTGTCAGTGGCTTCTTGCATTTCCACAGTGCCGTTCTGGTCTTTGTCCAATGCCTTGAATACCATGTCGTGAGCATTTTCTTTGGTTTCACCAGCGCTAACGGTGGCAGACAGGGCAAATACGGACAGGGCTGCGATCAGTGATTTCATCTTTAACTCCTAAATTTCATTTATTAAATAGATTTTGTGATAAGTCGAAACTCATATCCAATAGAGCAAACACTGTGCCAAAAATGAAATTCCCAACAAAATCAATACGTTAAACCTAAAACTGTATCTCACCACAAAATCCATATGTTGCAGAAAAGCAACACATTTAAACCTGAAAAATAAAATTCAAATAATTTCAATAAGTTAGCGTGTTTCAAAAGTGCAACACAGTTTTGCACGTAAAAATGTCCTAACCTCAGTTGGCATCTACTCTCGTGAAAACATCATGCTGAATGCCCTGCTGAAACGCTTCACTCTTACCCAGCTCTGGATCGTCGCCACATCGCTATCCGTGCTGCCACTGCTGGGGGCACTGTCCTATGCCGCCTATGCGCTTCGTCAGCAAACTATTGACCAACGCGCGTTGATGGAAACTCTGGATAACCTCAACACCCTGGAAGCGGAAATCTCTGAAGAGGTGACCGATATGGTGCGTCTGGCACGGCAGTTCCTGTTGCTGGGTGAGGAGAGTTTTCTTGAGCTGTATCGCCAAAAACAGAATGGCATCGCCTATAACAGCCAGCGACTGCTGGAAACACTGACAACCACTGCCACTAAGCAGTCCCCGGCACCCACCGAACAGATCAAAGAGCTAGTACCCACTCTGATCGAGAACGCCAATTCCCTGGAAGAGCAGCTCTCCCAAGTCCCCCAGCAAGATCAAGCCGTCGCCAGACTGATAAGCCAGATGCGCCTTCAGAGCAATCAACTGGCCAGCGGACTGGACGACTATGTGCGCACCTCGGTCAAAACAGGCGAAGAACACTTTTCACAGGTTGCGGACCGTCTTCTACTGATATGTACCCTCACATTGCCGATTGCTTTACTGCTTGTTGTGCTTAGCACCCTTATGGCATCGCGGCCGATTCGCCGCCTGAATCGCGCCATCAACCAGCTTGGTCTGCAGAAATGGGACACCCCCATCGCTATTGTTGGGCCAGCAGATTTACAGGCACTAGGTAAAAATCTTGAGTGGATGAGACAACAGATTTGTGCAGCCGATATGCAAAAGCGCGCCTTTATCCAGCACGTCACCCACGAACTGAAAACTCCACTCGCGGCCATTATCGAGGCGGGGAATCTGCTGCATGACGAGACCATAGCCCCGCTCCACAAAGGGCAAAAACCGGTTTTGGAAATTCAACTGCACAGCGCTCGCAATCTGCAGGCGTTGATTCAGCAACTGCTCAACTACAACTCGGTTTCCCACGGATTGATTCCCAATTACCAACCTCTGGATATTGCCGAGCTCTGTCAGCGAATCTGCCAAAACCTCACCGCCACTGGCAGCAAAAAAGTGACCTGGGACATCGAAGGCCAACCCCGCCTGGTGCAATGCGATGCTTTGGCGATGGAGATGATTCTCAGCAACTTACTCAGCAACGCCTACCACTACATTGGTGACAGCGGCGAAATTTCCGTGCACTGGCAAATGGATCACACCAGCTGGCAATTGACCGTCAGCGATAATGGACCCGGCATCGACAGCAATGAGTTGCCTCTGATTTTCAAGCCGTTTTACAAAGGCTCCGCTGGACGTCGAGACAGCATTCCGCGCAGCGGTATTGGCCTCGCTATTGTCAAAGCCTGTATCGAAAACCTCAACGCACGCATTTTTGTCTCGTCCACATCGGGCGAAGGCACCACTTTCACCATGACTTTTCCTCGAGACTCCCGGCAACTCGACACTGACAGTGAGAATTCACAGCATGCAACAGCCCAAAATTCGTAATCATTTCATTGCCAGGTTAGCGATTTTCTCGCTGGCTACACTGCTCCTGAGTGGTTGCCAGTACTTTCCATTTACTGTGAAAGAGGCTGAACCCACACAATCGACTATCGACAATCAGCGCATTGTCGACCTGCTGATGAGCCGCGAGCTACTCTGCGCACTTCCTGAAATTCAGCGCTCGGAGCTAATTCGCCAGCACCAGAACAACGCCAACCGCGACCAACTGTTTGAGCGACTGTTACTGGCTACCTGTGAACCCGACAAGACTCCGGGTGTTTTGAGCAACGCACTGATTCAATTGCACGCCAGTGGCGATTTAACGGAAGCCGAACGGGCTTTTCTGGGACTGATAGCCGCCCAATCGCGCACCTACAACCACCTCTTTGATAATTATCAGGCAGTGAAACAGGAGCTGGAAAAAACCATTCGCGGTATTCAACAAATCGAATCGGACATGGGCCAACTGGACAAACCAACCGAAAATGAGAAGCACGATTCGGAGGAAAAGGATGAACAGTAAACCCAAAGTACTGCTGGTGGACGATGATCCCAGTATGTTGCAATTGCTGTCATTGCGACTTGGGGCTGCGGGCTACGAATTAATCACCGCTTCCTCCGGTGTCGATGCCCTGCAGACCATGGGCCGGGAAAATATCGATGCAGTAGTCACCGACCTGCGCATGGAAGAGATGGACGGCCTCGCCCTTTTTGACCGCCTGCACGAGCGCTGGCCTACTGTGCCAGTTATTATGCTCACCGCCCACGGCACCATTCGCGAGGCGGTCACTGCCACTCAAAAAGGATTGTTTGCATTTCTCACCAAACCGGTGGACAAGGAAGAGCTTCTCAGCACACTGGAAAATGCTCTCAGCATCAGCCCGCAACAACCTCAACAACCGGAAGCTGCACTGCCGATCCTGACCCGCAGCGCAAAAATGTACAGCCTGCTGGAGCAGGCAAAACTGTTTTCCGAAAGCGACGTCAATATTTTGATTAACGGCGAAAGCGGTACCGGTAAAGAGCTACTGGCCACCACCATCCACCAGCAGAGCTCTCGCTCCGACCAGCCGTTTATTGCCATCAACTGCAGTGCCATCCCCCACGATCTATTGGAGTCCGAGCTGTTTGGTCACGTAAAAGGCGCTTTTACCGGTGCCAGCCAAAACCGTGAGGGTCTTTTTGTTACTGCTAACGGCGGCACCATTTTGCTGGATGAAATTGGCGATATGCCGCTGTCCCTGCAGGTAAAACTGTTACGGGTGCTGCAGGAAAAAACCGTGCGCCCGGTGGGCGGCAGCAGCGACCGGAAAATTGATGTGCGGGTTTTGTCGGCAACTCACTTTGACCTTGAGGCCGCCATTGATAGCGGCGAGTTTCGCAGCGACCTTTACTATCGATTAAATGTGGTTAATTTGAAATTGCCGGCACTGCGCGAGCGCCCGGAAGATATTCCGCTGTTGGCCAACCACTTTTTAACCGCGATTGCCGAACGTACCAACAAACCCGCCAAAACCCTGTCGCCGGAGGCGGTAGCGCTTTTGATCAGCTACCACTGGCCGGGCAATATTCGCGAGCTGGAAAATATTATGGAGCGGGTATTTGCGCTCTCCACCACACCAGTGATTTCCGCGGTGCAGGCCGAGCACGCGCTGCCCGGCCACCGCGGCATTCAGATCGACACCCTCAAAAATGCCAAACAACAATTTGAGAGGGAGTACATTGTTCAGCTGCTCACCGCCACCGACGGCCAGGTTTCCCTGGCCGCAGAAATTGCCGGGCGCAATCGCTCGGATTTTCACAAGCTGATCAAGCGTCACGGCATTCATGTCAATATTTATCGAAAATCTGACACAGAAGATGACTAATTGACAGGCACTCTCGCGGCAATTCATGATTTGACTTTCGACCAGCGTCAACTTGGTAATTATTGTCTCGAGTATTACCCCGGAATGTGGTGCGGTACAGTGCGCCAATAAATTCAATACGGAGATTGCCTAACCATTGATTCATCCCTAGAAAGAAAACTTAGCTAAAAATATAAAATCGAAAGTGTGTCAAATGCAAAAACCTGACACCATTGCCCTTACATTGCACTTATGCCCACTTCATTAAGTTGAGAATGCAATCTTAAATACACTCACCATAAACCAAGTAATCAACATTTTCTGTTCGTAACGTATTAATAACCTTATATCCATTTGGACATACCCCCTGACGACCCAACTCCTTTTCCATCAAAAGTACAACAACCTCCCATTCACTTATCCCCCTACGCCTAACTTCCTCAACTAAGCGATGATAACCGAGGTAATATTCAAACCCAGGAGCTCCCTTGTAAATACGCGCCTTTAAAGTCGATTCTTGCCTCTCCACCAAAGCACAACCAGTCATCATCATCGAAACAACAAAAAAAACAGCGAGTCTACATTTCATAAAATCAACCTAGAAATTATTGGCTCATCCACTCAATCATGCCTTCTGTTCACTCTCAATATTGAGAGAAATGGCTGAGTAGCCATCATTGCTCCAGTCGTACACACACCTGCCCGATCCATTCCCAGACGAGGTAAAAAAGGCATCAGGTGGAAACAAAAAACAAAGACACCCCAAAATCACCCAAATTCTTCAACGTGCGATTAGGAGGCCACCACAGTTCACAATATCTGCGTGGTCATGAAGTCGATTAATTCACCGACACCACCCCTCTCTCCGTGGCCCAGGCCCTCAGTGCCGCAATGCGTTCCGCCATCACCTGTGACAGCGGCGCGGTGCTGTACAGCTCCTGCAGAATTATCTCTGTGTCTACCTCTTTTCCACTGGCCTTGGCAGTGTAAATCGACGCGACAATGGCCTGCTCGATTTCCGCACCGGAGTAACCCTCGCTCGCCTCCACCAACGGGCCGAGTTGAAATTTCTGCACATCCAGTTCGCGCTTGCCCAGATGTATGGAGAATATTTCCAGGCGCACTTCCGAATCCGGCAGGTCGACAAAGAACAGTTCATCAAAGCGCCCCTTGCGCACCAACTCCGGCGGCAGTTTGGAGATGTCATTGGCGGTAGCCACCATAAACACCGGCTTTTCCCGCTCCGCCATCCAGGTCAACAGCGTGCCCAAAACTCGTTGTGACAAGCCACCATCGCTGCTGTCGGTACCGAGGCCTTTTTCAATTTCATCGATCCACAACACACAGGGCGACATACGATCCGCCAACGCCAGCGATTCGCGCAGATTGCGCTCGGTCTCGCCGTGGTATTTGTTGTAGAGGGCCGCCATATCGAGGCGCAACAGCGGCACACCCCACACGCCTGCCACCGCCTTAGCCGCAAGGCTTTTGCCGCCGCCCTGCACACCGGTAAGTAAAATGCCTTTGGGACGATCCTTGGCACTCTCTTCGGCAAATGCGGTAGAGCGTTTTTCGAGCCAGGATTTCAGCGCCGCCATACCGGCAACACTGCTGAATCGCTCGGTGCCAAATTCAAAACTGAGCACCCCTTCCATATCCATAAGCTGGAATTTAGCGCGGTTGACCTCCGGCAGGTCGGAGTCGTTGATAGCACCGTCATCGACAATGGCACCGCGTACCAGTCGACGCACTTCGGCGTGAGTCAAACCACGCAGATTGGAAACCAGTTTTTGCAGGGTATCGTTATCGGTTTTAACCTTGCGGCCATCGTTGCGGCGCGACCAGTTTTTCGCCTCTTCCCGCACCAGTGTCATGATCTGCTCATCGCTGGGCAGGCTCATGCTAAAGCGCGCCGACAGCCGCGATAGTTCCGGCGGCAAGTGCCAGGAGTAGCTGAGCAGAATCACCGCCGTGTTGGTGTGCTGATGCTTGAGGGCAAAGTCTTTCAGCAGCCGCACCAGCTTAGGCTGGTCGGTCAGCCAGGGGTGAAAATCACACAGACAGTAAATCCCGGGTTCGGATGTGGACTTCAAATATTCCAGCAACGCCTCCGGCTCGGCGTAACGACCGCTCTGCTCAATGGACAAACCAAAACTGCCATTGCGCAGCCCGTCGGTAACTGTCCAGCTGAACAGGGGTATTTGCTGACGTCTGGCCACTCTTTGCAACAGCCCCAGTGCCTGCTGCTCGTCGTGGCTTTCCAGTACCACAATCGGCACATGGGCGTCGATCACCAGGCTCAGGTCATGAGCGTCCTGCATAACTAACTCCTCTTATCGTTATGGCAGTGATTCTATTGCGCCCGGCGCCGAGAACCAATAGACTCGCTGCCATTGAACTTGTCGGAGTGCTCAAATTTCCCTGCGGGGATGGCGAGCTGAGACCGTATACGGGATCCGTCGAACCTGATCAGGCCAGTACCTGCGTAGGGAACAAGTGATGAACTTCACGCTGTTATTCCACAATAAACGCCCCTTGCCTCGCGCCCATCGCGAGTCGATTGACTGTGCCTGTCTCTTACTGCCTACCGGGAGACATCGCCATGACCACCAAAAAAAACCGCAGTGAAGCGCAAGCCAGCGCCCGCGAATTTATCGAAAACCTGAAAACCCGCCCGCTGCCCAACTCCCGCAAGGTGTACGTGACCGGCAGCCGCGAAGACATTCGTGTGCCGATGCGTGCCATCAGCCAGAGCAACAGCCTGGTGGGAGGCACTGCCGAGCAGCCGGTGTATCAACCCAATCCGGATATCTATGTTTACGACACCTCCGGCGCCTACACCGACCCAGACGCCCAGATTGATGTTCACAGCGGCTTGCCAAAACTGCGCGAGCAGTGGATTGTTGAGCGCGATGACACAGAACAACTCTGTGAAATGTCCTCCGGCTTTGCTCGCGAGCGCCAGGCCGATAGCAGCCTGGACCACCTGCGCTTTGATCACCTGCCACAACCGCGCCGCGCTCAAAACGGCAAGTGCGTCACCCAATTGCACTACGCCCGTAAAGGCATTGTCACGCCGGAAATGGAGTACATCGCAATTCGCGAAAACATGAAGTTGGACCAGCTGGAAGTGACCAGTGAGCGCACTGATCTGCACTTCCAGCACCCAGGCCACAACTTTGGCGCCCGCACCCCCAAGCGCATCACTCCGGAATTTGTGCGCGATGAAGTTGCCGCCGGGCGCGCCATTATTCCTGCGAATATCAACCACCCCGAATCCGAGCCGATGATTATCGGTCGTAACTTTCTGGTGAAGATCAACGCCAACATCGGCAACTCGGCAGTGACTTCCTCCATTGAGGAAGAGGTGGAAAAACTGGTCTGGTCGACCCGTTGGGGTGGCGACACAGTGATGGACCTGTCCACCGGCGACAACATTCACGAAACCCGCGAGTGGATTGTCCGCAACTCACCGGTACCAATTGGCACAGTGCCGATTTACCAGGCATTGGAAAAGGTTAACGGCATCGCCGAAGACCTCACCTGGGAAGTATTTCGCGACACCCTGATTGAGCAGTGCGAGCAGGGCGTCGATTACTTCACTATTCACGCCGGCGTACTGCTGCGCTTTGTGCCGCTCACAGCCAAGCGGGTGACTGGCATCGTGTCGCGCGGCGGCTCGATCATGGCCAAGTGGTGCCTGGCCCACCACGAAGAGAATTTCCTCTATACCCACTTCCGCGAAATCTGTGAAATCTGCGCCGCCTACGATGTGTCACTGTCACTCGGTGATGGCCTGCGCCCGGGCGCGGTGGCAGATGCCAACGACGAAGCCCAGTTCGGCGAGCTGATGACCCTGGGCGAGCTGACCAAAATTGCCTGGGAATACGACGTACAGGTGATGATCGAAGGTCCCGGCCACGTGCCGATGCAGCTGATCAAGGAAAACATGGACAAGCAACTGGAGGCCTGTCACGAAGCGCCGTTCTACACCCTCGGCCCGCTGACCACCGACATCGCACCCGGCTACGACCACATCACCTCCGGCATTGGCGCGGCCATGATCGGCTGGTTTGGTTGCGCCATGCTCTGCTACGTCACCCCAAAAGAGCACCTGGGCCTGCCCAACAAGGAAGATGTGAAGGAAGGCTTGATCACTTATAAGATCGCCGCCCACGCCGCCGACCTCGCCAAGGGTCACCCCGGTGCGCAGGTTCGCGACAATGCCCTGTCCAAAGCGCGCTTTGAGTTCCGCTGGCACGACCAGTTCAACCTCGGTCTCGACCCGGATCGCGCCCGCGAATACCACGACGAAACCCTACCCAAGGAGAGCGGCAAGGTGGCGCACTTCTGCTCCATGTGCGGCCCCAAATTCTGCTCCATGAAAATCACCCAGGAGGTGCGCGACTACGCCGCCGCCAACGGTTTTGACGAATTGCCAGAAGGGGAACAGGTGGTGCGTATGCTGGAGGATCCGCTGGAAGGTATGAAGCAGAAGTCAGCGGAATTCCGCGCCTCCGGCTCGGAACTCTACAGCAAGGCCAAGTAACCCGACACTGTCATCTTGAGCGCAGCGAAAGATCTCACACGATTTCCCCAAGAGATCTTTCGCCGCTTCGCGACTCAGGATGACAAGGACGAAATTGGAATCAACTATGAACATCGGAATCGCCGGCGCTGGCATTATCGGCCGATTAATGGCCTGGCAACTGCTGGAGCGCGGTCACCGCGTCACCTTGTTTGATCGCGAACCTATCGATGGCAAGGCAACCTGCAGCTTTACCGCCGCCGGTATGCTTACCCCTTTCAGCGAGGGCGAAACCGCCGAGCCGTTGGTTATTGAGCTGGGCCAGCGCTCGCTGCAGTTGTGGCCAGGACTGATCGATCAGCTCGGCAGCAACGTGCACTTTCACAATCACGGCACCCTGGTCGTGGCACACGCTCAGGATCGCGGCGACTACCAGCGTTTTAACAACGCAGTCAGAAGCCGCATGGCACTGAGTGAAGAGCAGTTCCCATTGCTGGATCGCTCCGAACTGGCGGAGCTCGAACCAGAGCTGGCAGACCGCTTTGGCCACGCCAGTTACCTGCCGAACGAAAGCTGGCTGTGCAGCCACTGCACTATGCAGGCCCTGGCAGACAGGCTGCTAAATGGTGGAGTTGACTGGCACGCCAACACTGATGTGGTGTCTGTTACTCCTGGCCGCATTACCACCAAAGGGCGAATGAAGGATCATCATCACGTTTTCGACCTGGCCATCGACTGCCGCGGCCTGGGCGCCAAAGAGAGTCTGCCGCTGCGCGGTGTACGCGGCGAATTGCTGTGGATTGATGCGCCCGATGTAAACATCACCCGCCTGGTGCGGTTAATGCACCCGCGCTACCGGCTTTACGTGGTGCCGCGCAAAGGCAACCTCTACCTGATCGGTGCCACCCAAATCGAGAGCGAGGACTACAGCGAGATCTCGGTGCGCTCCTCATTGGAACTGCTTTCTGCCGCCTACAGTGTTCACCCGGGGTTTGCTGAGGGGCGAGTGGTGAAGTCCGCCGTTCATTGTCGGCCAGCACTGCCAGATAACCTGCCACGCATTGAGCGAGGTGATGGCCTGATTCGTGTTAACGGCTTGTTCCGGCACGGCTACCTGATCAGCCCGGCGCTAACCCAAACGGTACTGGAGCTGATCGACAATCCTGCGAATCAGCACGACGGATTGGTGTTCCCGCTGTCCGACACCGCACCAATACTGCAACCCACTTCAACTGAGAGCTGAGCCATGTGGCAACTAGGCAATCGACAACTCAACAGCCGCCTGCTGATCGGCAGCGCGCTCTACCCGTCGCCGGCAATTATGTGCGACGCCATTCGCCAGTCTGGCAGTGAAGTCGTCACCGTATCTCTGCGCCGCCAAAATCCCCTGCAGGGTGGCGGCAATGATTTCTGGCAGCAGATCAAGGAGCTGGGCCTGCACATTCTTCCCAATACTGCCGGCTGTCACAGCGCCAAGGAAGCGATCACCACCGCACTGATGGCCCGCGAACTGTTTGATACCAACTGGATCAAGCTGGAAGTGATCGGCGACGACTACAACCTGCAACCCGATCCGTTTGCCCTGCTCGACGCGACCCGCGAACTCATCAATCAGGGCTTTGAAGTGTTTCCTTACTGCACCGACGACCTGGTGCTGTGCCAAAAACTGGTGGAGCTGGGCTGTAACATTTTGATGCCCTGGGGCGCGCCAATTGGCACCGGGCAGGGCTTGATCAACCCGTTTGCCCTGAAAACCCTGCGCCAACGCCTGCCTGATACCACCCTGATTGTCGATGCCGGCATTGGCCTGCCCTCTCACGCCGCACAAGCAATGGAGCTGGGTTTCGATGGCGTGCTGCTCAACAGCGCCGTCGCCCTGGCCCAGGATCCGGTGCGGATGGCGGAAGCCTTTGGTCAGGCAGTGACTGCCGGGCGCAGTGCCTACAAGGCTGGCGCCATGCCCGCGCGAGACATTGCCGCACCAAGCTCCCCGGTGGTCGGCCAGCCGTTCTGGCACCACAACTGATCAACATACAAAACTCAGGACTAGCGATGAAAATCTCCATCAACGGCGAACCCCATCAATTTGAACCCGACACCGGTTTACTCGAAGCGCTGAGCCAATACGGCGCCAGCGAACCTTTTGTTGTGGCGGTTAATACCGAATTCGTCCCCAAGCCTGGTTACCCGGAAGTGGTACTTAATGACGGCGACCAAATCGATGTCGTTCAGCCAATTCAGGGGGGCTGATAATGTCTAAAAAACCCATCGTCTGGACCATCGCCGGCTCCGACTCCGGTGGCGGCGCCGGTATTCAAGCCGACCTGCACTGTTTTCAAATGCTCGGCGTTCAGGGGTGCTCGGTGATTACAGCATTGACCGCGCAAAACAGCGTCGGCATTGGCCATATTGAGCCAGTTTCCCTTGAATCACTCTGCGCACAAATAGATAGCCTCGCCAACGACCTGCCTCCAGCAGTGATCAAGATCGGCATGCTGACCAACCCAGAGCAGGTAAAGCTTCTGGCCAGCCACCTGGAACAACTTCGCCAGCAAAACCCTGATCTGAAAGTGGTCTATGACCCTGTCATGTCCGCCAGCACCGGTTCGGCGCTGACCTGCTCGGCCATCGACAGCGCCATAAAAGAATACTTGTTTGCCCAGCTCGACGTATTGACCCCCAACGCTCTGGAAGCCACTCAACTGACTGGTATCGATATTATCGACCATTCCAGCTTGCGACTGGCCGCCGACCGAATTCGGGCAATGGGTGTGACCTCGGTAATCATCAAGGGCGGTCACAGTAAATTAGTACCCGGCCACTGCATCGACTACCTGCGCAGTGACCAGTTTGAAAGCGACGCCACCGAAATGGTGCTCGCCCAACCGCGGCACAACAGCCCTCATAGCCACGGCAGCGGCTGCAGTTACGCCAGCGCTATTGCCTCCGCACTGGCGCTGGACTACTCGCTGGAAGACGCAGCAATCATTGCCAACGCCTACGTTTATCGCGGTATAGCCGAAGCAAGCCCAATCGGTGCCGGCCCCGGCCCCGTGGCGCACGGACCTTGGCCCGAATCTCCCGATCATTTCCCCAGCGTGGTTTTGCCTGGAACCTCGCTCGCCAACGAGATGAGCTGGCAAAGTGACACCAGTTACCCGCAACAAGGATTTGCACAGTGTGAAACTCAACAACTTGGGCTCTATCCCGTGGTAGACAGTTGCGAGTGGCTTGAGCGGCTGTTAAAGCTGGGCGTCAAAACTCTGCAATTACGTGTCAAAAACCTGCCCGATGACCAACTGCGCCAAGACGTGGCTCGCGCCATCGAACTGGGAAACCAATATCAGGCCAGGCTGTTTATTAATGATTACTGGCAACTGGCCATAGAATTGAATGCTTACGGAGTTCACCTCGGCCAGGAAGATATGGAACGCGCCGACTTGCACGCCATCCAGTCGTCGGGGTTGAAACTGGGGCTGAGCAGCCATGGCTACTTCGAAATGCTGCGCGCGCTGGCAGTGAAACCCAGTTATGTGGCCTGTGGCGCCATCTACCCAACCACCACTAAATCAATGCCGTCTCGCCCACAAGGACTGACCAAGCTCAAGCGCTACCTGAAGCTGACAGGCAATACCCCGGTAGTAGCAATCGGTGGAATTAACATTGACCGCGCCACAGAAGTAGCGGCAACTGGCGTTGGCAGCATCGCAGTTGTAACGGCCATTACAGAAGCCGCCGATTATTCGAAAGCGGTGGCAGAACTCGCTGCCGTTATGAAGTAAGCCCGGAATTACCCACCCAAACTCAAAAATCTGGATTGGGTATGACTGGGCGTGACCGAAGCCAGCAAGGATGCCGGCCTCGAGCCCCCATGGATGGGACTCTTCTAAAACAGAGAGGGGCGTGTCATAGCAGTCATACTCAATCCAGATCCAGCACCAAGCCCCTATTGATAAAGATCATTCAGTAACAAGCTTTTTTGGCTACAATACCCCTTCGCTCAATCAATCACAGAACAACATGACCACTCGCAAGCTCAGTTTTTTTGACAAAGTACTGATCGAATTCGATCACGGCCTTCGCACTATCGCCGCTCGCGCGCCGCAACCACAGCGCCCGTCGCCAGCGGAAGAGTGCCAAAGCAACGAAATGTCAGATCAGGAAATGCGCCATGCGGCGGGACTGATGCGAGTGAATCACTCCGGTGAGGTATGTGCCCAGGCGCTGTATCGCGGCCAGGCGCTGACCGCCAAACTGCCCGAGGTTCGCCGGGAAATGGAGCTGGCCGCTGACGAAGAGATAGACCACCTTGCCTGGTGTGAACAACGCATACACCAACTGGGCAGCCACACCAGCGTGCTCAACCCGCTTTGGTACTCACTGTCATTTGGTATTGGCGCCGGTGCCGGACTGATCAGCGACCGACTCAGCCTCGGCTTTGTCGCCGCCACCGAAGATCAGGTCTGCAAACACCTGGAAAGCCACCTGCAACAACTGCCTGAACAGGACGAGAAAAGTCGCGCTGTTGTGGAACTGATGCTGGAAGATGAAGCCCGCCACTCCCACACCGCGCTGTCTGCAGGCGGTCTGGCATTCCCACGCGCAGTGAAATCGCTGATGACAGCAATCTCTGCCGCAATGACCACAACCAGCTATCGAATCTAACATTCGGAAGGCAAGAGATCTAAAAAGTTAATACCTGCTGATCTTCCTCACCTAGCTCTTCCCTCATCTCTTCCACAACCTGCACAATCTTATTAACAAGCCAGCGGTGTACTGGTGATGTCGCAGTGCGGTGGTGCTCCACAATACTCAACGGGAAAAATGGCTCTACCTGCAAGCTTTCTGGCAGCGGCTTACGAACGATTTCATAAAACTCACTCTGAACATCAAGATCCTGAAGGCTGCCAATCATCAGACAGTCAGTATTGAAAAGGGTATCCAGTGCTGTCATCAACTGAGTAGTTACCAGCACTTTCTCTCGCGTATAGCCCTGACGCCCCATCCACTGATCAAACAGGGTTGCCGACCTGGAGGATATGCTCTCCGTATTAAGCATGTAGTAGTGCACCCACTTATAACGGAGCATTTTTTCAATGGTCAGCTCTTCATCAGCCAAAGGGTGACCACGGCGCATCCAGCAAGCCAGGGTGAATCCACCGAGTTGCGTACTATTAAAATCGCCCGGCAGCTCTTCCTCGCGCTCAATAGCAAAATCCACCGTTCCCTCTTCCAACTCTTGCACATAGGAGGTCAGCTCACTGGTCACGGCAATGGTCAGGTTAGGCGCCTCCAGCATCATCAACCGCACCAGCCTCGGCACAATCAGTACCGCCAGGAATTCAGGCATAGCCATTCGGATAGTTCCGTTAAAGCGCATGGGGCTGAACTCTTTATTGCGCACCAGCTCGGCAATGCTGGCCAGTACATCCGGCAGATGCCTTTGCAGCTCCTGAGCCTTGGGCGTCAATACCAATCCACGACCACTACGCACTAGCAACTGGTCGCGATACAGGTCGCGCAGCCGCTGCAATGTCTTGCTCATAGCAGGCTGAGTGATAAACAAACGCTCGGCAGCACGAGTTACATTGCGCTCTTCCAGCAATATCTGCAGGGAGACCAGCAAATTGAGATCAACACGAGAGAGAGTGACCGGATCCATAAATAACTACCAGTTATCATTAAAATAAAAACAATACATTTCAATTATGATGAATGGAGCACCATAATTCCACTATCAAAGTTAATTACTGGCACAGAGGAGCATCAAAATGGTTATCACCTATTCCATCCTGGTTATCTCTGGCCTGCTAGGCTCTGCGATTGCATACGACGACCTGAAGTCAGCAATCAAAAAGTAAGCAGCCTGATACCGATTTCATACTACCCCCCTCCAATCTTGGAATTACTTAGGGAGACAGCAATGTCTCCCATTTTTTTGTCCTTAAAAATGTCTTACCAACACTTTATGTCAGAAAAATTTCCAGAATAACTCCAGGTTATCGATAAAATAATTTCAATACATTAGATTTATTATTAGGGCGACACCATAATTCGCATCGTCAACAAACAAACAAACATCAACCGGTAAGAAGGAGACATAGTATGACCATTATGTACATCATGTTTGCTATCTCCGGCTTGCTGGGCTCCGCCATAGCGTGGGACGACCTGAAGCCGGCCAGCAAAAGCGACGAAGATTAATTTATCGCTACCACATCAAAGGCGGAAGCAACCTTCCGCCTTTTTTGCACCCCAACAACAATCATAACTCAGAGTTATCGTCCCGATAAAGACAATGCATTTCATTTATTAACCGAAAATACCTATAGTACATCTCATCGAGCAACTGCTCACCCAGCAACCGAAAGGAGTCACCTCATGATTATTATGACCATCATGTTCATCGTTTCCGGACTGCTGGGCTCTGCTATCGCAGTAGACGACCTCAAACAAGCCAAGCGCTGAGGTTTCGATAGCAAACTGATTTACCTACCCCCTCCAATCTTGGAATTGTTTTGGGAGACGGAAACGTCTCCCATTTTTTTTGCCTGAAATTTACCTCACCAGAAAGATTTCAAACACATTTCAAAAATAACCACAGGTTATCGTTTCGATAAAAACAATATATTTCAATTATTATCAGAAGATCCCTATAGTACACGCCATAGAGTTTTGGCAGCCACTGATAGGAGAAGCGCCATGATTGTAATGACCACCATGTTCGTTGTATCCGCCCTGCTGGGTTCTGCTATTGCTTATGACGATCTGAAAGCCGCCTCCGGCAAGTAAGCTTCGTTACCGATTTACCTACCCCCTCCTAAATTCCATTTTTTGGATGTGCCGGAAACAATGTTTCCGGCTTTTTTTTGTCTTTTTTTCAGCCAAATTGCATCACGAACTGACAATTTCAAAGCTGTGAGTAATTTCGACACCCGCCTTTTGCAGCATGATCGATGCTGAACAGTACTTTTCTGCAGAGAGCTCGACAGCTTGCTTAACTGCTTTTTCCGACAGATCGCGACCCTTCACTACAAAGTGCATATTTATACGAGTAAATACAGCCGGAATCTCATCCGCACGCTCGGCGTCCAAATGAACCACACAGTCCAATACATCCTGGCGACGCTTCTTAAGAATACTCATTACATCAAAGGACGAGCAGCCACCCACGCCAAGCAACAGCATCTCCATTGGGCGAACACCCTTGTTTTCGCCACCATGATCCGGGGGACCATCCATGACTACAGTGTGACCACTGCCAGATTCACCCAAAAACATGGCGTTACCGCCCCATTTCACTGATGCTTTCATACCACTTTTCCATGATTGAATTTGGACGAAGACTAACACATCATGGGAGCCTTACGGATGGTTTTGCGCTCTATCAGGCTTTGGTGAATTACCCGCAACAATCCAGACTTCCCAGCAAAAACGTGAGCTACTTCGCTGCCAAAGCGGTAGTAAGACTGGGAAAATGGTTACATAATAATTTGCGGCACCTATATACTATGAAAACGATAACAGCGTCAGCCCCAACAAAAGCTACAAAAGACAGGATACATACTTTGAGCCCTGCACCAATTACCCCACATATACCTAATGTCGAAGAGTTTCTGGCGCATTGCCATCGGCGCCGTTACCCTGCCAAGAGCACCATTATTTATGCCGGGGATGAAAGTGACACTCTCTATTACATCACTAAAGGCTCAGTGACTGTTTTGATTGAGGATGACGACGGTCGTGAGATGATTGTTGCCTACCTGAATGAAGGCGACTTTTTTGGTGAAATGGGAATCTTTGGCCAAAATGACCGCAGCGCCTGGATTCGCGCCAAAACCGAATGTGAAGTAGGCGAAATCAGTTACACAAAATTCCACGAGCTATCACAGAACCACCCGGAATTTCTTCACTCCATCGGCTGCCAGGTTGCAAAGCGCCTGCGCAATACTACTCGCAAGGTGGGCGACCTGGCCTTTATGGATGTGACTGGCCGTGTGGCACGCACCCTGCTGGATTTGAGTAAAGAGCCGGATGCCATGACCCACCCTGACGGCATGCAGATCAAGATCACCCGTCAGGAGATCGGTCGAATTGTCGGTTGCTCCCGTGAAATGGTTGGCCGGGTACTGAAAAACCTCGAAGACGAGGGACTGGTACATGTTAAAGGCAAAACCATGGTGATTTACGGCACTCGGTAAGCTTCATCAAATGCCGTTGTACATAAGAAAAAACCGCCAGATGGCGGTTTTTTCAATTAAACGGTTCCAAATAACTCTGCCAGTCGCTGACCAGGATCCTCGGCTCGCATAAACGCCTCGCCCACCAGAAATGCATTCACGTTATGCTCACGCATAGCCGCTACATCTTCTGCGCTGTGAATTCCACTTTCGGTCACCACCACCTTATCATCGGGAATCATTTTCAACAGCTCAAAGGTAGTATCAAGAGACGTATCAAAAGTGTGCAAATCGCGGTTATTAATGCCCAGCAATCTATTTTCCAACTTCAGGGCCCGCTCACACTCTTCCGCATTGTGTACTTCCACAAGCACATCCAGACCAACTTCTTTGGCAAGCCCATTGAGGTCCGCCATCTGCTGATCTGACAAACAGGCAGCAATCAGCAGTATGCAGTCTGCTCCAAGAGCCCGAGCTTCAACCACCTGGAAAGGGTCGATGGTGAAGTCCTTGCGCAAAATCGGCAAACTGACTGATTCACGAGCGGCAACCAAATACTCGTCAGCACCCTGAAAGAAATCAATATCAGTGAGTACCGACAGACAGGCTGCGCCGCCCTCTTCATAACTGTGTGCAATCTGCACAGGATCGAAGTTCTCACGGATCACACCTTTGCTGGGTGAGGCCTTTTTCACTTCGGCGATTACCGCAGATTGTCCGCGCAACAACTTCCACTCCAGTGCTGCTACAAACCCTCTCGCTGGAGACTGCTCGAAGGCCCGGGATTTCATATCCTCAAAGGAAGTAACCTCAAGGCGGGCATTCACTTCCTCACGCTTGCGGGCAATGATTTTTTTTAGAACGGTTGGTGTATCAATAGCTGTCATATCTTCTATCTGCTGCTTATGCTTAATTACTCGCTGGAAACTTTCGCCAGCTCACTCAACTTGGCCAGTGCCTCACCGGACTGAATCACCTGCCGGGCGCGCTCAACGCCAGCCTCGAGATCACTCACTACTCCCGCGGCATACAGGGCTGCCCCTGCATTCAGGCTGACCATTTGTGATGCCGGGTGATCGACATTTGAGAGCGCGGTTTTGACCATTGCCAAGCTCTCTATTGCGTCAGCCACTTTCAGGGCCTCAAGCCGGGACTTATTAAATCCAAAGCACTCAGGGGAGAGTGAGTATTCACTAATCTCCCCATTTTTCAATTCGGCAACCATTGTTTCAGCGGCAATGCTGATCTCATCGAGGCCATCTGCACTGTGTACGACCAATACATGGCTTGCCCCCAGCTCACGCATTACCTCGGCGACCGGACGCACCCAGTCTGCACTGAAAACCCCCAGCAACAGGTTAGGCACTGAAGCGGGATTGGTAAGCGGCCCCAATAAATTGAATACCGTGCGCACCCCCAACTCCCGGCGCGGACCAATAGCGTATTTCATGGCGGCGTGGTGGTTTACGGCAAACATAAAGCCAACACCCACCTCCTCTATACAGTGCTTTACCTGCTCCGGGGTGAGATTCAAATTCACTCCGGCAGCCTCCAGCAAATCGGCACTGCCGGACTTGCTGCTGACTGAGCGGTTACCATGCTTGGCTACCGTTGCCCCTGCCGCGGCGGCAACAAAGGTCGAGGCAGTGGAAACATTAAAGATGCCGGCACTGTCCCCACCGGTTCCTACAATATCCACCAGGTGCTCTGCATCAATCTTCACTGGCTTAGCGAGTTTGCGCATTACCTGCGCTGCACCGGCTATTTCATCCACGGTTTCGCCTTTGGCTCGCAACCCTACTAAAAATCCACCTATCTGTGCGTCAGTGCACTGACCCGTCATGATTTGCTCCATGACTGCGCTCATCTGCTCTCTACTGAGATCGATGTTGTTGAGCAAGGAATTGATCGCCGTTTTTATATCCATAAGCCTTTCTCTCGGTGGTGCGCACAGCGCACCCTACTGATGATTATCTCTTACCATGCAGGGTGCACCGTGCGCACCAAAACATGTGGGCAAAATCAGTATCAGGTGTTTAAAAAATTCCTTAACAGGTCGTGGCCATGCTCGGTGAGAATGGACTCCGGGTGAAACTGGACGCCTTCAATGGCCAACTCCTTGTGGCGCACCCCCATTATCTCATCAATACTGCCATCGGCATTCTCGGTCCAGGCAGTCACCTCCAGGCAATCTGGCAGCGAACCCTGATCGATCACCAGCGAATGATAGCGAGTGACGGTAAACGGGTTGCTCAGACCACTGAAAACACCACTATTATTGTGGTGAACCGGAGATGTTTTGCCGTGCATCACCTGTTTGGCACGAACAATTTCACCGCCAAACGCCTGACCAATACTTTGATGTCCCAGGCAGATACCCAACAACGGAATTTTGCCGGCAAAGTGCTTGATAGCCGCCACCGATACTCCCGCTTCGTTAGGAGTACAGGGTCCCGGCGAGATAACAATGCGCTCTGGCGCCATCTTCTCAATTTGTTCAATAGTCAGCTCGTCGTTACGCACCACCTTCACATCCGCCTGCAGCTCGGCCAGATACTGCACCACGTTGTAGGTGAAGGAGTCGTAGTTATCGATCATTAGCAGCATGAGGCATGTCCCCTGACTTGGTTTTCGCTTCAACACCGCTGGCTTCCAGGCGCGCGTGGAGCCTTGCCAGCGCGTCTTGAGTGGTGCGCAATTCATTAAGTATTTCATCGTGGCTCGGCGGCGTGCGCAACTGACGCAGTTTTTCTGCCTTGGCCTCGTCCAGGTTATTGAGTACCACGGCGATAAACAGATTGATCATCACAAAGGTACCCAACACCACAAAACTGACAAAATAGATCCACGCCCAGGGCTTGGCGGCCATGGCCGTGTACATGATGTCCGTCCAGTCCTCCAGGGTGACAATACGGAACAGACTCAACAGTGCAATCGGCAAATCTCGCCAGTGAGTAGGGTCAATTTCCCGGAACAGATAGAAGCCACTTACTGCGTAGATGTAAAACAGAACGCAGAGCAACAACCCGACATGCCCCATACTCGGCAATGAACGTAACAGCGTATCCACGATCAGGCGCAACTCCGGAAAGGCCGACACCAGTCGCAGCACACGAAACAGTCTAGCCAGCCGTGCGACCATTGCCAGCTCACCGGAATCCGGCGCCAAACTCAGCAAGATGATTGCAAAATCAAAGCAGTTCCATCCACTTTTGAAGTAATTCTGTGGCTTTGGCCACTGCGCCACCATCTTTAATATCGCTTCAGCAATAAAGGCCAACAACACTACATGGTAAAGCTGAACAAACCATGGATGGTAGGCGGATGCCACCGAATCCCAGGTTTCAACCCCAACGGCGATGCCGTTAAGAACAATCAAACTGATAATCAGTGCCTGAAAACCGCTCGAGCCAGTCAAACGCTGAGCAAAGCCGACAAAACCGTGCATTTTTTACCTTCTGAGATTACTAGGGCCTGTTAACACTAAGGGTTATTTACCCTGCACCATTGCAACGGCGCGCATCATAGCGCGAGCTTTGTTCATCGTCTCCTTCCATTCCAGTTCTGGCACTGAATCGGCAACAACTCCAGCCCCTGCTTGAACGTGCAATCGCCCTTCCTTGATCACTGCTGTGCGAATGGCGATGGCGGTATCCATATTGCCACTCCAGGACAGATATCCTACTGCGCCACCATAGATGCCACGCTTCACCGGTTCCACTTCGTCGATAATTTCCATGGCTCGGATCTTGGGTGCGCCACTGAGGGTACCGGCAGGCAGGGCGGCTTTAAGTACATCCAGAGCTCCGAGCTCGGGTTTAACCTGGCCCGTTACATTAGAAGTGATATGCATTACATGGGAGTAGCGCTCTACCACCATCTGCTCCGTCACTTTGACGGTACCGGTTTGGGAGACCCGCCCAGCATCGTTACGACCAAGGTCAATCAACATCAGGTGCTCGGCAATCTCTTTCGGGTCGGCCAGCATCTCCTGTTCCAGGTGCCTGTCTTCCTCCTCCGTACGGCCTCGACGACGGGTACCCGCAATTGGTCGCACGGTAACTTCTCCGTGCTCCAGTCGCGCCAGAATTTCCGGTGAAGAACCGGCAATCTGAAATTCACCCATATCAAGGAAGTACATGTACGGTGACGGATTGAGGCAGCGCAGGGCGCGATAGAGGTTCAATGGCTCGTCGTGAAAATCCGCGCTCAGTCGTTGCGACGGAACCACCTGCATACAGTCGCCAGCGAGAATGTACTCTTTGATTTTGCTCACTGACGCCTTGAAAGCCTCTTCGCCAAAGCCCGATGTGAATGCCTGTTCGCAGGCCTCTTCACCACCCAAAGACACTGTGCCAAGATCGGGGAGTGGGTTAAGCAACTGCTTCTCCAGCTGATCGAGCCTCGCATTGGCGCGCCCTTCTGCTTCGGCTTCTGCCGGGTCTACATGAACAATTAAAATCAGTTTGCCCGCCAGGTTGTCGAACACCAGCACTTCGTCCGACACCATCAACATAATATCGGGCGTGCCCAGCTCATCGGGTGGACAGCTATTGGCCAGTTTTGGCTCTACGTAGCGAACACAGTCGTAACCAAAATAACCCACCAGGCCACCATTAAACCGAGGCAAGGCATCGAGGTCCGGGGCGCGATAGCGCTGTTGAAATTGCGCAACATACTCAAGTGGATCAGCCACTTCGGCACTTTCAACCACGACACCGTCACGCTCTACTGTGACCTGATGGCCGGTGACTTTCAGTACAGTGCGAGCCGGCAAGCCGATAATTGAGTAACGACCCCAGCGCTCCCCCCCCTGAACAGACTCAAACAGGTATGAATACTTACCGCGAGCCAATTTCAGGTAGCTGGACAGTGGAGTCTCCAGATCCGCTAATACTTCGCGAACCACGGGAATACGGTTGTAGTTTTGCGAGGCCAGCTCGGCAAACGTTGGAATCGTCATGGCTTTTTTACCATCGGTTTTTTCCCGCAACCCGCGGGTACGCAAATACATGATGCGTAAAGTAAAAACAGTTGAAAATAACTTGGGGTACTGTGCCGGGACGCACAGAAAGAATCACCAGCGGCGCCATCGCCCGGTGTTGAGGGAAGGAATGTCAAATGCGCTGTGTTGCATTGAGTTTCTCCATAGCAGGAGGCCGATTGTAGCGGAATTTATCCGCCTGACAAACTAGCAGGTCGAATTGGCTTCGACCTGCTCTGCAAATGACTTATTCGGCTTTGGCCAACTCAGCACGCAAACGACCAATAGCTTCGGCGTAAGCGGCCTGGCCAGCACCACCTTTGCCGTAAATGGCAGAACCTGCGACAAATGTATCGGCTCCCGCTTCAGCAATAGCGCGAATATTATCTGCAGTTACACCACCATCAATTTCCAGGCGGATATCATAGCCACTGTCGTCAATCAGCTGGCGTGCCTCACGCAGCTTGTCGAGGGTGCCTGGAATAAACTTCTGCCCGCCAAAGCCAGGGTTCACCGACATCAACAGCAGCATATCCATCTTGTCCAAAACGTACTTAACCGGCTCCAGAGAAGTGGCCGGATTGAGAACGAGGCCGGACTTGCAGCCCAGATCACGCGCCAACTGCAGGGAACGATCCACATGGCGGGATGCCTCCGGGTGGAAAGTAATGTAGGTAGCACCTGCATCGGCAAACATGCGAATCAGGTCATCTACTGGCTCAACCATCAAATGCACATCAATTGGAGCCTCTATGCCATAGTTGCGCAAAGCCTTGCACACCATCGGCCCGATGGTCAGATTGGGCACATAGTGGTTGTCCATAACATCAAAGTGGACAATATCGGCTCCAGCGGCAAGAACTGCGTCAACTTCTTCGCCAAGACGGGCAAAATCGGCAGACAGGATGGATGGAGCAATCTTGAAGTCTCGCATGGGTTGTTTCTCTGGGGCTATATCTGGGAAGAGGTCAAATAATGAAGGAGAAGATCGCGGCATGCAATCAATCGATACTCTGACACAGTTTCAGGGCCCTTAAAAGAGGTTATTGATGAAAAACAACTTTTTCATCATTTTGTCATTTTCCACTTGAAAGCGGAGGCGAATGGCCTCATGTTAACAGTGACCCAGGCAGAAAAAGCATTACAGCCTGGGCAACTCAACCGGGTCAGCTCGCTATCGACCCAACGCCACAACCGGGCAATCCGGTCACAAGGCACGATAAGAAACAACGCTGTATAGAAGGATGACGTCTATGAAACTGAACCTGTCTGGACACCATGTTGAAATCACTGATGCCCTGAGAGAAGCCGCCGAGCAGAAGTTTTCCGGCATCAAAACCCGCTACCCCGACCTGCAAGACATTTCCCTTATTCTCACCGTAGAGCGCAACGAACAGAGTGTTGAAGCCAGTACCATCTATCTTGGCCACACCGTTGCAGTCAATGCCGGTAACGGTGATATGTATACCGCTCTCGCCAGTGCGGCCAGTAAACTTAATGCTGCACTTGGTCATCGCAAGGGTTCCTGCAACGCCGGTCGCCACAGAAAGCCCGAGCCGATACCGATTGAGCTGCCGGAAGAAGAGCCGGTTTACACCACAGCCTCCTGATCTCCACCAACGGGAAGAAAGCCTCGCAATCGCGGGGCTTTTTGTTTTCATCACCACTGGTTAACATTCACCTTTCTTAGGGAAGAGTTAGCATGCAAACCGAGCGTTTAGTCAGCCTGGATACCATTCGCGGCATAGCCGTGCTTGGCATTCTGTTTATGAATCTGTTTACCATCGCAGTGCCCTACACTGCCTACAGCTCACCCGAGTGGAACAACAACGCCACCAACTTTGACTACTGGGTGTATGCCATTCAGCATCTGCTGTTTGACGGCCGCTTTATGACTTTGTTCTGCCTGTTGTTTGGTGCCGGACTCGCCCTGTTCCGGGAAAAGCTCGAATCCCGTGATTACCCCGCAAAACCGGTTTTATACAGTCGACTGCGCTGGCTGCTGTTGTTTGGTGCACTGCATGCGGTGTTTATCTGGTTTGGCGATATTCTGTTTTCTTACGCCCTGGCCGGACTTTTTATTGTTGCCAGTGGCCTGATTCACCAGCCACCTAAATCACTCCTGAAAATTGGCATTGGATTATTCGCTGCGGGTTACTTGCTGTTTGCCCTGCTCTGGTACCTGTTGCCAATATTACCGGAAGACTTTTTAATCGAAAAAATGGGTAGCGCCACTAATAGCCCCGAATTCATCGCAGGCGATGTCTCCATTTGGACCGGCCCATACAGCGAACAACTACTCAATCAGGCAAGTCTGTTTATTGAATCGATCATGGCAATGGTATTTATGGGGCCAATTTGGGCAGTAATAGGAATGATGTTGATCGGCATTGTACTTTACAAACTGGATATCTTTCGCACTGGGCTGAAGTCCCACACCCAATGGCTGTTGCTGACAGGGGGCCTACTGCTCAGTGGCTATGACTTATGGATATGCTGGCAAAACGGCTTCAATAGTTTTCGAAACACCTTTTCACCGTGGAATTTTATTGCCGCCCTGATGATGGCACTCGGCTACCTGTCACTGATCGTCAAAGCAACCAACCACTGCCAGGGACAAGAAAACCTGTTCAGCCGAGTTGGGCGAATGGCTTTCAGTTTTTATATTTTTCAGTCAATCAGCATGATATTGGTATTTCGCTGGTTGGCCCCCGAATTGTACGGACAGTTAGACCGTCTAAGCCTGATTGGCATTGCTGTAGCGATGAGTGTTTTACAGATATTTATAGCCAAATATTGGCTGTCACACTTCCAGCAAGGACCGCTTGAAGCGCTTTGGCGAAAATTAACCTGGAGAGGCATCCAGGAAACCGTTCAACCCGAGCAACCCTCAACTTAAAAACCGGCAACAATTAACACCCCAAAAAAAAGCCCCGCTTTATCGGCGGGGTTTTGTTTTTAAGCGTAGCCCACCGTCAGTGTTTAGCAACCATTTTTTCATTCACTTTGCCATCAGCGTAACGAAAACAGCGCACTGGTTGATATCCGGCATTTCGAACCGCATCTGCCAGGGCCGCCTCGTCTACCTTGCCCGAAGTTTTCAAGTCGACCACCAAAAGAGCCCGTTCGCTGTCCACTTTAACTGTGTCAGCAATTACAAAGTCGAGCTTCTTCACTTCATCGCCGACACCGGCAGCACAGTTGGGGCAGTACATACCCGACACTGTCATCACTACTTTGTTGCTGGTTTCACTTATCAGCTCATTAGCCGTGGCGCGCTGGGTGGCGAGCAACTCGGCAGGTGTTTCTTCCATCGCATCACTCGCATTTACAATGCCTGCCAACAGGCAGCTGAACAGAACAGTCACTATCTTCTTCATGCTTTAACACTCTTCTTCAATATCAGGCAACGCCTAAGATTGCACACTCCCCAAGGGGATTCAATCTGTTTCATACCTGACAACCACGGGTACTCAGCTACCTCAGACAACACAGTGCCCAGCTAACCCGTTGAAATTACAACAATTTAATTTTATTAAAAAAACCATAGGGTGGTGGTGATTCATTTCGTGTACTTAAATGAATAGATACGAATATACCGCACTTCATGTCTTTATCGACCCGCAAGAAGAGCAACGTCATCAAGTTGAAGGGCAGACGGAAAGAGACCAACGAGCAAGTGCTTGAACGACTGTTCAGAGAGCACGGTAGAGCCCTGCGCACCTTTCTGACAGGCAGGGTCCGAATAGAAGAAGATCAGGAAGACGTAATCCAGGAAATATTTGCCCGTATGGCCCGCATGGATGACTTACAACAGAAGCTGGCGGTTAACCGCAGTGACAATCGGGCATTCCTGTTCACCTCGGCAAATAATTACGTTATTGACCAGGAACGCCGAAAGATTCTTGAGAAGCGTTACCAGCAAGAGCACCTGAATCAGGATGATTATCTGGTAGTGGAAGCATCACCCGAGGTGATTGTAGAAAGTTCGCAGGAGCTGGCGCTGGTAAAACAGGCAATTGGCAACCTGCGGCCAACATGGCGGAGGGCTTTTGTGCTCAGCCGCTTTGAACACTTGAGTTACCCACAAATTGCTGAAAAGATGGATATCTCTGTCAAAACAGTCGAGAAATATATTACTAACGCTTTGGTGGAACTGAGAGACGTAACAGCCAAAGCGCACACGATAGCGAGTTATCGGTAATGGCCAAAGTAGTTAACAAATGGAATCGATGGCGAGCTGCTCGCAATCTGGCTCACCTGCACTCCGGCAACGCCACATCGGAAGAAGCTCGTCAAATAAACCCCTGGCTGTCTGATAATACCGAATATCAGAGCGAATTCTTTGGCACCGCTTATCTGCTTTCCAATATGGAAGAGCTCGCTGACGACCCTGATCTGGCAACCTGGAAAGAAGACACAACCAAAACCGGTGCCCTGGAAAAAGTTCGCAATAACTGGCCTGCTTTAGCTGCTGCCGCAGGTATCTTGTTGGCAGTCGCTATAGGCACTAACGTCCTCTTCGACACTGGGTCACAAATCAATTCACAAGGAAATATCCAGCGTTATGTCACTCGAATTGGCGAGCAAAAAACGATAGAGCTTCCTGATGGCAGCACAATTGCCATGAATACCGGCACACTGATGCTTGTGGATTTTGATAACGAAAAAAGACGTATCCTGCTGGAACGTGGGGAAGCCTATTTTGATGTTGCAAAAGACCCTCAGCGCCCATTCAGGGTTGATCTTGCGACACATTCCGTGACCGTACTTGGCACAGCATTCAACATTCGAACTTCACCCGATAAAATTTCGCTGGCCGTTCTGGAAGGATTGATCTCCCTTCATCAGAAAAATGAATCTGTCTCTCCTGACGCGCCACTAATGACAGCTCCTATGGGAAACTCCCTGCATATGGACGCGCCTTCCCAGTACAGGCTTGAAGCAGGCTGGGTTGCGGAGCTTGATATTACACATAATGAATTATCGGGTTATGAACCTGAAAACATGGACAGGTTTGAATCCTGGCGTAGCGGCATCATCAGCATTGAAGGTGAGCCGCTATTTAAAGTGGTACAGGAGCTAAACCGGTACACCCCCAAGAAAATTCTGATTGAAGATGCAGAAATCATCAATCTAAAGATGTACGGCATTCTTCGTGTGGACCGAATCAATACAACCTTGTCGACGATGGAAAAGACCCTGCCAATCAAGGTAACCCATCACTTTGATCGCATCGTTTTGACCAGTGCTCGTTAACACCGACATCTCTTGCTTTGACCAGCTCTGTCCGGCTGGTCATTCTTCTTGTGTTTCAAAAAACACTCTCGTGTAAAAATTAAGGCACCTTTTGAAGTTTTCCTCAAAAAAATTCATAGGGTGATCAAAAACCTCTTCGTGTACAGATTTAGGTGACCTGTAATTGTCGAGAGTCACCGCAAAAGATCTTAATGATATCTCCAAGAGGTGAGGGTAAATGAATCATTCCAAAAAAGCTTTTCGGCAAAATCGGCTTGTATTAAGCATTGCTTCGGCTATTGCCATTTCAGCGTCCAGTTCTGTGTATGCCGCCAACACAGAAACTCTGAAGGTTGATATTGAAGGACAGAAAGCCGCTACTTCCCTGATGGCTCTGGCTCGCAGTGCCGGCGTTGAAATCCTGATGTCCCAGGATATTGGCGAAAGTATCCAACTGCCTGCGCTGAAAGGCGAGTTCACTCTGACATCAGCGTTGGAAGCTATTCTGAAAAACACAAACCTGACTTACGAATTTGTTACTGATGAATCCGTAATTGTGAAGTTTAAACCAGACAACACGGATAAGGACGACCTCAGGGAAGTAGAAGAAGTCGTTGTGACCGGTTCTCTGCTGAAAAAAGACAATCCTGCTCAACCCATCACCGTTCTTACGAGCGATGATATTGCTCGTTTAGGCGCTTTCTCTGCAGAAGAAATCATACGCTCTCTTTCTCAAAACTACTCATCCGTTAACGTAGCATCTAGCCTGGAGCTGTTTAATCCCGATGCGCCCGGCTTTTACACCCCGGAACTTCAGGGCAACTCAACCGCCAACCTACGCGGCTTTGGTTCGGACTCCACGCTGGTACTGGTCAATGGGCGTCGCATGGCTGGTGCCCCGGTATTTGAAGGGAGTAGCGTCAACCTTTCCAACATCCCCACCTCCGCTATCGAACGCGTTGAAATCCTCAATGATGGCGCCTCCTCCATTTATGGTTCCGATGCCGTTGCCGGGGTAATTAACTTTATCCTGAAACAAGACTATGTCGGCGCCGAGACCTCAGTTCGATACGACAACGGAGAGAACGGCGGCAACCGCTACTCTATCAGCCAACTTATCGGCACTGCCTGGGACAGCGGCCGGTTAAACGCAACCTTGAACTATACAGAAACCGATGCCGTATCTTCAGCAAAAGCTGGATACACTACTCGCGACCTGCGTCCACAGGGTGGGCGGTTCTGGGGCAGCACCGGCTACGGAACTCCCGGCGTTGTATCCACCCCATCTCAGTATTTTAATAGCGCGCCATGGTACATACCAGGTACACGGTATGGATCCTTACCGTCAGACAACGATGGCACCAATTGGACAGTGGATGACCTAAGTCTTGATAATGTATCCCGAGATTCGCGCCCCTCTCGAAAGCAACTGACCTCTGCCAGCAAGTACTATTCTGTTCATGTGGATGTTGAGCAATATCTCTCCGACTCGGTCAGAGGCTTTGCTGATGTGACATACTCGGTCAATGAAAACATCAATGAGCAGAGAAACCCTTTCGGCACTATTGAGGTGCCGGCAAGCAACGCTTTCAACAAGTTGGACAAATTTGTAGAAGTTGGGTATGAATTTGATACTGAAGTTGCCAACGGCTTATTTCCAATAGAAAAGCCGGTTAACGAACTCGAAAGTGTAAATGTGAATGGCGGCATTGAGTGGAACTTGCCATTTGGCGATTGGACCCTGACCACTGAAGCGGGCTACAGCACATCAAGCAGTGACACCAGTGCGCTGCAACTGAACATCTATGACAACCCGGAATTTGATGCGCTGGTAGCCTCCAGTGACCCTGCGGTTGCGCTCAACTTCTTTGGTAATGGTGAGGCTCAGAATCCGTCGATCTCCAAGTTTTATGGCCCGGATGATAGGGGCAAACGAACCACTAGGCAGCACTCTGCCAAAATCAATGCCGAAGGCGGCCTATATGAATTACCCGGCGGTGAAGCACGGTTCGCCATTGGCGGAGAGTATCGCGTCAGCAAGATTAGCTTTGGCTATGGGACTGGCAATGAAGCGGTCGACAAACCAGAACAAGAGGTAAGAGCGGTATTTACCGAACTTTCCGTGCCGTTGGTCGGCCCGGATAATCAGCTGCCAGCCGTAAAAGATTTGCAGATGTCTTTTGGTTTCCGCTGGGAGGAAAACTTATTCCCACAAGCTGAGTTCGGCGGACGCTATACCAACACCAGCCCTCGAGTAACCTTGGCCTGGAACCCGATTGACGACCTGACCATTCGCACAACCTGGTCAGAATCCTTCCGCGCACCGCTATTATCCCAGCTGCTCCGACCTCAAGAGCTCAGTGCCTACCCAACTAGGATTGACGGCGACCCCTTTGATCCTCGGGACAATCCACCAACTACCTTCTATGTCAAAAGCTATAAGGGTGGCAACCCGGAATTGAAACCGCAAATTGCTGACACGATGACCTTGGGCTTTGACTGGACACCCATGTCACTGGAAGGTTTACGAGTGTCAGTAACCTATAGCAAGATCGAGCAGAACAACCGTATTACTGTGCTCACCACCTCTGGTGATACACCTCCAGAAGTTCTCTATTCCAACAACGACTTTGTGAACCGGAATGAGTTTGGAGTCATCGAGAGTGTAAACAGTTTCCCTATCAACGTAGCCCAGCGGGTGAGCAAGAGCGTCGACTTTAGTGTTGATTATGAGTTCGACACAGATTTGGGTACGTTCATTACCGGTCTTTCTGGAACCTATACCGGCGAGCTGTCTGACGCCATCACTGAAGGTACAGAGGTTATCTACACTGACCGAACTGTTTTTGGTCCGGACCAATGGCGTGCCCGTGCCAACTTGGGCTGGTATGTCGAAAACATGGGGGCTGACCTGTTTATTAATTACTCCAACAGTTACAACAACAACGTGTCGTCGATTTTTGGCGGTAATAGCAATGAGCTTATTGGAAGAGTCGAAAGCTACCACACTGTTGACCTGTCAGGCTTCTATCACATGGACGATATCGGCTTGAAAATTTCTGGCGGCGTTAAAGATCTGTTCCACACCCCATACCCATTTGCCGATGTAAGAAGCGGAATGCCTTTTGATATTTCACGGATAGATACCAGAGGCAGAACTATCTACCTAGCTCTCAAGAAAGAGTTTCAACTTTAAGCACCACACCTTATACACGAGCCGGTTTCCGGCTCGTGTTTTTTAATATTCACTGGAGGGAATAATGAAAAAATCCTTATTTTTGATAGCATCACTTTTATTCAGCAGCAGTGCATTTTCTGCTGGAATTGAATTCTTCCACGGCACCTGGGAAGAGGCTTTGGAAAAAGCAAAGTCAGAAGAAAAACTGATCTTTGTCGACGTCTACACTGACTGGTGCGGCCCCTGCAAAAAAATGGCCAAAACCATTTTCACGCAAGACCGCGTCGGAGAGTACTACAACGCAAACTTCATCAACTACAAGCTGAATGCCGAAGATGAAGAGCAAAATGGCCCGGAGCTCGCAGAACAATATGAAGTGCGCGCCTATCCGACCCTGCTCTACATTGACGGCACCGGCAACCTTGCACACAGGGCCACCGGATACAAGGATGCCTTTCCATTTATTCAGGAAGGCAAAAAGGCAACCGGTGACCTTCGCTCGTTGGCAGAACTCGAAAAAGACTATCAGGCCGGGCGCCGGGATGGCGAATTCATCAAGGCGTACCTGCTAGGCGCCAAAGCGTATGATGAATCATTCCGAATGAATGAGGAGCTGGTTCAACTGGCCAAAGAGTATTTTGACGCAGGCAACCCGACCGACTGGATCAATGAAGAGGATTACACCATCGGGGTCAAATATTTCCGCGACAGGAAAGACCGCTTTATTGCATTTCTCTTCGACCACTACAGTGACTTTGCCAAAGTAATCTCCCCTGAGCAGCTGGCGTCCAAAATATCCCAAATCAACACCTCCGCCATTCAGGCAAGCGCCTCTAATGGGGATATTGTTTACCGGGAGTACCTGGAAGATATCAAAGGCAGCCTGGCGGACGTGTATAAACTGAGTGGCATGAACTCCGACATTGCCCAGGCTATGGGGCTGGCCGGCGAATCCCTGGAAGAAGTATATGACTTGCACCGCCTGGCAGGTAACCGGAACTACGCTCTTTCCAAGTCGCAATGGAGCGATTACTTGCAATTGAGTGAAGAATACCTTGCGAAGCTGGGTAAGAATGCAAAAAGCCATCAATATATGGGCATTGTTCGAGATCTTCTGAACGCAGGCTGCAAAGACACCAAGGTGCTTGGCCAGGTAGAGCCATATGCCAAGAAGGCGATGCAGGATAAGTCCTACAAGCGTTACGCAATACCACACTATGCAATCCTTTTGGCAAGGCTCGGCCAGAAAGAAACCGCCAGGAGCATGCTGGAAGATATGATTGCGAAAGCCAAAAAGGCTGGCGATAAAAGGATGCTGACTTTTGCAGAACGCTCACTAGAAGAAGTGAACTAGTCCCCTTAGCCCTGCCGAGCCCCACCATCCTTCTCGGCAGGGACTTTTTTTCAGTACAACTGGGACGCCAGTTTTTTTCTTTCGTTTCTGCTTGTAGGTAAGCGCCAAGTTATCCAGCGCCCGAGTGCATTTACTCATTTATTGCATAACCTTCCTCAAACTCTTGAATGCAAATCCATGAAGTTTTCCAATACTTTCTTAATGCTTGGTGCTATTTCTGCACCAGTTATTGCCGATATAGCTCCTTCTGAAATTGGTACCAATGGTGATGAAATAGTGATTCACCTGCCCTCTGATTTCGATCGCTATTCCCCCCGAACTGCATTGGATATGGTCCAGCAGGTGCCGGGGTTCAGTATCAAAAACCGCAATAGCAATCAGCGCGGTCTCGGCCAGGCCAGTGGCAATGTTCTGATCAACGGGAAACGCATCACCTCCAAGGATGACAGCGTTACTGACATCCTGAAGCGGATCTCGGCCTCTGGCGTAGTGCAGCTAGAAGTATTCGATGGAGCCATCAGCTCAGTACCGGGCCTGTCTGGACAGGTAGTCAGTGTAGTTCTGGCGGAAGACGGCTTCTCTGGCACTTTCAATTGGGCTCCTCGCTTTGACCGAGGGGACGACCCCATGCTTACCGAAGGGGAGGTTTCGCTCAAAGGTAACAAAGGCCGGCTTGGCTATAACCTCGGGTTGGTGAGCACCGGCTACAAGCGCGGGCGAACCGGCGTTGAGCGTGTCTATAATGGCGCCGGCGAGCGGCTTGAACACCGCGATATCAACACCTACTACTACCATACCGATCCAACCCTGGCTGCCGGCCTGAGCTTCGAGGGCGACGCAGGATCAGTGCTGACGATAACGTCCAAATACCGGCGTCGATTTGTCGACGATGAGGAGGAGTATCAATCTTACCGCCCCACTGTGAAAGACGACCTCTTTCTGAAGCGCAGTTTTACCAGCAGCGAGCGGGAGCGCAGCGGTGAACTGGGCGTCGACTTTGAAATGGGTATTGGCTCGGGTCGTCTGAAACTTATCAGCCTGTATCGTTTCGAACACAGCCCTTATGAAAATCGCCGTGTGACCGAATACGCCGACCTCACGCCGACAGTGCAAACTCACTACCATAAAGTTCAGGACGAAGCCGAGAAAATTGTCCGCGGGGAATACTCATGGACAGCAGGCGAAATCCACAGCTGGCAGCTTTCAAGTGAAGTGGCCTTTAACTCTCTGGACGCTGCCGCAACTCTGGAGAATATCGCACCGGACGGTGATGTATCCGTTGTCGAATTGCCACACGCCAATTCCAGTGTCGAAGAACAGCGCCGCGAAGCAAATATCAGCTACGGTCGCCCCTTCACCAACACCCTTTCCATGCAACTGTCACTGGGTGTGGAATATTCGCAGATCAGCCAATCTGGCAGCGTGAGACAAACCCGTGAATTTGTCCGCCCCAAGGGTTTTGCATCGCTGGCTTGGCGACCCAATGCAAGTTGGTCCTTGAGTGCCAAAGTGGAACGCCAGGTTGGGCAGCTGGACTTCGATGATTTTGTGGCCTCGGTCAACCTGGAAGACAATACTGCCGATGCCGGTAATCCCAATCTGGTACCACCGCAAACCTGGTTGATAGAACTGGAGAGTGTCATCAATTTCGGTTCGATGGGGGTAATTAACCTGCGGGCCTACCAGAAATACATATCTGATATTGTCGATCAAATCCCGATTGGCTCGACGGGAGAGGCACCTGGCAACATCAGTCGCGCAGAGCGTTACGGACTGGCCACAACAACTACTGTTAAGTTCGACTCCCTGGGTCTGCCGGGAGTACAGACCAACCTTGATATCGACTATCAAAACAGTGAGGTGGCTGACCCCCTGACTGCCGATATGAGGCCAATCAGCGGAGATAAACTTGCCAAACTGGATATGGAGATACGCCACGACATCCAGAACAACAACATCGCCTGGGGCATTAAAGTGATTCGCGATTGGCAGGCTGACAGGGTGCGTCTCGATCAAGTTTCCTCAAAAGACCGACGACTATGGCTTGGTCTGTTTGTCGAACACAAAAATTTGTTTGGCTTGACCGCGAGAGTGGAAGCTCAGGACCTGACCTGCCGTAGTTCTACATACGCCAGAGAGGTCTTCCATCTCCGCCGCACGGATCAGTTGAGTTTTTTCGAAAAGTCGAAACTGGAAGATGGTTACGGATTGATCGTTAGCATTCGCGGGGAATTTTGATGGGTGGCGATATTTAGCCAAGTGAGGAGACTAACCTCCCTTAATGGCAAATTACGCGCCATGAAACAGTGAAGGATGAATATTATAATTAAGGCTTTTATTTGGTTTATAGCGTACGTCGTGTCTTGTTTGTGCTTTGCCCAGTTCATCCGCCATGATTCAACAACCCTTCCTTGTGTTTGATAATACGTTCATTCGTATTCAACGTGAGGGTTACCTCTTTAGGTTTTGATTTTCAGGTTTCGTCATCTTCAATCAAAGCCGGTAATCCTCCGTTTTTCAAAGGGATGTGTCAGATTTAGTCTGAACTGATGCAAGTTATACAACTTTATCTACAGTCTCGATTTTTCACACCTAACCCACACCCTTACCAACAGGCATGGAAATTGCCCTTTCCCCCTCCGGCTTCTATCCTTTTTCCAGTCATCTGTACTTTGCTGATAGTTCGACCCTTGATGGAGGCTACCATGAAACGACGGAGTGCCACTTCCCTCTTCTACATCGCACTGCTGGGCATAGGCCTACTGCTAGCAGCTTGTTCTAAAGAACCCGCAGAGACCACTAAGCCCGCTGACACTGTCCAAACTGCTGTCAATGAGAAAACCCAGGCTATGGTGCTATTGCGCGGTCTGCCGACTCTGGGCACCAGCCACAGTATCGCTATTGTCGAGCTGGACCCTGAATCGCCCCAGTTTGGCGATATCCTCAGTGAATATGAGTTCAGCGGCTTTGAACAGCCCCTGCACCACCTCTACTACAGCCCCACTGGTCGCCTGTACGCCACTGGCCTCGATCCCAAATGCAGCCTGGCCGAAATTGGCCTGAACCGTGACGCAACCGGCTCACCAGTAATCACCGGCTATACCTGCCTGGACACCCAGAATCAGCAAGTGGGTGAAGACATCATGTGGCACACAGTCAACGGACAGGAATACATGTTTGTCACCTTTATGGGCGGTACCGGTGTCGACCAGTCGGACTGTGGCTCAATTGGTGTATTTGATCCGCAGACCAACGAAGTGGTGAAAATTATCACTGCCCGTAAAAGTGAGCAGGAAGATGGCCCTTACATCATGTATCCCCACGGCCTCTCGGCCTATGGTGACCGAATGGTGGTCAGCTCCACTGTGCACCCCGACCTGCAAACCGGGGTCGGCAATGCCGTAACTGTGATCGACCTGAACACGTTCGAGCCCATTGAAAACATTACCATCGAAGACGCCAAGCCGGTTGGCTTCCCGTCATCCCCGGTGGAAGTGCTGTTCCTGCGACCCAGCATTGTGGCCGATGTGCAGCCTACCGTACTGGTGAACACCATGTTCGGGTTTGAAACCTGGAGAATCCCTTACAACGCGGACGACAAAAGCTTTGGCGCACCGGAAGTGGCGTACAGCGGTGTTGAGCAGGGCACCGGCGTACCGCTTGAGTTCTACGGCAACGAAACCGAACTGTTTATCAGCCATTCCATACCCGGCGTGGTTAAGCGCTACCATCTCGACAAACTGCCCGAGCTGGTTTCGTCCGGCCCGGACATTGTGTCCGACCTAGGCGCGCACCATATGATCTTTTATCCGTCTGGTTCGGGCCGCAAATTGATCGCTGTGCAAAACAACCTGCTGAATTTGGGCTCGGCTGAGGACAATGACCCCACCGATGTCGACTTCATCGCCAAGGTTAACGCCCACACCATTACCGTGCATGATCTTGCCAGCAGTGAAAAACTGGCTACCATCAACTTTAAGGATCGCTATCAAAAAGGGGTCGAAAACGTCGAGGCACTGTTTGGCTCCGGGTTTGTTCACCACCATTGAGCGCCTCACTGAAATGGCCACCCGGGTGTGGCCCTGAATTATGAAACGCAAGGCTCTTTATGTGCCAGCCATCGGCGTTCTGCTAGCCGGAGCACTGATGGTCTGGCGGAGTCCAACTCCACCACCGGTTACCACCCCGCTGAGTGGTTTCAGCGCCCCCTTTGTATTTGGTCATTTCACCGTCCCCGACGACAACCCCCTCACCAATGAGGGTTTTGAGCTGGGCCGGCGGTTGTTTTACGACACTAAACTTTCTGCAAACAACACGGTAGCTTGCGCCACCTGTCACCTTCAGGAGTTGGCCTTTACCGACGGCAAACGCACCGCCGTTGGTATTAGTGGCAAACCGCTCGACTTTAACAGTATGAGCCTGGTCAACCTGATGTGGGGACCGCAACACTTTTTCTGGAATGGCCGGGCGGCCTCGCTGGAAGATCAGGCGCTGACCCCAATTCAGGACCCCAATGAAATGGGCCAGAATCTCGATGAACTGGTTCGCGAACTGGAGGCTGACCCACAATACCCACAACTGTTTGCCGCCGCCTATGGCGACATCACGCCCCAGAATATCGCCAAAGCGCTGGCCACCTTTCAGCGCGCACTGGTCTCTGATAACTCTAAATACGATCAGTACCTGCGCGGTGAATTAAAACTCAGCGAACAGGAGGAGTTGGGCCGCAAACTGTTTATGGCCCACCCCGATGTCAAAGTCAGTTTGCGCGGTGGTAACTGCATCGACTGTCACAGCCAGTTTCTCACCAGCGGCTTCAATACACTTTACGACGGCTTTTCCAATAACGGCCTGGACGATGAACAGCATCTCCGTCCCGGCCTGCAAACCGTTACTAACGACCCTAATCATCGCGGCATGTTCAAGGTACCCTCGCTGCGCAACATTGCCGTCACCGCGCCCTACATGCACGACGGCCGCTTTGCCACACTGGAAGAAGTACTGGAACACTATGACAACGGCGTCATGCGCAGTAACACTCTTAGCCCACTGATTGCCGAGGCGACTAACCTCAGTAAAGGCCAGGACGCACCGATCGAATTGCACCTGTCTGATGCCGAAAAGCAGGCCATTATCGCGTTTTTACACACCCTGACCGATCAGAGCCTGCTGACCAACCCCGACTTTGCCAATCCATTCAGTCCTGCCAACCCTGCTGCTGACAGTGTGCCTGATGATCAACCAACGAATCTTCACACTTCACCCGAGTAAAGCCATGAATACCGCCACCCGAAAACACATTCCGCTGATTACTTTCCTGGTCGCTGTAGTCTTGGCTACAGCACTTTATCTGGTATTACGTCCGGCCCCCGTCATCAACCTGACCTTGCGGCTTGATGCCATCATCGACAGCGAGCCACTGGTTCTCAACCAACTCAAATATCCCAACCCCGGCGGAGAGGGAAATTTCAAGATTCGGGATTTTCAGTTTTACCTGACCAATATTGTTTTGACCGCAGACGGTGAAAGCTATGTCGAGCCCGACAGCTATCACCTGGCACGTTTTGATGGCGCCAGCCCAAGCTACGCAATTACTCTGGAGGGAATTCCCAACAACAAATACCACACCCTGAGCTTCGCCATTGGTGTGGATCCCAACGCCAATAAATCAATCGCCAGTCGCGGAGACCTGAACCCCAATAGCCGCATGGCCTGGAGCTGGGACGTGGGATACAAATTTGTACTACTGGAAGGGCAGCTGGATACGGGAGGAGAGTTAATACCTCTGGTTTACCACATTGGTTTTGACGAGAACTATAAACCCCTGGAGTTTAATCTGGCACCATCGCTGTTTACTGCAAGTCTGTTTGGCAACTCCCTGCTTGCAGAAAACCTGTTTGGTGGATCCAACACAACGGTAGCGCTCAACGTTGACCCCACCAGGCTTTTCAAAGGGCAGCAGGTGGTTGATCTTACTGCCCTTCCCAGTGTGAAATTCGATCACGACGATGCCAGGCTCATTGCCGACAACTATCAGGACATGATCACTTTACAGTGAAGGGAACTGCTTTTTAGTTGCTATTACCCCACCACAGTAATCGCTATACTGAACTCCTTAAAAATTCACCAAAAATTCGATAATCCAGGTGGGCAAACATGAAAGTCATTGGCTACAGCGGCAAGCTGCAACTGCAACATCCCAATGCATTTGTCACCTTTGAGATGGAATATCCCGAACCAGCAAATCACGACCTGTTGGTTGAAGTCAGTGCGGTGTCCGTTAACCCCATCGACACCAAAATACGCGCTCGAACAGATACACCTCAACATCCGCCCAAAATTCTCGGCTGGGATGCAGTGGGTACCGTGATTGCAACAGGTCCTAAAGTAACCCGATTCAAACCCGGTGACAGAGTCTATTATGCCGGGGACATAACTCGCCCCGGGTGCAATGCCAGCCATCAACTGGTGGATGAGCGGATCACCGGCCATTGCCCCACATCGCTCAGCAATAGCGAAGCCGCTGCATTGCCACTGACCACCATCACAGCCTGGGAAGCGCTGTTTGACCGCCTGAAAATAAACCGTGACAACGACCGAAATAAAACACTGCTGATAATTGGTGCAGCCGGAGGTGTAGGCTCTATGGCCATACAGCTGGCAAGGGAGATTGGTGGCCTGAACGTTATTGCTACGGCGTCACGTCCGCAAAGCCGTCAATGGTGTTTTAACATGGGAGCCAACTCTGTGGTGGACCACCGCAGCGACCTGGTTTCTGAGTTTCGCCAAAAGCGACTACCTGCGCCTGACTATATCCTGTGTTGCAACAGCCCCGACCAGCATTTTTCCGCTATGGCGGAATTAATCGCTCCACAGGGAATGATCTGCAGTATCGTTGATTTTAACCAGACACCGGATATGAACGTTCTCAAGCCGAAAAGCGTCGGTTTTGTCTGGGAATTTATGTTCACTCGTCCAATGCAGCAGACTAAAGACATCAGCGCCCAAGGTGAGCTACTGGATCGTGTGGCTGCACTGGTGGATCGCGGCACCCTCAAAACGACACTACGCCAAAATCTGGGTGCAATGTCACCCGCCAGTCTGTGCGAAGCGCACAGACTGATTGAGCAGGGATCTACGATCGGGAAGATTGTACTGGAAGGTATCCAGTAAACCGGAAACTCAGTTCCTTACCGTTACCTCAAGGGAAACCGGACATTTCATAGAGTTGGTCACAAGGCAGTTTTCCTCGGCCTTGTGTAACACGCGTTCTGCCTTGGCAGCATCTACATCCGCAGAAACGGTCAAAGCAGCTTTGATCGTTAACCCGGTAAACTGCAATTTTCCGTCTGCCTTGTCCAATACGCCATCAGCAGAGCACTCCAGCGCCTGCCACTCCAGCTTGGAAGCACGGGCAATGGCCCGGAAGGTGAGAATAAAGCAGTCCGCAACCGCACCAACAAACAAGTCCTCTGGCGACCAGTACCCTTCCGGGCCACCAAATCCGGGAGGCGCATTGCTGATAAGCCGCGTGGCACTGCCTTGATCAAGAACTATATCGCCCTCTTGCTGGGAGCGGGCGGTAACAACATAATTGTGTGGTAACGGTTGCATAGCAATCACTCTCGTAAGACCTGAGTCATTCACAATTTAGACTCAACTGTTAGGCAGTATGACCTACAGTTTTACTCAAGTATTTGATCGGTGTCAGTCAAAACGCAACTCGCCCATGCGGTTACTTGATCACTCAACCTGGTTTGAGTGCTCAACGATGATCAGCTTATCAACATCAAAACCACGCGCCTTGGACATCGCCTTGAACTTCTCCATCACTGCCGGATCCACCGAAGGCGTTCGCGATAACAACCATAGATAATCTGTGTTCGGGCCGGAGATAAACGCGTACTGATAGCCCTTTTTATCCAGTTCAAAAATCACATATGAGCCATAAAACGGCCCAAAGAAAGATACCTTCAGATAACCTTCGGTTTCTTCATTGACAAAATACGCCTTGCCTTCGGCTTCTTGCCATTCTTTATTAGCTGTCGAAAAACCCCGATTCAGCACCCGAACACCGCCATCCTCTTTCAAGCTGTATTCTGCCGTGATATCGCTCAGGCCACGCTCAAAAGAGTGATCCAAGCGGGCAACTTCGTACCACTTACCCAAATACCGATCCAGCTCAAAGCCAGTCACTGGCTTGACCGGTTCGGGCATGCCTAGGCAGCCATTCAAAACAAAGAGGGAAAGTAGTATTAGAGATTTTCTTAAGATCAGATGCATACCTATCAACCAAAATTTTATCTTTAAAACAACTCAACTATAGAATGGATCCAATTTTTTGAACATGATTTTTGCCGAGCCCGGACATACTGACGAATATTGTGTGGTGCTTTTAACTGACTCCAGCACACTCTCTCTGGGTGCAGAAGCGTAGCCAAACATAGAAAAATAAGAAGTGGCTGTTGTAGTTAATAGATAAATCGCCTTTACACCTTTTGACGCACAAAATATTTCAACATGCCTAACCAAGGCCGCCCCATCACCTTTCCTTTGCCTTGATGGCAAAACAGCAAGCGAACGCAGTAGGGCTATCTCACCAAGCACCTCAACGCCTACACATGATGTCAAAACATCGCCATCATATATGCCAAAGAAAAAATTATTATTATCCACCTTTAAATCAGATGTTGGCAGAGAACTATCCTGAAGCAGTTCAGCTACATCTTCAACAGCCTTAATTTGCTCGATATTCATATTGATTTGATTAGTTCCCAAAAACGTGTAATTTCAATCTCCTTACAAAGATAGCAAGTTATCTATGCTTTTTAACAAACCTGCTAACCCTTTGTTTTCAAAGTCAATTATTCAGCCCTGAAAGGAGAGCCTCATATTCTTTATATGGAAAATCGACAAATTCGTCTTTAGCGCCTCAATTTGATACTAAAATCCATAGAACATTCCTATCAAGGTATGTTCATATGGTGAAATCAATCTGCGGCGTTATTCTATCCTCGGCAGATCCTGCGGCATTAGCCAAATTTTATTCTGCAATAATGGACATTAGTTTTGAGCCAGAAAAACATGGCAACCTGCATGTTCACTTTGGCGCAGATATTGGCGAGGTTCACTTTGGCATTCACCCACCAGAAAACCTGGCCAAATCTGCCACAGGATACTCCACCACTACTATCGCATTTAATGTGGCATCTCTTGATATGGTTATTGAGAAACTGAAAGCTTTGGGCGCCAAGGAAGTGATTGCTCCGCACAATGAGGGATTTGGCCTGACAACCACTTACATGGACCCTGAAGGCAACCATTTAGAGTTGGTTGAGCTGGATTACAATTTTGACAGATGACTACTAATCAATTCCGTAATTACTTCACTGGCCCACTCTCTCACCCTGCCCTACTATCTGTCTACGATTAATGGAGAAGAATCATGGCTCAATATCTATTTATTTATCACGGAGGTGGAGCACCGGAACCTGAGGAGATGAATCAGGTAATGGAAGCCTGGGGAGACTGGTTTGCCAATTTGGGCTCATCCGTTGTGGATGGTGGCAACCCGGTAGGTATTTCTACCACAGTGACCAGTGATGGTACGGTGCTTAATCACGGCGGCAGTAATCCAGCCACTGGCTACAGTATGATTGAAGCCCAATCCCTGACTGATGCCATTACAAAGGCGCAAAAGTGTCCGATACTTGCAGCAGGCGGCAGTGTCGAGTTAGCTGAAATTATTGATACGCCGCTGGAGTAATTTCTCTTTACTAAGATAGCGACTGAGAAAATTTATGAATAACTTATTACTAATTATTCTTGCCATTATCGTTCCGCCAGTAGCTGCCTATGTAAAATCGAGGGCGAACAAATATCTGGTTCTTAATATTATTTTATGGATTCTCGGAGTAATACCTGGAGTTATTCATGCTCTTTGGGTGGTCACCAAGTAGCCACCCTAAATGAAAGTTCATAGCCACTGATACAGATTTTTAGTTTGTTAATCGTTAAAATTGAATAACTTTTATTGGCAGCTTGTTACTTTAACCAAATCCTGTAAATAACCAATCAGCCTTAATCAGCCCTCCATTAATCAACTAGTTAAAGAGGGGGCTCTGGAAATAAGCTAATCACATTGTCGAGTAACCCGCAGGGCAGCAATAAAAGCACCTCACATTGAGGGTTTTGATTTCCACTCAAATCGCAATGCAACCTTTGTAAGAGCGCCTTAGGCACTTCATTCGCTAACCAGCCTTCGCTTTGGAACTTTCACCCCAAGCCCATAGAAACGCTATATCTATGATTCACAAGGATAAATTGTGAATTCATAGTGAGATTTTAGTTTGAGTCTCTCCAATACAGTCACAATCAGTCAATTTTCTATCAATTCATATCCAACCTTCCTTAGTGCTTGGTACGTAAAAAAACTGAGAGAGATATAGGGTTTTGGTGCGCCAGATACGTGTGCTAATTAGTGAGGTACTTTTTTAGAGCTGACATGTATAGAACAAGAGGAAATGTTGTCGTTTTCAAGCGTCTTGATGGCGGGGGGCGCCAATGGCTTGAACAATTGTTCAGGCTGCACCACAGCGCAGTTGAAGCTTTTCTTCGTGCTCGTATTGGACTTGATGAAAGTGTTGAAGACCTGGTGCAAGAGGTATTCAGTAAAGTGGCGGGAGTTCCAGATGCCGAAAGCCGCCTGCCCCCGGATAAATCATCAACTCGCTCTTATCTGGTATCAGTGGCCAACAACCTTATGGTCGACAAGGAGCGTCAAAAGTCTGTCCGACGACGCCATTTAGAGAGAGAGACATTGTTGCCAGGTGAGGAAGATCATCGTGTATGTAGCTTATCGCCGGAAATTCAAGCGTTATCCGGGGAGCAACTTGACTATATCAAACAAGTAATTCTAGGGATGTCGCCCGGTACACGCGAAGTCTTTTTACTAAATCGCTTCAAGGGTTTGACACAAAAGGAAATTGCTGCCCGAAGACGAATTACCGTAAAGCAGGTTGAACAGTATATGCGCCAAGCACTTCAACAATTACAAATTGCTGCAGATGAACTGAGGCGCTGGGAGTGATCTCAATACGAGGTCATCAGGAAACCAAGAAATGATTGAGAAGAGCGTGATAGGAAAAGGTCGAACAATGGACGCCCAAAAGCGTGCAGCTAACAGAATTGTCGATATGTTGTCAGGCGATCAGGCTAAGGAGGCGCGCGCTGCAGAATCTAATTGGCGAGAGCGTCCCGCTGCCGAGCAACAGGCCCTACTAAAGGGACTGCACATGCTTTCGGACATAGAACAACTCGCCAATGATGATGACATCCAGAAATTACTGGAAAACATCGATCAACCACATTCAGACTTTCCGAATAGACAGCTTCCTTGGAGACCAATTGCGCTAGCGGCATCCGTGCTGATTGGCGTAATTATCACTCTTCTTGTCATAAAGCTGAACGAACCCCTGCAAATGCAATTTGACCGTTATATCACTCGCACAGGAGAGCAAAAAACGGTAGAGCTCGAGGATGGTTCAGTTATAACCCTAAATACAGCCACACAATTACTAGTGGCAATCAGCGACAATGAACGCCGCATCGTTCTTGATCGCGGCGAAGCTTATTTTGCAGTGGCCAAAGACGCGAATCGCCCGTTTACTGTGCAGGTGGACGGTCGATCAGTCACTGCCTTGGGGACTGCGTTCAACATTCGCAATGATCTTGATCATTTTAAGCTGGCAGTTGTTGAAGGGATCGTTGCAATTCACCAACCGAGCACCACTCCATCTCTGGCTGCACCACTGCTGGATGAGACCACACCATCTCCCCGCCTACTAACCGGCCAGTACCGCATTGAAGCAGGTATGGTGATTGATTACGACCTAAAAGAGCACGGTATTAAAGCCACAAAACCGGAAAACGTATCCTCGTTATTTCAATGGCGAACCGGAATGATTGGCTTTAATGCCGTTCCGCTTTCAGAGGTTGTAAAAGAATTGAACCGATATTCAGCAAAGAAAATCCTAATTGAGGATACATCAATAATGGACCTGAAGCTCTATGCCGGGATTCGCCTGGATCGACTGGACATTTCCCTGATGGGAATTGAAGCCTCATTACCTGTAACGGTCAAAACTTATATCGATCGAATTGTTATCGTCGGTCGACAATAAAATCTGCAACAAAATGATATAGGGTTTTGTAATTGCTTAGACGTGCACTTATAGATTCATAAATTTGGATCTTGATGGTTTTAAATCAATACAATTAATAGGTGGGTAAATATGAAAGCAACCAAGCAATTTACAAACAAACGACTTGCTTTAGCTGTTGCAGCATCACTGGTACTTGGTGCCGGAAACCTGATGGCAGCAGGCCAAAAAACTTTAGAACTGGATGTTTCCAGTCAAAAAATTGGCTCCGCACTGGTAGAGCTGTCTAAAACCTCAGGCGTGCAAATTGTTCTGTCTCAAGAGTTGGGAGACAAAGTTATTTTGGATGCGATCAAGGGTCAATTTACTCTGTCCGAGGCACTGGATCTCATGTTAAGTGGCTCTGGTCTGACTTACGAGTTTCGTTCAGACGAGCTTGTTGTTATTAATGAAGAAGAAAAATCTGACTCAGCTGAAAAAGAAAAGGAAGTTGAGGAAGTTGTTGTAACAGGAACAATGCTTCGTGGCGCAAGAAGCGCATCACCAGTAATTCAAATTGACAGAACAGAATTTCGCAGACTGGGCGCATCTACTGTTGAGGATGTAATCAGGTCTTTACCTCAAAACGTCTCTACCATGAACACTGCTTCATCGATGGAGAGCTCGAATGAAATTTATGATGGCGTCCTGACCCCTTCATCCCAGGGAACCTCAATGGCAAACTTACGAGGATTGGGAAGTGCCGCTACGCTGGTTTTGGTTAATGGCCGACGCAAAGCAGGTACAGCGACCAGCCAGGGTCGCGCAGTAAACTTATCAACTATCCCCCTTGCTTCCGTTGAAAGAATTGATGTGATGCTTGATAGCGCATCCGCGATCTATGGCTCTGATGCAGTGGGCGGTGTAATCAACATTATTACCAAGAAAGGGGAATATACCAGCGGCTCAACCAGTGTTCGATATTCTTCTATTGGAAATGGTGACAGTGAGAAAGAGATAAGCCAGACAATTACTCTGTCCGGGGAAAAGTATCGTGTAACCTTTAACGCTGGCCTACAAGAAAATGCCCCAGTTTCCGCCTCAAAAGCTGGTTATACCGGCGCTGATAAAAGCTCATTCGGGGGAACCAACTGGTATGACTACATCACGTATTACTCCACTCCAGGTCGTATCAGGAATATTGGCAATGGTTGGGCTTATCTCGGCTCCCTGCCAGATTCTTTTGATGGAACTGAAGACTGGAGTGAAGCTGACCTAACTGACTCCACGCCAAGTACCAAAGCTTCTGCCAGGGAGCATGTCAGACCTTATGCAAAAAGCTCTTCAATCTCCATGGATTTTGAATACGAACTCAATGAGGATCTTGAGATCTTTGGTGATCTCCGATTCACTGATAACAAAACCGAATCAATAAGGTCTGTTTCTGCATACTGGTATAACATTTCAGCGGACAACCCTTTCAATCAACTAGACAGAGATGTAAGAGTTTATTACAGCTTTGAAAATGAGGTTGAAAATGGCCTGATTCCGGGGGCAACAGAGGTTTTCACCAGACAACAATCCAGAAGTGGCGTAATTGGTGCAAATTACTCACTGCCTTTTAAAGATTGGCAGCTAGAGCTGACTTACTCCCACGATGAAGACAGCACCAAATTAGACCAATTCGGTTTTAACTACAGTCCCACAAACGATAGCACGGGGACCTGGGATACTCTTTTAAACTCTCTCGATCCTTCTGAGGCATTTAACCCATTTGGTAATGGCAGCGCTCAATCACCGCTGATTTCCAACCTGTGGGGCAAATTTTACGACACAGAAAACTCCAGTGAATCATCTTCCTGGAACCTGAAAGTTGACGGGGAGCTGTTAACACTGTGGGAGCGCGAAGTAAGGTTTGCTGCCGGATTGCAATCTACAGAAATAACACTGGATCTATCCAAGGGCTTTTATGATAACACTGCAGCTCACCCGTACCCAGGGCGTGATTCACTAGCCGCATTTATTGAGCTTGGTTCTCAGGTCAGTGAAAATCTTTACCTCAAAGTAGCCTCCAGGTACGACCGCCATGAAAACCACTTAGGCCAGGTCCAATATAACTTCAGAGCCGATAGAGATGACCCTGATCGTTTCGTGATACTTAATGATGATGGAGCCGTCAACTCCAAGGTTACCTCCAAGTTGGATGTAATTTGGAATCCGATGGAGTCAGTTCAGCTCACCGCCAGCTGGGGCCAGTCATTTATCATGCCACGCTTCCAGGATGTTATGGATCCACCCACCCCAGATGTTGGTGAAGCTGATGCATACTCTACCTATACCTATGACTGGGTTAATGAAGAGTACATTACTGTAGACACCCAATGGGGTGGAAACCCCAACCTGAAACCAGAGACAGCCGTTTCTAAAACATTTGGTGTGAAGCTTACTCCAGAGTTTATTGAAGGACTTGTATTTGGTGTTACCTATTCAGACATTGATTACACCAATCGAATTAAAAAATATTACCCTTGGCCGGGCTTTATCGGTGAGTCAGAAGGTAAAGCTGTTTACTCCGATCCCAATATCGCAGTGCGAGATGAAGATGGAACGCTGATTGGTTTCCGGGTTCTGCCGGTAAACATCGCCACCCGCAGAACGAAGAGTCTCGACTTTGATGCCAACTACATTTTTGACACAAAAGTTGGACAGTTTGGGGTAGAACTGGTCGCAATGCACTCACTGAAGCAATACGACGAAATAAACGCGGAATCGCCGAGAGTATCCTTGCTCGACACTCAAGGTGGTGCTCCGGAATGGGCTGGCCGAGTTGGCCTGTCATGGACTGGCAGTGGTAAAGGTTTGGATCTGATCTTTAATCACAGGGATGGATTCGCATATACCTCAAGAGGCACTCCAAAACGAGTTGATGACTGGAGGACTGTGGATCTGAGTGGATATTTTGAAATTGATCAGAGCAATATTCTTATCTCCGGTGGAATAAAAAACCTGACCAATGAAGATTTCCCATTCCTTGACACAGCTGGCGCTCCATACAGCACAGTGCAAGTAGATGTAAGAGGTCGTGTTGCTTATCTTTCATTCCAGATTGATTATGATCTTTAAGAAAGGCTTAACTCACTAACGGTAAAACCCTCCTGAAAAAGTGGCCAGTTTTATAACTTGTCACTTTTTCAGGGAGCTTTGGAAGTTTTCAGTCCAAACCTCACTAGAGCTTCGGTTGTCCTATTCGCTTAGACTTTGTTAAATCTTAGGAAACGATGGAAGAAAATAAATTAGACAGCCTCACCCAACCAACTCATTCAGACATTTATGCACCATTTCATGAGCTGAACTGAATCCTTTCAGACACTCACCATATACCTTCATGTCATTCACCATAGTGCCGCAACACCAGGAATCCCCCAGGAACCAACCATAAAGCCAATGAGCTCATTGTAATACATCCAGGAGTTAATTTATGATCAAAATTGTCGCTTTAATTTCACTTAGCCTTTTTATCAGCAGTGCATTAGGATCTGAATTTAAATATCAAGCCAATTCATTCGAAATCGTTAGAGATAAGAAGTTATATTTTCCTATTTATGGAAAACCAGAAAATCTTTATCTGCATAAAAACAATGATGAATCCAGTTACACAGGAGAATTACCAGTCGCCAACAATTTAATTTCAATTAAAGTTGGCGACTTTAGCAGCTCAACTGGCTGCCCGACATTGAGATGTGATCAGGACCGGGATGGAAAGTACGAGCTTTCAATCGAACATTTTCGGGTGAGAACAGATGAAAAGAGTGGTGTTACCAGTTGTGCATATAAGGACTATTTAAACATAAGCTATAACACTGAAGAAACCAACCTATCACCCCGAAAGATAAGAGTTCTATTTTATCTATCCATGGATAAAAACGGTTTCGTTTCAGAGGCAGCTCGCTTTAGCGTCGGCATGACATTGACATCTAAAGTTAGCATTAACAACATTGACTTTGACATTGTTCTTCAGGATATGAATAGTAATGCCCTGATTGATAAAGATACTGACTATTGGGTTCTGCGCCGCAGTGATATTAATCAGCGCATCAATCACACAGACCCTCGTGGCATGAATGATTTTATGTGGGTAGATGGTATTGCATATAAAGCTGTTCTGACAGATACGTATCCAACTTCTGTATCAATTCATACATTTAATCCTGGAATTAGCGAGAAAGAGGACCTAGCAAATCGTGACAGATATCAAGCTGACAGAGCAGCCCCTAAAGCAAAAAAACCTCTTTTTTTCTCAAACAATTTTCGCGATGCCATATCTGAGTCCAAATCAGCCGGAAAGCCTTACTTTGTTGACTTTGAAGCTTCTTGGTGCGCACCTTGCAAGGCTATGGACACTCACGTATACACAGCCAAAGCCGTTGTAATGGCCGCCGAGGGTATTACTTGTATAAAAGTAGATGGGGACGAAGAAGTAGAGCTGGTTTCTGAGATGAATGTGAAGTCTTATCCAACCGGGATTCTTTTTGATGCAAAAGGCAACGAGATTAAACGCTTCATTGGTTATCAAAGCGTTGAAAATATGATTCAATTTTTCCAGATGTAACTTGGCCCATTCAAGCCAACCCAGACAACTCCCTGCAACAACGGGAACAAACCATCAACAAAAAGCCCATAAAACCTAAAACTTACCAAAACTAACTGAAAACAATATTACATAGAGTTTGACCTGACAGATTACTACCGTAGCCTGTCAGGTCTAGGATCAAACAACAATGTCAATTCTTGCAACTATCATTTTTGAACGAAAAATTTCTTTAATTGAATGATAGACTGATAGCCAATAAATCGCGCCACTTCCTCTCCATCAGGAGAGAATAAAATACCGGTTGGATAGCCATCTACCTTGTATTTCTTAACCAATTCTTCACTTTCATCCCCATCCACCTTGATAGATATTATATCTTTGGCAGCTTCAACAATTTCTTTTGCCGTATATACATACCTATCCATCTGCTTACACGGGCCGCACCAGTCTGTTTCAAAGTCAACGAAATACATTTTTCCTTGTTGCTTGGCTTCCGAGATAGCTTTTTTGAAGTCATGATAAAAATTCATCGGCTCCAAAGATCTCTCTGCCTGCTTATCTGCGTAAGTCGAATCCCTGTTAATTCTATCCTGTTCCTCTGAGAGCCCTGAATCAAAAGCGGAAACAACTGCGGAATCAGGCAAATTTCCCACAAGCACAACTTTATAGGACTTCCCGTCAGCCCAATTAAAATCACTCAAGCTTCGGCATTCGCTTGGCCTCACAGAACTTTCAACATCAGACCTTCTTAAAACCCAATAGTCACTTTCTTTTGTAAAAAAGCCATCATAATTCATGTCCATAAGAATTAAATCATGCTTAACGCCTTCAATATTTACCTCAGAAGTCAGGTACATATCAGTACTATATCGAGCCACTGCTGGAAAACCATCGTTTTTGGAAAAATACAGATACAGCCCCACCTTACACAATCTTTTCTGGCTAGTTGAACCAAACTCCAAAGGCAGCGTAACACTGTAAACAGTTTCTTTTTCAGTCTCTCGTAATAGCTTCGCAGGAAGCTTCAACTCATTATCTTCTACGTCTATTTGTTTCGCTATCAGCTCTTCGAGTGCAGTTGAATCTTCGTTACCAATAAACTTAAGATTCCATCGTTGATCTGCAATTTTCAGAATTCCAGATTTATGGCTCTTTGCATCATCAAATGAAAGGTTGATAGTTCCGGATTTTCCAAAAACCGGAGGATTCAATTTGCTCCTTTCTATCGTAGATTTTGACTCAAACACCCCAACAGGGTAACCAGTATCACTCCACGCCAGACACGAAACCAGCAAAGAAGTTAAAAAAATACAAATAGGCTTCATTAAAAAATCCCTCACATTAAAATATAATGGCCACCCACAAAGAGGTGGCCATAACGAACAACTTAAATTTCAAAATCCTTACTAACTTCCATGTAAACCATTCGACCTCGGGGATCAAATCTACGAGAATCCCATGGCCCTCTAAAATAATCCATAAAATCCCAACTCTTATTTAGCACATTTTTAACGCCAAAATTTACCTTAGTTGAATATTCAGGAATATCTAAATATGCCGTCAAATCATAAGTAGTTGCGTGAGGCATCCATTTGTCTGAAATTTTATTTTCATAATAATCTGTAAGGTGGTAACCGCTTCTCCAGTTGGCATAAAGTGTCACGCCTTTATTATCACCACTCCAGCCAGCCTTGGCACGAATCTTAAATCGATCTGTACCCGTTAATAGACCAACACGATCTTTGGGAGCAATCGTTGGAACGGTTTGGTCATATTGCTTTAATGTTTCAACCGCATATATATTGAAATCAAAGAACCCAATATCTGTTTCCATCTGATAACTAACATCCAGATCCAGACTCTTATTCTTTCTTGACCATCCGTTTACAGGCTTACTGGCAGCAAAAGTAACTAAACCTGTATCTGGATCTCTCACCACCAACTCAGGAAACAGCTCTGGATTCTCTCGTACTTCAAGGCTCCCCCAGTACAATCGAGTCAATCGATTAGCCCACTCAATACTTGACAATGTGGCTGTTACTTTAAAGCCTTCCAAGTATTCAGGCTCATAAGTAACCGAGAAATTTGTATTTGTTGCCGTTTCAGGTTTTAGGTCTGGATTACCTCCTGACAGTGTTCGCACATTCTCTGTTTTTACTAGCCAGTAATCACCATTTGGAAAGTATTCTGCGCCAGGTACACTTTCTGGATTTGGATGATAATAGTCGTAAATCGTCCTTTCTGTTTCTTTAACTTCTGCATGCAGCCATTCGAGTGGCGGAGCTCGGAAAGACTCACCCCAGGAGCCCCTGATTGTTACTTCCGGTGTAACACCCCAAGCAATACCTAGCCGAGGATTTACACTATCAAAGGATTTTTTAGCCAAGGGCTTATCATCACCATAAAAATACCCTTCAAAACGATAATCCTCATAACGACCAGCCAACGACAAAATCAAACTATCAACCATTGGGAAATTATTCGCCTCCCCAACCAATGGAACTGACAACTCAGCGCCAAAGCCGAACACCTCACGAGCCATATCATCTGAAGTGGAACTACGCAACCCCACCAACCACTTAGCCTTACTCCAGTCGAGATGCTCTTCACGATGATTCAAGTTGATCGCCATCCTGACTGTACCACCTGAGATATCAAATAGTTCTCCATCAGCTGATATATCGAAATATTCATTGACAGTCGCTGGCCCTCTGCCGGCACTATCTATCACTAATGAATTTAAATCGAGATCGGGGTCATGATCAGAACCATCTCCGAACAAGTTGAGGGCTGGTACTGAAATTGTTTCTCCATCACCATCCAGAACAGGCTCATACTTTCCTGAGCTAATAAATTTCATTTGTATACCCGCAACAGCAGATGCCAATGCTTCATTCTCAGAGTATGTACTCATACTCCAGGAGCTGTATTGACCTTGCTCCTCTCCATAGCCGTAATTGACATCTATCAACCAGTCTTTGAATCCTGCATCAAACTTAAAGCCAACATCATAACTTACACGCTTATAGTTATTTGTTTGAGAGTTGCCCCGCATCCCTTGCTCGCGGAATTCATTCAAGAAATTTTTTGCTACGTACGCTTCTTTTCCAAATTTATTGAAAGGGTTTGTAGTCGGAACCACAAACGTAGTCCTGAACGGCCCTCTATCTGCATGGTTTTCCGATGAACTCCAAAGTGCGTTGGCATAAACTTCAAGGCTGTCAGTCAACTGCTGCTCAACCTTCAATGTAACAGACTTAGACTTCGATGTAGGAGTTCCTTCCAGGCCCAAAGCTGGTTCGTCGTAATACAGCCCCAAGGCCTCTCGATCCTCTTCCGAATAATAATCAAAGAGAATTAAATCAGACTTGTCCCAAGATGAATTTTCATATGCATCTTGATCAATTACTCCATCAACCCAATCCCATGGATCATCTGATGAATCCCTCAGGCCATATATAGATGAATATCTGCCACCACTAATTGCTCGTCGATCCCGTCCACCTAAATAACGGAAATCGTTAGTATACCAACCAGCTTTATATGTACTGGCACCATCAGTCTCACCATAAGACATGGTTGCCAACACACTTCCTGAGTCCCAAGAATAACCTAGTGTTTGAGTTAGCGTAAAATTATCTGCATTGTTAACACTATCCTCATATCGAACTTTGGTTAAAGCGCCTATATAGTCTTTTTTCAGGATAAAGTTAATTACTCCCCCAATAGCATCAGACCCATAAATTGCAGACGCACCATCAAGTAATATCTCTACACGTTCAATAGCAGCCGCTGGAATTGTCCCCAAATTCACACGTCCATCCGCCGAAAAACCTGGTGAAGACGCCATACGTCGCCCATCCACAAGGACCAGGGTCCCTTCTGAACCTACACCTCTAAGGTTTGCCGCTGCCTCACCCAATGTTCCATATGGCGTATCATTCTCTCCTCCATTAATTGTTGTAGAGGCTAGATTGACGTTATTGTTGTTTTGAGGAAGTGATGCAACAATATCAGCTGCAGTATTCACCCCCATACGATCTAACTCGTCTCGCGTCAACACCTTTACGTGTGATGTTGGTTTGCTATTACGTATCCGAGAACCGGTTACAACCAACTCTTCGACATCTTTCTTTTGAACATCCTTTTCAGCCCCCTCATCCTCACGCTCTACTAAAATGGCATCATCTGAAAGAACTTCATACTTAAGACCGGTACCATCCAGCAACTTATCGAGAGCAGATGTCAGCGTATATTCACCAGTTAGCCTAGGCAGATTTATCGCCTTACCCAAGTTGTGTGGAACCATTATCTGAACGCCAGTCTTTTTACCAAGTTCCAACAATGATTCACCGGCTTTTTTTGCCTTAATATCAATTTTAAATACTGATGATTCAGCCATAGCTGTTGCAGCACAAAGCAGCATTGCAGATGCAACACCAACTGACAAACGATTTCGGTTTACATTTTTTAGTAATTTCATTACTTACCCACCTCATAGTGTTCCAGATTAGAGGCCAACAAACTCAGGCCTACCCCATACACGGAGCCACGAAGCTTTTACCCTACACTATCTATTGGAATCACCTACCACAACGATTCGATCAAAATAGGTCGATACTTTAATAGGCAACATCTTCTCAAATCCAACCAGTGCCATTCCGACATTATCCGTACGAACTGTCGCAAATACTTTCATTTCCATAATTGATGAATCTTCGATCAAAATCTTTTTCACTGTATAACGATTCAATTCTTTAACAACTTCGGACAATGAAACATCAGAGAAAACCAGAATACCTGACTTCCACTCACCCATGCCGAATCCGTCATTATCTCTAGTTACCAGAAAATCATGAGATCGGCTATTAAACTTTACCAACAACCCTGACTCCACCCTTAGTGGAACTCTCGCATCATGAATCAAAGTCCCTGTTTCAGAAGGAGATAATCGTTTCAATTTATCGAAATTCTCCCCTCCTTTTTCATGCAGGGCGATGCTCCCTTCTTTTACACCAACAACAAAACCATCTGATGTCATTCTCAAATTAAAACTGGTACCCAGAACAGTTATCGTCTCTCGGCCCAAATCAATAGTGAACGGCCGATTCTCATCAGGTCGTACATCAAAGAAAGCTTCACCTCGATCGAAGACAACCTTTCTACCCATATCATCAAACTCTGCAAAAACTTTTGTAGCCGAGTTCAAGAACATCACACTACCATCAGGAAGAACAAACTCTTTTAGCTCTCCAATCCTGGTAATATATCGATCAACTTTTCCATGGCTAGGCGTCCGCTCATATTCATTAAGGGCCACAAAAATCAAGCCAACAAAAAAGACAACTGATGCCGCCAGAGACATTAATGACTTTCGATTCGCCATCTTAGACTTCCAATTCCTCTCAAGTGCATCTTCATCCAGAATTTCCAATAGCTCTGCATCATCTGACAGCACCTGTACCTTATCTATAATTTGATTAAACCCATTAAAGGCAGATTCATAATCACTAGACTCTTTACATCTCCGACGGATATATTCTTCGTCTGCCTCTTCCGCATATAGTTTGACGACATCTGCTGCCGCCTGAGAAACAGCCAGATCTGTACCTTTTCTAGAATTCATATGGAACTACCTCCTTGAAGATCCATCAAATCTCTTCGAAGCTCTATGAGCGCATTCCTCACATACTTCTCTACCGTTTTCACAGAAACTCCCATCTTTTCGGCCACCTGAGGAAACGTTAAATTTTTGAATCTATTGAGCATGAACGCCTTACTCCAATTTGGATTCATTTTCTTCAGGGTCATTTTCATTACTTCCAAATCTTCCAATGCTTGAGCAAGCACCTCAGGAGAACCTTCAGACGAATCTTCGACAAGTAGCGTGTGTGTTTGAACCACGTCCTCGTTACGCCGTCTGGAACTGTTCGATCGTTCAATATCTACCACAATGTTATTAGCCATTGTGAACATATATGCCCTATTCCTTTTTTCATCTTGACCAAACTTATCCTTCAGATCATTTCGTTTCGCTAATTTTGCAAAAATTTCCTGAATAACATCCTCTGGCTCACAGCAACCGCTCCGCCCCCTCAGAAACTTTTTTAAGGCTAAACTGTGTTTATGAAACAGTGACTCAAGCAACTCCTGCTGAAGTCTGGTTCCAATAAGGGTTACGCTCACTGCATCTGCTCTTCTGGACTTTTTAGTTTTCACTTGACTGAAACTTGTATTTTCTCACTCCGTACACGTAACCAAGTCTAGGTTACCCTACGCATAGCCCACAATATTTTCATTTTTCCCTAGGTTTTATCTATTTCTGGATATCGAATTTACCTCCAACCCAGAACAAATCGGAACAACACCCCAATAAACATCTTGGATTGGCAACCGCGCCCCACAAACAGGAGCCTTTGCAGCACAAATGTTTACTATGGTTTGAATTTCTTGGTATGTGGCAAGAGAAGTATCATCCAGTAGATGAGTGAGCTAGATAAATCATCGTGACGCCTAAAAAACAGAAAAACCGCAAATGGTAATAATTACCATTCCCAATTTCTGGTATTAAGGAGCCGGATAACAACGTTATGGGGGATAAATTGCAACGAAGTGCCTGCAGATTACAGGCACTTCAAGAGGGACCATTTCAGGGCAGGGCAAGTAGCAAGAAGTCACTCCCACCCCGATAAGCTCTATCTGTTCAATTCAGCAAAACACTGCTCAATAATATCCAGTCCTTCGTTAATCAGTGCATCGCTGATGGTCAGTGCTGGCAGGAAGCGAATCACATTGCCATAAAAACCGCAGGAAAGCAGCACCAGGCCCTTTTCTATCGCTTTACCAACCAACGCTTTGGTCAGTTCGGCATTGGGCTGCTCACTGTCACCGTTGTTAACCAGTTCCATGGCGATCATGGCACCGCGCTCGGCGCGAATGTCGCCAATCAGTTGTGGATACTGGGACTGCAATGCCGCCAATCGCTGTCCGAACAGTGCGCCGATCTGGTTGGCACGATCCACCAGCCCTTCTTCCTTGATGGTTTCGATTACCGCCAGTGCGGCCGCACAACCGATTGGGGAACCGCCGTAAGTACCACCCAGGCCACCCGGCATTGGTGCGTCCATAATTTCGGCTTTACCAATTACTGCGGCCAGCGGAAAACCACCGGCGATGCCTTTGGCTGAGGTCATCAAATCGGGTTCGACACCGGAGTATTCAGAGCAGAAGAATTTGCCGGTCCGGGCAAAGCCGGTTTGAATTTCGTCGGCGATCAGCACAATGCCGTGCTCGTCGCAAAGTTTGCGAAGCGCCTGCATAAAGCTGTTTGATGCCGGATAAAACCCGCCCTCACCCTGTACCGGCTCGATAATAATGGCAGCGACATCACGCGGCTCAATATCCACTTTGAATAAATTATTCAGCGCCTTGAGGGAGTCTTTTTCGCTGACACCATGGTACGGAATTGGAAATGGCGCGTGGTAAATTTCACCAGGAAATGGTCCAAACAGGTTTTTGTAGGGTGTGACTTTACCGGTAAGTCCCATCGCCATCATGGTGCGACCATGAAAGCCGCCGTTAAAGGCAATAACACCGCGACGGCCAGTATGGGCGCGGGCAATCTTGATACAGTTCTCTACCGCTTCGGCACCTGTAGAAACAAAAATGGTTTTCTTGGGAGTATTACCCGGTGCCAGTTCGTTTAGCTGTTCGGCCAACTCTACTGCGCTGTCGTACGGTGTCACCATTACACAGGTGTGGCTGAACTTCTCCAGCTGAGCCTGAACTGCCGCCTTTACTTTCGGATGGCCGTGACCGGTGTTTACTACCGCAATGCCGGAACCAAAATCGATATAGCGCTTGCCTTCCACGTCCCAGAGTTCGGCGTTTTCTGCTCGATCGACATACACTTGTGCCAAATTGCCCTGACCGCGAGCGATGGCCTGCTCTTTGCGGGCCTGGAGTTCTGCGTTTGTTGCCATTTTCGTTTCCTTTGTTCGGGAGATGGGAGACAAGAGATGAGAGACGTGTTACTCCGAAACAACCACGGAGCTACTCGTCTCTCATCTCCCATATCTCATCTCTCGTTACCTATCAATGCCACCCAGGCACATATATTTAATTTCGAGGTAATCCTCGATACCGTATTTGGAACCTTCTCGGCCGTTGCCGGATTCTTTTACTCCGCCAAAGGGAGCGGCAGCATTTGAAATAATACCTTCGTTGACGCCGACAATGCCGTATTCCAGCCCTTCGGAGACGCGCCAGATGCGGCCGATATCGCGGGAATAGAAATAGGAGGCGAGGCCAAACTCGGTGTCGTTGGCCATATCGATAGCTTCCTGTTCGGTGCTGAATTTAAACAGCGGTGCCACCGGGCCAAAAATTTCTTCGCGGAATACCCGCATATCGTCGCTGACATTGGTAAGCACGGTCGGGTCGACAAAGCTGCCGCCCAGTTTTGAGCGACCGCCGGTGGTTACGGTTGCACCCTTGGCAATGGCGTCGTCCACCATAGCGCAAACATTGTCGGCAGCGCCCTGGTCAATCAGCGGACCGATATTCACATCCTGCTCGGTACCATTGCCAACTTTGAATGCCTTCTCAACTGCCGCCGTCAACTTGGTAGCGAATTTGTCGTAGATACCTTCCTGCACCAGCACTCGGTTGGTGCACACACAGGTCTGCCCGGCGTTACGGTATTTTGAGGCGAGTACTCCCTGCACCGCCGCATCAATATCGGCGTCGTCAAAAACAATAAACGGCGCGTTACCACCCAGTTCCATGGAGGTTCGCTTCATGGTGTCGGCGCACTGTTTTACCAAGTGTTTACCCACTGGGGTGGAGCCGGTAAAGGTGAGCTTGCGCACCAACGCATTGCCGGTCAGTTCGTCGCCAATTTCGCGGGTAGCACCAGCCACCATATTTATAACGCCAGCAGGAATACCAGCGCGCTCAGCAAGCTCGGCAATGGCAAATGCAGACAGTGGCGTGGCATTGGCGGGTTTACACACTACGGTGCAACCGGCTGCCAGCGCTGGTGCAATCTTGCGGGTGAGCATGGCGTTGGGGAAATTCCACGGTGTGATGCACGCCACTACGCCAATCGGCTGCTTGATGCACACCAGACGCTTGTCGTTGGAAGGATGTGGAATGGTGTCACCGTAAATACGTTTGGCTTCTTCGGCAAACCACTCTACGTAGCTGGCACCGTAAGCAATTTCACCTTTGGCTTCGGCCAGCGGCTTGCCCTGTTCGGCTGTAAGAATGGCAGCCAGGTCGTCCTGATGTTGCATCATCAGGTTGAACCAGTTACGCAATAAATTGGCGCGCTCCGCTGCCGGGCGCTGGCGCCAGTTTTTTTGTGCCTGATTAGCCGCTTCAATAGCACGTCTGGTTTCAGCAGTACCGCATTTGGCAACTTTGGCCAGAGTTTCTCCAGTAGCCGGGTTGGTTACAGTAAACAACTGGCTGCTGTCGGCTGCCTGCCATTTACCATCAATGTAAGCCTCTGTTTTTAGCAGGGCGTTATCTTGTAAGGCGATTGCCATCATTATCTCCCGAACTCTGGGTGGCACTGGGTACATTCGATTGTTGGTCGATTTATGCACCATTATGAAAGATGCGAAAAATAGCAATTAATTCGTTGCGATTCTCTACCCTGTGTGGGTAGGGAGTAGCTCTTTTAATTATTGCTGAAGTCACTGGATTGCTTCGTCGTTTCACTCCTCGCAAAGACGTTCTAGCCTGGCAGCTGATAACCGGCAAACTGCTGGCGCAGGGTTTTCTTGCTGACTTTCCCGGTGGCGGTATGGGGAAGCTCTTCCACTATTTCACAAGCATCCGGCAACTGCCATGAAGCCACTTTATCGCGAAGGTAGTCGAGTACATCTTTTCCGTTCGCCTTTACTCCAGCTTTAAGCACCACCACCAGAAGCGGTCGCTCGCCCCAGCGCGGGTGATGTATGCCAATGGCAGCTGCCTCTGCCACCGCCTCGTGGCCCAGTGCCGAGTTTTCAAGATCAATGGAGCTGATCCATTCACCACCTGATTTGATCATATCCTTGCTTCGGTCGGTGATGGACAGGTAGCCATGTTTATCGATAGTGGCGACATCACCGGTATCAAACCAGCCGTTTTCAAAATGATCATCCAGTCCTTCCATTCGGAAGTAGCTACTGGCTACCCAGGGGCCACGTACTTTCAGCTCACCCGCACTGACTCCATCCCAGGGCAACTCGTTGCCTGCGGAATCCTCGATTTTTAACTCGACACCAAAAATTGCGCGCCCTGCTTTCAATTGCTGCTTTCGCCGCTGCTCCGGTTCCAATACTTCACTGCCAGGCATTGGGGAGTTATAGACGCCAAGGGGACTGGTTTCAGTCATTCCCCAACCGGGGTGCACCGTAACGCCGTAACTCTCAAGTGCTGTCATTAACGTCTCTGAGCAGGCAGCACCACCAACTACCACTGATTTAAGTGAAACAATCCGCTCACCGCTGTTTTGAAGGTAGTCGATCAGGGCATTCCAGATAGTGGGCACCCCCAGTGAATAGCTGACCTTATGGTGGTTGATCAGTCGGGTCAGGGTTTCGCCGTCGAGCATTTTGGGGCCTGGAAGTACCAGCTTGGCGCCGGTCATTGCTGCTGCATGAATAGAGCCCCAGGCGTTTACATGAAACATCGGTACCATTGGCATCAATACGGTATGGCTACCAATACCCATGACATCCGGTAGTGCTGCCATCATGCTATGCAGCACCATACTGCGATGGCTGTAAAGCACCCCCTTGGGGTCACCGGTGGTACCCGAGGTATAACAGAGTCCGGCAGCGTCACTTTCATCCAACTCCGGCCAGCGGCAGTGAATAGACTCTTCAGCCAACAGGGTTTCGTAGCAATAGGGTTTATTCAGGGTGTTGTCAGGCATATGCGCCTGGTCGGTGAGAACAATATAGCCCTTCACTTTTTGCAACTGTGGCTGCAGTTTTTCCACCAACGGCACCAAAAGAGGATCCACAAACAGCCACTGATCTTCGGCATGATTGATGATATACACCAACTGCTCTGGAAACAGTTTCGGGTTGATGGTCTGACACACCGCACCCATGCTGGCAACAGCAAAGTAGAGTTCGAAGTGTCGGTGATCGTTCCAGGCCAGGGTGCCGATTCGGTCCCCCTTCTTCACACCCAATTCACGCAGCGCATTGCCCAGTTGGTTCACTCGCCTAAACGCTACCCCGTAACTGTAATGCTGCCCTGGGTTATCCACCGTCACCGAAGCAATTTCCCGGTTCCAGTGTACCTTTTGTGCATGTCGCATGATCGCGGTTACGGTCAGTGGATAGTCCATCATCATCCCGAACATTTATTCTTCTCCTGCAGCTATACCAATTAAGGTATTGGTCAAAAGCGCCAACTCTTCTTATAGTGGCAGTCATTATTCAAAAGCGTAGTCTGAAATCATGTCGAACGAATTCAATCAGCCGCTAGGCGGCAACGAAATGCCCCGATTTGGCGGCATTGCCTCTATGTTCCGGCTGCCAATCCAGGCAAATGCCGAAGGCCTGGATATTGCTTTGATCGGGGTACCACTGGATATTGGCACCAGCAACCGCTCCGGCACCCGCTATGGACCGCGCCAGATTCGCACCGAATCTGTATTGGTTCGCCCTTACGGTATGTACACTCGCGCAGCACCCTTCGACAGTTTCCAGATAGCCGACCTGGGTGATGTGGCGGTTAACCCGTATAGCCTGGAGAAGTCGGTCGAGTTGATCGAGAAGTACTACGACGGGGTGATGGCCCAAAACAGCAAAACCGTTTCTTTTGGTGGCGATCACACCATTGCTTTACCGATTTTGCGCGCCCTGCATAAAAAACACGGCAAGATGGCGCTGATTCATGTGGATGCCCACGCGGATATCAATGACACCATGTTTGGCGAGAAGGTTGCCCACGGCACTATTTTCCGACGCGCCATTGAAGAGGGGCTGGTGGACGCCAACAAGATGACCCAGATCGGTCTGCGCGCTACGGGCTATTCCGCCGAGGACTTTGACTGGTCACGAGAGCAGGGTGTTCGTGTGGTTCAGGCTGAAGAGTGCTGGCACAAGTCACTGGAACCACTTATGGCAGAAGTGCGCGAGCGTATCGGTCCTGATACACCCTGCTATTTGAGTTTTGATATCGACGGACTCGACCCATCAGTAGCTCCTGGCACTGGTACCCCGGAGCCGGGCGGCCTGACTACCGCACAGGGGCTTGAAATCATTCGCGGCTGCTGGGGACTCAATATGGTGGGAGCCGACTTGGTAGAAGTTTCGCCACCTTACGACACCACTGGCAATACATCACTGCTGGCAGCGAACTTGATTTTTGAAATGTTGTGCAGTTTCCCCGGCTGTATGCGGCGGGATTGAATTAGCGCTGAATCGCACTCTTGTCATCCTGAGTGAAACGAAGGATCTCTAAGCTTAGCAGTAAGAGATCCTTCGCTACGCTCAGGATGACAGCTGTCGTTAGTGAGTTGAGCTTTATTGACTTAACTGCTTTTCAATATACGCCAGATCCGGCATCACAACACCGTTGTCATCCAGAGTTGCATACATCAGCACACCCGCATCCAGGGCCTCATCGCCCTGGGGGCGAAAATCACTGGTTGGGGTAATACGCACACTTCGTGGGTACCCTTGTGTAACCAAGCCATAAAAGCCGAATTTGGGCTTTTCTCCGGAAGCTTTGAGAATAGCAATACGGGCATTCTCGGTTAGGGATTGCAGCTCTCCGCCGATCAGCGCTTCATAGCACACCAGTGGAATCTCCTGCTCCCGCCACTCAATCATCCCCAAGTACCACTGATGGTCACTTTCAACCGAACTTACCGGTAACTTTTCCACCACTTCCGATACTGCGGATACTGGCAACAGCAGTGTCGCCTCCTTGATCGGCACCATCAGGCTGTCTACAAAAGAGACCAGCTGGCGAGGTTGAACACTGGTTATCTGGTTCATTCAGCAAGCTCCTGCGCAACCATTGCAGGTTCGCGGTTAAGCAGTTCGTTGATCGATTTCAACAGATCTTCCTCGCGATAGGGTTTACCAAGGTAATGGTTTACACCCAGCGACAGGGCCCGTTCGCGGTGCTTATCACCGGTTCTGGACGTGATCATGATAATTGGCAGTGACTCAAAACGAGCCATGGAGCGCAGTCGGCTGGCCACTTCGAAGCCATCCATTCTTGGCATTTCGATATCCAGCAACATTACATCCGGATCGTGGTCGCGCAGCAGACGCATTGCGTCGGCACCGTCTTTTGCGGTCAACACATTGAAGTTTTCCCGCTCCAGGAAGCGGCTGGTTACCTTGCGCACAGTCACCGAGTCATCCACCACCATAACGGTCGGTACGGTAACTCGACTGTCAGCCGCAGAAGCATCCTCCAGCCACTGAACCTTGCCACCACTGAGCTGCTTCTGGGTACGCAGCAGCGCCAGTAAGTCGAGAATCACCACCACGCGGCCATCACCCAATACGGTAGCACCGGAAAGTCCGGGCACCACACTGAACTGGGTGCCAAGGGTCTTCACCACAATTTCGCTACTGCCCACCAGGCGATCTACCTGCACCGCATAGGACTGCTGCTCTGAGCGAACCAATACCAGCGGAATCAATTCCTCTTCGGCACTGATACGCGGCGGCGTGCCAGCGTGGAGCAAAGAGCCCAGGTTGCGAACACTGTATTCCGAGGCACCGTATTTGTAGCGTGCCATCGGGTTGCGATAAAAATGTTCCAGTTCTGATGGAGTGAGACGAACCACACCGTCGATGGAGGTCAGCGGCAGGGCGTAGAGATCATCCGCAACTTCAATCATCAGGGCGCGGTTCACCGATACGGTAAACGGCAGACGCACCTGGAATTCGGTGCCGACGCCCTGCTCGGTGCGAATCGCAATCACACCGCCAAGCTGGCGCACTTCGGCGTTCACCACATCCATACCGACGCCGCGACCGGAAATATGGGACACATTCTCAGAGGTTGAGAAGCCAGCTTCGAGAATAAACTGAACGACCTCCTGATCACTGAGCTGAGCATCTTCGGCCATCAGCCCCACTTTGATCGCTTTTTGGCGAATAGCGTCGATATTCAGGCCGCGGCCGTCATCCGCCAGGCGAATCACGATATCGCCACCCTCTCGCTTCAGGTCGAGGCTGATAATTCCCTGATCCGGCTTGCCGGCAGCGTGACGCTGTTCGACAGATTCAATACCGTGGTCAATTGCGTTGCGCAGCATGTGATCCAGCGCTGGCAATATTTTCTCCAGTACCGAACGATCCATCTCGCCTTCTACATTCATCAGGCGCAGGTCAACCTGTTTACCTAACTCGGCAGAAACCTGGCGAACAATGCGACGCAGGCGCGGTACCAGACGGCTGAACGGCACCATACGTGAGCGCATCAACCCTTCCTGCAGGTCGGTATTAATACGACCCTGCTGGATCAGCAGTGATTCAGCTTCGCGCGATTTTAGGTTGAGGGTGTCTTTCAGGTCCTGCAAGTCGGACGCCGACTCCATCAGCGAGCGAGACAGCTGCTGCAATTTGGAGTAACGGTCCATTTCCAGCGGGTCAAAATCGTCGCGGTTATCGGAAGCCTCAATCTGCTCACGGCGGAACATCACCTGCGCCTCGGTCTCAATACCCAGGCGACGCACCTGGTCCTGAAGGCGGCGAATAGTGGTGTTCATTTCATCCAGCGCAAAGCTGAATTCGCTAATCTGTTGTTCAACACGGCCACGGGCAATGGAGGTTTCACCGGCCATATTCACCAGGCCATCCAGCAGGGTGGCATTAACCTTGACCATCTCCTGCGGCTGGTTTGAGGCGTTATCGTGTCCACCTCTTGCCGCAGAAATCAGTTGCGCCATACCACCGGAGACAATGCTCTTCACCGGAGCTTCAGCTGGCAACTGTGATTGCTCAGACTCTTTCGCCTCTTCCGGCTGCTTGTCACCACGCAGCTGGCGGGTTTTTTGGTGTAGCTCGTCCTGGCGTGCCTGAAGCGTTTCAAAGAAAGCGTCGTTGTGAGCATCGCCGTCTGTTTCAATCAACCAGGTCTCAAAGTCGTGGCTGACCTCACCCAGATCGGCCTGGTCGGCCATGCGGGCACCACCCTTAAAGGTGTGCAGATGGCGTTTGAGTTCTTCACAAGACGCGACACTGTCCGGCTTTTTCTGCCATTCCTGAATGCACTGGTCGATACTCTCCAGAAGCTCGTCGGCTTCTTCGAGGAAAATTTCCAGAATTTCGTTGTCGGCGCTCTGCTCTCTGGGCTGCGGTACATTGGCCGCATTGAGTAGCGGCTCCGGTGCCGGCTTTTCGGCTTCGGCTTCGGCTTCGGCTTCGGCTTCGGCTTCGGCTTCGGCTTCGGCTTCGGCTTCGGCTTCGGCTTCGGCTTCGGCTTCGGCTTCGGCTTCGGCTTCGGCTTCGGCTTCGGCTTCGGCTTCGGCTTCGGCTTCGGCTTCGGCTTCGGCTTCGGCTTCGGCTTCGGCTTCGGCTTCGGCTTCGGCTTCGGCTTCGGCTTCGGCTTCGGCTTCGGCTTCGGCTTCGGCTTCGGCTTCGGCTTCGGCTTCGGCTTCGGCTTCGGCTTCGGCTTCGGCTTCGGCTTCGGCTTCGGCTTCGGCTTCGGCTTCGGCTTCGGCTTCGGCTTCGGCTTCCAGAACAGATTCGAGCAGTTGCTCGTCAAACTCAACAGTTAATTCCTGATCGTCATGCTCCAAATGGATAAATTCGCCGGTTTCGAGGCTCACTTCGGCTAGCTCAGGAACAATCTCGTCTGTGTCCATGAGGCCAACAGGCTCTGCAAACAGCAGTTCGGTATTTTCAATAGATACCGGAACCTGCTCACTCACTTCCAGAACAAGTGGCTCGTCGTCCAGACCACCCACCTCGGTATTGGCAGCCAAAGAGATTGAAAGCGCATCTGTGATTTCAGGCTCAACTACCAAATCAACTGATTCGACTTCCTCTTCATCATTCTCAACAACCTCTTCCGGTTGTTGCTGCATGGCTTCGACGAGCTGGTTCAGTGCATCAATCTGCTGCCCTGGGTTGGCCAGAGCTTGCTCGGCAGCGACGGTATCCATCATATCGAGCAGATGGTCAAAGACCGGCAACAACTCGTCGACGATGCCTGTTTGCGCAGTTTGAAGTTCCGCTGCCACATTGAACGTTATCGCCAAACGCTCTGCGAGATCCGCAAGAGGAGTTTCTCCCGCTTCCACTGCGCCCTGCTGTAACTGTTTCGATTCATCAGCAAGGGTCTGCCATTGCGGCTGCAAGCCAGTTTCACGCCAGGAATTCATTGCCTCGTCGAGAGCGAGCAGGTTGTGCAGACCACCACTCATCAAGGCCTGTAATGTACGACGATCGGCAGGCGGAGTTTGATCGTCGGCCTGAGCTCCGCTAAGCAGCGGCTGAATCGACTGCTGATGAATCTGCTCAATGCGAGCAAGCATCTCCTGCAGGTCATCTACCGTTGGATTTTCGGAGTTTTCCAATACAGGAATAGAGGAGCAAAGCGTGGTTACAACGTCGTTCAACAAACTGACCAGTTCTTCAATCACTGGCAGCTGGAAGTTAAAGAACTCCTTGACCAGGTGCTCCAAAGGCGTCAGCAATTGGGCGAGGTCAACCACCTCAGCCATATGAGCACTGCCTTTAAGGGTATGGAAAGCGCGCTGAAGCTGTTCAGTCGGCACCGGATAATCAGGCGCAGACTGCTGGGCCAAGGACAGGAATTCGGAGATCGCCTCCAGATGCTGCTGAGTCTCTTTGGCAAATACCACCAGCAGGTTGTCTTCAACTTCCTCTTCTGCCGGTTCATCGGCCAAATCAACTGTCGGAAGCTGGGCAATATCGTAAGTGCTACCACTGGCAATGCTTTCAGCGACTCCTTGCAGCTCAGCAGCCAGCGCCGCATTTTCCGGCTGGCGGCGTTGCTCAAAGGCTGCAACAAGCTCCGGCATTACCGCAGAGCAGCGAGCTACCACTTCGGCCACCACCGGGCCCAGTGGCACACGTCCATCAATTACCCGGTTGAGCATGTCTTCCACAGCCCAGGCAAAGTCGCCAATGCGGTTGGCGCTCACCATTCGACCACTGCCCTTGAGGGTGTGGTAACTGCGGCGAATATCGGCGAGCGTACGTTCGTTATTCAGGTCAAGCTGCCATACGGGAACCAGATCGTGCAGAGTTTCCAGTACTTCGGCGGCTTCTTCGACGAAGACTTCAACAATTTCTTCGTCGAAGTCTTCATCAAACTCTTGCTCTTCTGTAGCCGACTGTTCAGTACTTTCAGGCTGCTGACACTCTGTATCGGTAGCTGTCGTCTCCGGTACAGAAGTTAACGGTTCTTCATAAGAAGGTGGTGCTTCGGCTTCTACCGACTCGACATTCGGCGTTTCCGCCCCAGAGTCAAACGCACTCAGATCGATGTCCAGAGACAGACTGTCTACGTCGTCAAGATCGAAGGTCGGAAGTTCACTCTCTGGGGTCGTCTCGCGCTCCTCTTCGACCTGCTCGACTTTAGGCGCGGTATCGACTTTTGATTTCTGTTCGTTTACCGCTGGAGCCAATTCACCGCGCAATACTTTTGCACCGTGCTCGGCCTGGGCCAAAATATTGTGTTTTTCTTCGTCATTACTCTGGTCATGCGCTTCCAGGTAGTACTCGATACTGGTGATCACATCGGCTAGGCAATCCAGCATTGGCCACTCTGGAATTTCGATACTATCCAGCAGGTGATTTTCGATGTAGTCGCCTGCTGCTTCGATGACCTCCGATGGTCGCATCATTCCCATCATCATCAGGGCACCACGGACTTCCTTGAGCATTTGCGGAGTCTGTTCCAGGAAATGGCGATCCCACTGCGATGAGATAAACTCGACCACGTTTTCCTTGATTTTTTCCAGACCGGTGCGCATCTCCCTGAGCAGAGTCTGGCGAGCTTGCTGAAGTTCGATTTCTGACTGGTCGACACTCTCTGATTGCAGGCCTCCCGAATTGCCCCAGGCATTCAGCAAGGTTTCGCAATCCACCAGTCGGGTAGCAATTTGATCCAGCTCTTCGTCATTCAGAGGTGTTTCACTTGAAGACGCTTTTTGCAGCTCTTCAGCCAGTTCGCGAAGCTGTTGCCCCATCTTGGCCAGGCCGACAAATTCCAGTGTATCCGCCATTCGCGCAACCAGTTCCCTGGTTCGCGCTATCAACTCGTGGTTGCTGCTGCCGGTGTGTTGGTACTCGGTAAGCGCTTCCTTGGAAACTCCCAGTTCTTCAAGCAAAGTATTGGCAATTGCCTTAACAGCACCGGGATCAAAGTTGGCTGATAAGCTACCCTCACCCCTGATACTGCCTTCCGGCAGTGCATTTTCGAGCTGATACGCTTTGCGAATAAAGTCGATACGCTGGGAGCTGGCGTTACTGGCCGCAATGTAATAAAGCAGGTTTTTTAGCAGGCCAGGGGCAACCGGCTGCTTCAAGGCTTCAACACCACCCTGTTGCAGCTGGCGTATCTCCCGCTCCAGGGAACGGAGCAGGAATTTCATCCCGGAAGACAGTGAAATACTGTTTTTGCTGACCCCTTCAATTACACCGAGGGCAACTTGCCAAAGTTGCTGTTGGGGATTCCCAGTGGCCAGCTCTTGCAGGCGACGAAATACTTTTTCGATGTAACCGATGTTTTTATCACGATCGGTATTACGAATCAGTCCCAGCAGTGCAACCTGATACATCTGGCGCAGTTTTTTCAACAACTCCACAAACGCGGTATTGTCGAGAAGTGTCTCTGAGCCACTGGCTTTTATTAGTGGAATTTCAGGATTAAATAACGACCCTTCGGACAGAAGTTGTTTTCCTCGTACCGCCCGCAGGTCATTCATCAGGGCAATGAGCGTGGCAGGCTGGTCGCTGCCACACATAACAATTTGCCGAATATAGGCTGGCAATTTGAGAATAGCCTGAACCAGTACCTCACTTGCCTCACTGGTATTGGCAATATTATCTGCAATGATCGCCTCAACCAGATCTTCCATCTCGTTGGCCAACTGAATGGCACCATGGCACTCGGCAATTTTCAGGGTACCGTTTACCTGATGGATATGGGTCTGACAAAACCGAATCTGGGTCTCATCGGACGGATCCTTGAGATAGCTATCGAGCGCTTCAAAGGCCTGCTTGAGAGATTCTTCGATCTCATCGACCAGCCACTCGAGGCCATGAAGATTTCCGCTTTCAATACTCACTTACGACTCCTCACCAGGCCGTCGGTAAACCTGCACGGTTTTCCCCCCGTCCCGCTCTAATGCTGGTGGTCGCCAGTCTGACAATTCACCGGGGCCTACTATCAAGCGACCTCCGGGTTTCAGACTGCTCGCCAGTCGTTTCACCAGTTCCTGTCGCTGCCAACGTCTAAAGTAGGGCAACAGGTTCTGGCAAAAGATTATGTCCGCATTACTGAACAGGCTGTTTTGATTATTTTCCAACAAATTTGCCTGAATAAAGCAGGTGCGGCGCTTTATTGTTTGTTTTATTTGGTAACGCCCTTCACCGGTTTTCTGAAAACAGTGATCCAGCAAAACCGGTTCAAGTTGGGACATCCTGGTTGAGTCGTATTCACCTCGCCGTGCAGAAGCAATTGCGGCACGGCTGACATCAACACCAAACACCCCGTAATTTACAGCGCTATTTGTGTGAGCCTGGCTCATTGCCATCGCCAGTGAATAAGTCTCTTCACCGCTTGCACACCCCAGACTCCACACCGAAAAACTACCGCCCCCCGACTGTTGATGTTGGCGCCAGCACTCTACCGCAAAGTCGATTGACTCCGGGTGACGAAAAAACCGGGTCTCCTTGACCACAAGCTCATCCGTCAAAAGCTGCCACTCTGAGATGCTCGCCGGATGATCGCCTGTTGCAAAATTAAAATACGTTTCCGCATCCATTTCGCAGGCAGCCATGCGTTCGACAATTCGACCACAGACTCCAAGCCGACGATCATCACCAATGCGAACCCCAATTTGCCGTTCAAAACGCTGGCACCAGAGTTGGTACACGTTTTCATCCAAATCGGCTGGCGTTCGCATCGCCACTGGGCTCATCAACACATTTACGTTCCGGTCAGGAAACTCGTTCTTCGTCGCTGATTTCTACCGATAACTCATCCTCTTCCCGGTCGAAATCAGCCACCAAAAGTTGGTCTTCACTGATATCCAGGTCAATGTCATCGGAGCTGTTGCGCCCGCTTTCATAAGAATCGGTCGAAAGAGTGTCAGCGATATCTTCAGCCATCATTACCAATTCGTCTGCATTGCGGCCGTGTTCTTCCTCATCGCTTTCACGAACCGGAAGCTGGCCATATGGATCGAAGCCTGCTGTGCCATGATCCTGCTCTGCAAATTCTTCATGCTCCTCAACAGCATCTTCATGACCAGCCACTTCTGGCAGCTTAAAGCCAGATACCGACTCACGCATGTCAACCGCCATCTCGGCCAACTCACCAACCGACTGGGCAGTGGCAGTGGTACCGGACAGGGTTTGCGAGGAAATTTCCCGAATTACGTTCATGGTGCCTGACACGTGGCTGGCAGTCTTGGCCTGCTGGCGTGCGGCGGTGGAGATATCCTGAATCAATTCCGCGAGGTCGGCAGATACCTTCTCGATCTCTTCCAGTGCCACACCAGCGTTGTGGGCAAGTTCCGCACCCTTCACTACCTCGGTGGTGGTGGACTCCATCGAGCTTACCGCTTCGTTGGTATCGGTCTGAATGGTTTTTACCAGCGAGGCAATCTGCTTGGTCGCCGAGGCAGAGCGTTCAGCCAGCCCCTGTACCTCGTCCGCAACCACCGCGAAACCGCGGCCCGCTTCACCGGCCATGGACGCCTGAATCGCGGCGTTCAATGCCAGAATGTTGGTCTGGTCGGCAATCTCGTTAATCAGGCTTACGATGTCACCAATCTCCTGGGAGGATTCACCCAGTCGCTTGATTCGTTTCGAGGTGTCCTGAATCTGTTCGCGAATGGTGTCCATGCCGGTGATGGTGTCACGTACAACCTCACCACCTTTTTTAGCGATGGATACCGAGCGCTCCGCTACCACGGCCGATTCGGCAGCATTGGTAGATACCTGGTCAATGGTCACCGCCATTTCGTTAATGGCCGCAGAAGCACCGATAATTTCCTGAGCCTGGTGCTCAGAGGCATCAGACAGTTCCAGTGCTGTAGCACGGGTTTCGTTAGCGGACGCCGCCACGTTCTCGGCAGTATCCTGAATTCGGGAAACCAGAATCCGCAGCTGGTCAATTGCGTAGTTGATGGAGTCAGCAATAGCACCGGTGAAGTCTTCGGTTACTGTCGCTTCAGAAGTCAGGTCACCTTCTGCAAGACCGCCAATTTCATCCAGCAGTCGAATCAGTGCTCCCTGGTTACGCTCGTTGGCTTCATTGGAGTCTTTCGCGCTGCGGCGGGTAGCTGTCCAGGAGATAACCCCCATCAGGAACAGAATCAACAGTGCAGCACCGCCACCCAACAAAGCAGTCTGATCGGTGAACTGACGCTGCTTCGGCAGCTCATTGATGATCCCTTCCAACGCGGTGATTTCGTTATCGAGGGTGAGGGATTCGTCGTCAATCACTTCGGATGCCTGACGAGCACGGAACAGTGCCGGAGTCGCTTCAAAAATAGCTTGTACTTCGTTACTTACAAACTGAAAGCGCTCACTGATCAGGTCGAGGTTTTCGCGGGCACGACGGTTAACTACTCGGGAAATCCCCATTACCGCATCGCCGTTGCGCATCCCTTCCAGCACTTTACCGAACTTGTTCGCATCGAGGTTAAACTGGTCAGCGGCGGCTTCGGCATCGCTGCCACCAGCCAGCATCTTATCGATGTTACGACCGATGCGCTCCACTCGCCACGCCTGCTCAACAGCCTGGGCAATCTGGTCGCCCGGTGAACGACCTTCAATCAGAATATCCACCACATCAAGGTGAGCCTGCTGCAATTCAGGCAGAGTATTGTTCAGGGTTGAAGCCACCTGGTTCAGATAGAGGATGGTTTCCCTGTCTGCCAAAATGGTATTGGCTTTTTCCTGTACCAACCCCCAGGAGTTGTCCATCAGGGAAAGCTTGCTGCTGTCGAGATTATCATCATTGCGCAGACTGGCTTTCAATCTTTTCCAGCTCTGGTCCATGCTGTCCACGGTGAGCTTGAGGTCATCAAAGGCCTTGTCACTGCCTGACGTCGCATCATCCACATGGGACGTCAACTGCGTCGACAGAATGTCGAGCTGCGATACCCGGTCTCTGTTTTCCCGGTCGCGCTCTGCACTATCGACTATCTGCATTACGTTAAAAGCCACAAACGCCATTGCTGCAACCAACAAGATGGTCAGCAATAGCTGTGTGACACTGAACTTGGCCTTTTTTGCACCGGTAATCATTTTGTTGTACTCCGTGCGAGTTGTGCTGTTAAAACCTTAGCCTTGCTGTTGAACAGGGATCTCTAACAAAAAAGAATGCGAGGTAAAGCTCGATTGCTACAAACAGAAATTCGGGAATCATTTCCCGGACTTCCAGATTGATCCTACCGCGTTGCCAAGCCTCTATGACTTTCTTGTTATCTTGCAGATTGTTGAAGTTCTATCTGCGTTGCTCCTGCCGCGTTAAAAATGGACTCAAATCGGTCATTTATTACAATAAACTCCCTCTTTTCGTCCATTTTTGCCTTGCAGTAGCCACCTCGAAAACGAATTTCAACAACCTGCTAATGGGCCAGTGACCCTAGGCGGTTACATTCATAAACCGCATATCTCCGGCCAATTGTGCAAACCGGAACAATCCCCAAACTCGATTGCCGTCCCTGAACCCCCCTTCGAGATAGGGCGACAATATTTTTTCCGTTCCAGCGTCCTCCACGAAGGTATCCACTGGAAAGTGGCGCATACCGACGATTTCATCGACCAGCAAGCCCACAAAAATTCCGTGCTTGTCCAACACCAGTACACGCTGCTGCTTTGGAGCAGAGGTCAGGCTGCTGCCGCAGTACGCCGCGAGATCAATAATTGGAAGTAGTCGGCCGCGGACATTGGCAACGCCGCGAACCCAATCCTGCACTCGAGGAAGACGCGTGCAGGGAGGAGGCTCTAGCAATTCGACAACGTCAGCGAAAGGCACTGCGTACCGGGTGTTATCCAGAACAAAGCAAATCACCGACACTGTCGGGATAGCTTCTTTCTGTGCAGGCAGCCTGGCGCCGCCCTGACGACAGTATTCATCGAGCGCTACCAGCGTTTGAAACGCTGAAGAAGATCTCACGCTCACTACGACGCCACCACCTCGTCAATTGCCTTGATCAGGGTTTTTTCGGTGACGGGCTTGGCCAGATAGGCTTTAGCGCCCTGGCGTGCACCCCACACTCGATCGGTTTCCTGATCCTTGCTGGTGACGATAATGACTGGTATATGACTTGTTTCCTGGGTACGGGTCAATTGACGGGTTGCCTGAAAGCCATTGAGTCCAGGCATCACAATATCCATCAATACCACGTCCGGCTGCTCAGCCAGAGCCAACTCAATACCCTTTTCACCGGACTCAGCCGAAAGCACCTGATGCCCACCCTTTTGCAACATAGCTGCCAGTTGATGAGTTTCGGTAGGAGAGTCATCTACGATGAGAACTTTTGCCATTTATCCCCCTGATGAAATGCAATTTTTAATAGTTGTTTTTAAGCCACAGATTCGGATGAAGCCGGCTGGGAGTAACGTTCGAGAACGTCGAATAATTCTGTTTTACTGAACGGCTTGGTGAGGTAGTCGTCAGCACCAACAATACGACCCTTGGCTTTATCAAACAGGCCGTCTTTGCTGGAAAGCATGATCACAGGTGTGTTGCGAAACTTGCTGTTGTTCTTGATCAGGGCGCAGGTCTGGTAGCCATCAAGGCGAGGCATCATGATATCGACGAAAATAACATGCGGCTCGATGTCGGCGATTTTAGCCAGGGAATCAAAGCCATCCACAGCTGTGACAACTTCACAGCCTGCTTTGGCTAACAGCGTCTCTGCGGTACGGCGAATGGTATTGCTGTCATCAATTACCATTACTTTGAGGTCTGAACGACTCTCTTCCATCATGTAAACCACCCATGAGTTTTATTATTTATGTGGTCAAATGTCCGGCTCATTTTTAACACAGATATATCAATTGCGCCATGATACTTCTGAGTGAGAGGGGACCAATTCCACGAATTCGGTATTTTTACAGCCAGCGTACGCCAGAACCGGTTGCCAAGTTGACCGCCACCTCTTAAGTTTGGGCCGGCTGAATGAATATTTTCTGCTGAGGCAATTTTTTAGCTACTACAGCAAGTATTCAATTAGTATTTAGCAGGCCCTTAACGCAGTGTGCGCTTATGGCGCAATATTACGAACACTTATGCACATAAAGTGTGACGCAGGTATCAGTTATGACGACACATCTCGGCGTGGTGATGGATCCGATCCACAGTATTTCATTTCACAAGGACACAACGCTGGCCATGCTGCTGGCCGCTGCAAAACGCGGCTGGACCCTATGGTACATGGAGCGTAGCGATTTGGCACTCGCCGATGCCAAGCCAATCGCCAGGATGAGGCCACTGGTGGTACACAATGACCCGGATAACTGGTTTGAGCTCGGCGAGCCCGAAGATAAACCGTTAAACAGCCTCGACACCTTGATGATGCGCCTGGACCCGCCGTTCAACAGTGAATACATATACGCCACTTACATCCTCGAAGCCGCCGAGCGCGAAGGCTTGCTGGTAGTGAACAAGCCACAAAGCCTGCGCGACTGTAACGAAAAAGTATTTGCCACCCAGTTCCCGCAGTGCTGCCCGGCCACGCTGGTGAGCAGCGACCCAGCGCGCCTGAAAGCGTTCCACCAGCAGCACCAGGACACCATCTACAAGCCGCTTGACGGCATGGGCGGCACATCCATTTTCCGGGTTCGCGGGGACGACTCCAACATCAATGTTATTATCGAAACCCTCACCAACTATGGTCGCGACACCATAATGGCTCAGAGCTACATTCCGGAAATCAGCAAAGGCGACAAACGAATCCTGATGGTCAACGGCGAACCCGTCGATCACTGCCTGGCGCGAATCCCGCAAAAAGGGGAACTGCGCGGCAACCTGGCCGCAGGAGGCAGCGGCGTGGTTCAACCATTGTCGGATCGCGACCGCTGGATCGCCGAGCAGGTTGGCCCCTCACTGAAAGAGAAAGGCCTCTACTTTGTCGGACTGGATGTGATTGGCGATTACCTCACCGAAATTAACGTTACCAGCCCTACCTGTGTGCGGGAAATTGATCGCGCCACCGGTTACGATATTGCCGGTCAGCTGATGGATGTTATTGCTGAGCAACTGGCAAGCCCAACCAGAGATAAGAGATAAATAACAGTGGCAGACGATTTCACACAGGTACCGGACTCCAATACCAGCGACCAGCTGGGGTTTGGCCTGTTTTTGGCGGTAGCATTTCATGCCCTGCTGATTTTCGGCATCGGATTCAGCCTGGCAGACCGTCAGCCGCCAGCACCCACATTGGAAATAACACTGGCCCAGCACAAGTCCCAACAAAAGCCTGAAGATGCCGACTATTTGGCCCAAATGGATCAGCAAGGCAGCGGGGATCAGGCTGAAAAAAGTGAAATCACAACCGATCGCAGTGCCGAGATGCCCGCTCCAACTACACGCCAGGCTGCCCCGGTACAAGTAGCAACCCCGCAACAGCAAAAAGCCTCCACCGACAGAGTCATCACGACTGTCGCAGACAGCGACGTCGCTTCCTCTCGCAGTGACCAGAAACAGGAGGTTGAAGGGCAACAGGCAGAAACCCAGCTCAACCAGCCTCTCCAGGAGCTTGCAAGTCTGCAAGCCCGTCTCGACCAACAGCGTCAGGAATACAGCCGCATGCCTCGTGTACACAGGCTAACTTCCGCCAGCACCCGCTCTGCGGAAGAAGCCAACTACATGCGTTACTGGGTAGAGCGCATCGAAGAGATTGGCAATAGCCACTATCCGGAAGAGGCACGGCGGCGCCAGCTATACGGGGAACTGCGCCTGGCTGTCACCCTGTTGCCGGATGGCACTGTCGAGACTGTAGAGATTCTGCAAAGCTCCGGACAGCAGGTGCTTGATCAGGCGGCGGTGCGAATTGTTCGCCAAGCCGCCCCGTTTGATACCTTTCCTGCCGAACTGCGTGATTGGGACAAACTGGAGATCATTCGCACCTGGCACTTTGAGCGCGGCGATACACTCAACACCCAGCATTAAGGGCTGTTGACAATGGCCAAAAGTACCGGCCGTCTGACAGCCTTGTATTCACCCAGTGGCACCCCAATACTAGTGAGTATGAGCACTCCTACCGAAACTGACGAAACCCTCTACCAAGGCAGCCTGCGCAATCACTTCCTGATTGCCATGCCGAACCTGGCAGACCCCAATTTCAGCAACTCGCTGATCTACATCTGTGAACACAGCCGGGATGGCTCTATGGGGTTGATTATCAATCGTCCTATGGATGTCCCATTAAGCCGCGTCTTCGAACAACTGGAAGTAGACGGAGATAGCCTGATTGGTACCCAGCCGTTGCTGTCCGGCGGCCCCGTAAGCACCGAACGAGGCTTTGTGCTGCACGCCACCAATGAGAAGCGCTGGGAATCCACCATGAAGATTTCGCCCCAGGTGAGCCTGACCGCTTCCCGCGATATCCTGATTGATATCGCTGCCGGAAACGGCCCTCAGGATGCCATGGTGGTGCTCGGTTATGCGGGTTGGGGAGCAGGCCAATTGGAGGAAGAGATAGCCGACAATGCCTGGCTCACGGTTCCGGCCGATGCCGAGATCATCTTCCACACTCCGTTTGCTAAACGCACCCAGGCAGCAGCCGCTACACTGGGTATCGACCTGATTCACCTCAGCGGCGGGGCTGGCCACGCCTGATACCCTCTCGGCAAATTCAGTTAGAATTTCACCTGTTGGCATGATCAGTTGTATTTCCAGACACGCTGCAAGTACATCCATGCCGCAGACGGTCTGGAAACACAACCGATCCCGCCCCCACCCAACAAAATCGAACAATTACTATGACTACCACGGTAAAAACCCTTTTAGCCTTTGACTACGGTACCCGCAGCATAGGCGTCGCCACCGGCCAGACTGTCACCGGCAGCGCCAATGCTCTCACCGAACTGCGCGCCCGCGACGGTGTTCCCAACTGGGATGAAATAGAAAAGCTCCTGAAAGAGTGGCAGCCACAACTGGTTCTGGTGGGACTTCCCCTGAATATGGACGACACCGAGAGTGAATTTGCCGCCCGCGCGCGCAAGTTTGCCAAGCGTCTGCACGGTCGATTTGGTGTTCAGGTGGCTATGGTGGATGAGCGCCTCAGCACTCGAGAGGCAAAAGCGCTTGCTGGCCAGCGAGACAGCTACCGGGAAAATCCGGTGGATGCGATCGCCGCACAGTTAATTCTGGAAAGCTGGCTTACCGATAACTCGATCGGCAAACCAGCCTGAACAGAGTCCCTAACGCCTAGAAGCGTTTGAACGAATCCAAATCGCGGTCTTCCTGCATACTCAGGTCGTCTGCGGCGTTGGATAGATAGTTGGAGTCGGTTTCCGACTGCAGTTTGATCATCAAACGCAGATCGTTCTTCGAGTCAGCGTGTGACAGTGCATCTTCGTAAGTAATCAATCCCTCTTCGTAGAGTCGATACAGCGCCTGGTCAAAGGTCTGCATGCCCAGCTCAGTGGAATTGGTCATTACTTCCTTGATCTTGTGAACCTCACCCTTGCGAATCAGGTCGCTGACCAGCGGGGTATTGATCAGAATTTCAATTGCCGCGCGACGCCCCTTGCCATCGGCCAGCGGAATCAGCTGTTGGGCCACCATCGCCTTCAAGTTCAGGGACAGGTCCATCCACAACTGCGGATGACGGTCTTCCGGGAAGAAGTGCAGAATACGATCCAGCGCCTGGTTAGCGTTGTTGGCGTGCAAGGTAGCCAACACCAGGTGACCGGTTTCCGCAAAGGTCACCGCGTGCTCCATGGTTTCACGGGAGCGAATCTCACCAATCAGAATCACATCCGGTGCCTGGCGCAGTGTGTTTTTCAACGCCACTTCAAAGGACTCGGTATCCACCCCCACCTCACGCTGGGTGATGATGCAGCCGCGGTGCTGGTGAACAAATTCAATCGGGTCCTCAATGGAGATGATGTGACCTTTGGAGTTGTTGTTTCGGTAACCAATCATCGACGCCAACGAGGTGGACTTACCGGTACCGGTCGCGCCCACAAAGATGATGATGCCGCGCTTGGTCATCGACAGTTCCTTGAGGATCGGCGGCAGGCTCAGGTCTTCAAAGGTGGGAATCACCGTCTCAATGCGACGCAACACCATGCCGGCGTGGTTTCGCTGGTAGAACGCACTGACCCGGAAACGGCCGAGGCCTTTGGAGCTGATCGCAAAGTTAAGCTCTTTGTTCTCTTCAAAAACCTCGCGCTGATGCTCATCCATGATGGAGTGCACCATCGCCCTGGCCTGTTCCGGACTGAGCGGTCCGGAATTTACCGGCATGATCTTTCCATGCACCTTAATGCAGGGAGGAACACCCGTGGTGATAAACAGGTCAGAGGCCTTCTTTTCCACCACAAGCTTTAACAGTTTTTCAAATTCGACTTCCACAACCTACTCCCTATTACTTTTCCCGACGTGGTAGAGCACAAAAATAGCTTCGGCCCCAACAGTGGCGGATATGAAACGTTAACAGACCCTAGAAGTCATCCGGAATTTTCGCTTTCTCGCGAGCCTGTTCACGGGTAATTACTTTCTGTGCCACCAGCTTGTGCAGACACTGGTCCATGGTCTGCATGCCGTGTGCACTGCCTGTCTGAATGGAGGAGTACATCTGCGCCACCTTATCCTCACGAATCAGGTTACGAATCGCTGGCGTGCCGACCATGATCTCGTGTGCGGCAATTCGGCCACCACCCACTTTTTTCATCAGGGTCTGGGCAATTACCGCCTGCAGGGATTCCGACAACATTGCCCGTACCATGGATTTTTCCGCTGCCGGGAAAACGTCGATAATCCGGTCGATGGTTTTCGCCGCCGAGCTGGTGTGCAAGGTACCAAATACCAGGTGACCGGTTTCCGCCGCGGTCAGTGCCAGGCGAATAGTTTCCAGGTCACGAAGCTCGCCCACCAGAATCACGTCCGGGTCTTCCCGCAGTGCCGAGCGCAGTGCCTCGTTAAAGCCGTGGGTATCTTTGTGCACCTCACGCTGGTTGAGCAGACATTTTTTACTCTCGTGAACAAATTCAATCGGGTCCTCAATAGTGAGGATATGCTGGTAGCGGTTTTCGTTTACGTAATCCACCATCGCAGCCAGAGTGGTACTTTTACCGGAACCGGTTGGCCCGGTTACCAGCACCAGTCCGCGCGGCAGCATCGACAGGTCGCGAAATACATTGCCGAAGCCGAGGTCGTCCAGTGTCAGGACTCGTGAAGGAATAGTACGGAATACCGCACCGGCACCGCGGTTCTGGTTAAAGGCGTTTACCCGGAAACGCGCCACGCCCGGCACTTCAAACGAGAAGTCAGTTTCCAGAAACTCTTCGTAATCACGACGCTGTTTGTCATTCATGATCTCGTAAATCAGCGCGTGAACTTCACGGTGATCCATCGGCGGCAAGTTAATGCGCCGAATATCCCCGTCGATACGAATCATCGGTGGCAAACCAGCGGATAAGTGCAAATCCGACGCCCCCTGCTTCACACTGAAAGCGAGCAACTCGGTAATATCCATATGTACTTCCTATTTGTTATTGCTTTAACAGGCTCCAGTTAATAGATCATAGATCAAGCCTGTCGATCGTAATTATTGTCAAATACCCCGACGATTTCCGCTCAAGCCAGTCCAGTGCCGGTCGCACTGCGGTATCAAACCGCACATAGCCTGTTAGAATATCGCCGCTGCAGAATACGGCACTTTTCTTACATACAGTATTTAAGAGTATATGCCCCATATGTCTATAAATGTTAGCGACATTGCCGCCAATATCCACCAAGTGCAACAACGCATTGCCGAGGCCGGTGAGCAATCCGGTCGCCAACCCGGCGATGTGGCCCTGCTGGCGGTCAGCAAAACCAAGCCGGTTGAAGCCCTGCGCGCGGCCTATCAAGCGGGACAGCGGCGCTTTGGCGAAAATTATCTGCAGGAATCCCTCGATAAGATGGATCGACTTCAGGATCTCGACATAGAGTGGCATTTCATCGGCCCACTGCAATCCAATAAAACACGAAACGTTGCCGAGCGATTTGACTGGGTTCACACAATTGATCGCGACAAGATCGCTCGTCGCCTTAACGACCAGCGCCCCGCAAACTTGCCACCCCTGAATGTCTGTCTGCAGGTCAATATAGACGATGAGGCCAGCAAATCCGGAGTTGCACCGGAACAGCTGGGCAAACTCACCGAAGCGGTGATCGCAATGCCGCGCCTGAGATTGCGAGGTTTGATGGCCATTCCGGCACCCAGCGAACACATCGACCAACAACGCCAGTCATTTGCCCGTGTCGCACAACTACAGCGGGAACTACGCGAGGCTTACCCCAACTACGATGGCTTTGATACCCTGTCGATGGGCATGTCTCGCGATATGGCCGCGGCCATTGCCGAAGGTGCGACCATGGTGCGGATCGGCACCGATATTTTTGGCCAGCGCGACTATACAAATACATCGAATTCAAACAAGGACACCGCATGACACACCCAACCATCGCATTTATTGGCGGCGGCAATATGGCCAGCAGCCTGATTGGTGGCCTACTGGAAAATGGCCACCCGGCCAGCGCCATTTTGGCGACAGCACGATCCGAGCAAACCCGCAGCGCCTTGAATGAGAAGTTTGGCATTGCCTGCATGGCCGACAACAGCGAGGCAGCAAAGCGTGCAGATGTGGTGGTGCTGGCAGTGAAGCCACAAATGATGCGCGACGTTTGCTCGAGCCTGACCGACGCGCTTGATCACCAACCGCTGATTGTTTCGGTAGCGGCAGGTATCACTACCGATCTTATTGGCAACTGGCTTGGCGGCGATCACGCCATCGTGCGCTGCATGCCCAACACTCCGTCGCAATTGCATTGCGGTGCCAGTGGCCTTTTCGCCAACAGTGCGGTTTCAGCCGAGCAGCGCAAATTGGCCGAAACCCTGCTCTCAGCAGTTGGAATTGTTGAGTGGGTAGTGAATGAAGATCTCATGGACGCTGTAACTGCAATTGCCGGTAGCGGACCCGCCTACTATTTCCTGATCATGGAATTAATGGAAAAAGTCGGCATCGAACTGGGGCTCAACCCCGACACCGCTCGACAGCTAACCATTCAAACCGCACTGGGCGCTGCCAAAATGGCTGCGCAGGGCGATATCGAACCGGCAGAGCTGAGAGCGCGTGTCACCTCCAAAAAAGGAACTACCGACCGGGCCATCACAACCTTTCTCAAGGAAGGCCTGGAAGATATTATGCGCAAGGGAATTACCGGCGCACGCGATCGCGGCCGGGAGCTGGCAATAGAAATGAGCAATCAGAGCTGAGTTTTCCAGCCAATAAAAACCGCTGTATTAAGAAGAGCAAATTATGACTAGTGCATTTAGTGAATCCGGCATTTTTTTAATCCAGACCTTTGGCGGTCTGTACCTCTACATCATGCTTTTTAGATTGCTGCTACCGTTGGTGAGAGCAGACTTCTACAATCCACTCTCGCAATTTGTGGTCAAGGCAACCCAATACCCGCTGACGCCGATTCGCAAAATTCTGCCCACAGTAGGGCGACTCGACTTGGCCTGCCTGGTACTGGCGATTGTTATTCAATGGGCCATACTCTGTGCGATCTACGCAATGGCGGGTGCTCCATTCACCATCCTGGGTCTGTTGATTCCGAGTCCCTTTCTGCTGGCAACAAAGCTGCTCAATATCTTTTTCTACGGCATTATCGGCAGCATTATCATCAGCTGGGTAGCACCCTATAGCCACCATCCGGCGGTCTCGTTGATTCGGCAAGTTACCGAACCGGTAATGGCGCCATTTCGCAAAATACTGCCACCGATGGGGGGACTGGATCTCTCTCCAATGTTGGCCATGGCCGCCATCTATGTCTGTCAAATTTTCCTTCGGAATTTGATGGGCGGTTAGACGCTGCAATATTGTGCTGCCTGAGTACCACACATAGACTTGCCAACTGAATCGAATTTATCAACGCGGTCACATTATGCCCGACAATGCCAATAACAATTGGCCCGCCGACTCCGTAGGTCTGGTTGAGCCTTTTCAGATTACCTTTGAAGAGCCGCTGGAGCTTGCCTGCGGCCGCTTCCTTGGGCCCTATCAGCTGAGCGTGGAAACTTATGGCCAGCTCAATGCCAACAAGTCCAACGCCATCCTGATTTGCCACGCCCTGTCTGGCCATCATCACGCGGCGGGTTATCACAGTGCCGATGATCAGAAACCGGGCTGGTGGGACGACTATATCGGCCCCGGCAAACCCATCGATACCTCGCGCTTTTTTGTAGTGGCGCTCAACAACCTGGGTGGTTGCCATGGAAGTACCGGCCCCACCAGCATCAACCCAGCTACAGAAAAACCCTGGGGGCCGGGCTTTCCGCCGATGAGAGTGCGCGACTGGGTGAACAGTCAGGCCAAATTGGCCGATCACCTCGGTATCAAGCAGTGGGCAGCAGTAATTGGCGGCAGCCTCGGCGGTATGCAGGCGATGCGCTGGGCGCTGCTCTACCCGGAACGGGTTCGTCACTGTGTGGTGATTGCTTCAGCCATGAAACTCACGGCCCAAAATATTGCTTTTAACGAGCTGGCCCGCCGTGCCATCAAATCAGACCCGGACTTTATGGATGGCGACTACCTCAACCAGCAAACCGCCCCCAAACGCGGCTTGGCACTGGCTCGTATGATCGGTCACGTCACCTATCTGTCGGATGAACTGATGGGCGCACGATTCGGCCGTGAACTGCGCACCGGCAGCTTTCAGCAGTCGTCCGAGCCTGTGGAATTTCAGGTGGAGAGCTATTTGCGTTACCAAGGTGACAAATTCTCAGGCCTGTTTGATGCCAACACCTACTTGTTGATGACCAAAGCGCTTGACTACTTTGATCTTGCGCGTGATTTTGAAGGCGATGCCATCGCAGCCTTCCAGCAGGCGCTGTGTAAATTCCTGGTGGTTTCGTTTTCCAGCGACTGGCGCTTTTCGCCGGAGCGCTCCCGTGAATTGGTGGACGCCCTGATGGCCGCTAATCGCGATGTCAGCTACGCCGAGATTGAATCACCCCACGGCCATGACGCTTTCCTGCTTCCGAATGAGCGCTATCAGGCGGTATTTGGCGGCTACCTGAAACGCGTCGCCAACGAACTGGAACAGGAGGCCAACGGTGCGCTTTGATCACGATATTCTGACCCAATGGATTGCACCCCAAAGCCGGGTTCTCGACCTGGGATGTGGTGATGGCTCACTGCTCAGCCACCTCAAAACCGAACGCCAGATTGAAGGCTATGGGCTGGAAATCGACCACGATGCCATCACTGCCTGTATTGAAAATGGCGTCAATGTTGTGGAAACCGACCTGAACAAGGGCCTTAAGAACTTCAGTGATGGCAGCTTTGACACTGTGGTAATGACCCAGGCCCTGCAGGTGATGCGCTACCCGCATATGGTGCTGGAGGAGATGCTGCGAGTGGGCAATGAGTGCATTGTCACTTTCCCGAACTTTGCCAACTGGCGCGCCCGCTTCTACCTGATGTTTCATGGCAAAATGCCGGTGACCAAACAGCTTAGCTGGCAGTGGTACGACACTCCAAACATTCACTTCTGTACCATTACTGACTTCGAGAACCTATGCCGGGATATGGATATTCGCATCATGGATCGAGTGATAGTGGCCGAACGAAACCCCGACAGGCAGCTCAAAGGGTTATGGCCTAACCTTTTTGGTGATACAGCCATTTACCATCTCAGTAAATAAGGCCGTGACAAGGAGCCCATGATGAAAACACTGATTACTCTGTTGACCGCGCTAGTGCTCTCCACAAGCGCCATGGCGGACAAACCCTTTAAAGTTCTTGGCGATAACAAGGTCTATTACAGCGCCTTTAACAGCAGCTTTATTGACCCCAAAATAGCCAGTGAAAACAACATTGTACGCGGTGCTGATCGGGGTCTGATCAATATCGCTGTGGTTCCAAATGACAAGGAATCCGGCGGCATTACTGCACTGGTCAAAGGCACCGTCACAAATATTATCCAGCAATCACAAAAGCTGGACTTTTTCGAAGTGCGGGAAGGCGACGTGGTTTACTATCTTGCCTCGTTCAAGTTTGATCACGAGGACAGCCTAACCTTCAAGATTGAAGTTAAAGCTGACCCCAACAAACCTTCGGAAACACTGACCTTCCGCAAAACTTTTTACGAAGACGGCAAATAACCTGATATGACAACACACACCAAGGTGGTGCTTGCCAGTGGCAACACCGGCAAACTGAACGAATTCAATCACCTACTGGCCGACTGCGGATTTGAAGTGCTTCCCCAGTCGGCTTTTTCTGTGCCCGATGTAGCCGAAACCGGTCGTACCTTTGTGGAAAACGCCATTATTAAAGCCCGTAACGCCTCCCACTATGCTGGGCTGCCTGCCATTGCCGACGACTCAGGGCTGGAAGTGGATATTCTCAAAGGCGCTCCCGGCATCTACTCGGCGCGCTTTTCAGGAGAAGACGCCACCGACCAGAAGAACAACGCGAAGTTGCTGGGCCTGCTCAAGGACGTCTCCGAAGAACAGCGCACTGCGCGCTTTCAGTGCGTGCTTGTCTACCTGCGCCATCCGGATGACCCGACACCGTTAATCTGCCAGGGGAGCTGGGAGGGACGAATTCTCACCGAACCGCGCGGCGAAAATGGTTTTGGTTACGACCCGCTATTTCTGGTGCCAGAACATAACTGTGCCAGTGCCGAACTTCCCAAAGAGGTTAAAAACCGTATCAGTCATCGTGGCAAAGCTATGGCTAAGTTATTGGACGCTTTGAGAAGCTGATAGTTTTTACTTCGAATCCGTGGATGGGGAATAGCTTGCTGTGACACGTCGTAGACCCTTCCATGGGGACTCGAGGCCAGCATCCATGCTGGCCACGGTCACTGCAAGCTATTCCCCATCCACTCAGTAAATCCATTATCTGAGAATTAGCTATATTTGATAGAAGCAATTTGCGGAATAACAATATGTCTACAAAACCTCACCTTCCTGTGGTTTTGCTTTGCTTGTATTTAGTTGCGTGGCTGATTGCTGCAATTAACCCTTTGCACCGTGGCGACTGGCTGCTGGAAAACTTATTGCCAGCAGTATTTATCCCGATCTTTATTTTTACCTACCGCAAATTTCAGTTTTCAAATACAGGTTATTTACTGCTGTTTTTATTTATGCTCTGCCACGCTCTTGGCGCGCATTACACTTACGCCGAAGTCCCCTACGATCAGTGGAGCAAGGATTGGCTGGGTTTTAGTATCAATGATTTATTTGGTTTTGAACGCAATCATTACGACCGGCTAATTCACTTCACTTACGGATTGTTTCTGGTGCTGCCATACCGTGAGTGGCTGACCTGGATAATGTCAGCCTCACCACGGGCCAGCTGGTGGTTATCACTGGAATTTATCATTGCCAGTTCCGCAGTCTACGAATTGATTGAATGGGCTGCTGCGTTAGTTTTTGGCGGCGATCTCGGCATGGCATTTCTGGGCATTCAGGGCGATATCTGGGATGCGCATTGGGATATGATGCTGGCCGCATTGGGCGCACTGATAACTCTGTCGGTTGCGCCACTCCTTCAACGGACAAAACCATAAAATCCCTCATTCCACTTCCCCACTGGCTGTATACTACTCGCCATGTCCAAGCTCACCCTGCCTCCGCTGTCTCTGTACGTACACATTCCCTGGTGTGTGCGTAAATGCCCCTATTGCGACTTTAACTCCCATACCTCCAATGGCGAGCTGCCGGAAGCCGACTACGTGGCAGCGATTATTCGTGATTTAAGTAACGACAGCAGCTACGTGCAGGACCGCAATCTCCAGTCGATTTTTTTTGGCGGTGGCACCCCCAGCCTGTTTTCGCCCAAAGCGATAGAGCAGATTCTCAACGCCGCCGATCAGCAGATCGGTTTTGTCGACGACATCGAAATTACCCTCGAAGCAAATCCCGGTACGTTTGAACAGGAGAAATTTCGCGGTTATCGCAGCGCAGGGGTCAATCGCCTGTCGATCGGCATTCAGAGTTTTGATGACCTGTTTTTGCAGCAGCTCGGCCGCATTCATAACTCTCGCGAAGCTCATACCGTGGCCAGCATGGCGCGCGCCGCCGGGTTTGATAACTTCAACCTCGACCTGATGCACGGCCTGCCCGGCCAGTCACTGGAAGATGCGCTCAACGACCTGCGCCAAGCTATTGCCCTGGAGCCTATGCACTTGAGCTGGTACCAACTCACCATCGAGCCGAATACTGCGTTTTACCGCAATCCGCCTGACCTGCCGGACGACCCGATACTGGAAGCGATATTTGAACAGGGCCAACAACTACTGGCCGATAGCGGCTTCAGGCAATACGAAGTCTCTGCCTACGCTCGTGACGGACAGGCTTCGTTGCACAATCTCAACTACTGGGAGTTTGGCGATTACCTTGGTATAGGCGCTGGCGCTCACGGCAAAATCACTCTGCCAGAAAAACAACAGATCATTCGTACCCGTAAAACCCGCACTCCGCAGGACTACCTGGCGAGAGAGAATGACTACAATGCCGCCATCGACATCATCGCCGACGATGAATTGCCGCTGGAATTCCTGATGAATGCCCTGCGACTTAACAAGGGTGTGCCAAATCACTACTTCACCGAGCGAACCGGTAAAGAGCTGGAGATTATCAGGGAGCCGTTGAAAGCCATGCAACAAAGGCAGCTAATGGCAAACGACGACCAACGCCTGCAACCCACCCCATTGGGGCACCGCTTTCTCAACACCCTGCTGGAAGAGTTTTCCTGACAGTCACAGACCTACCAAGCTGATACTTATCAGCCTGAGCAAATACTTGTCATCCTGAGCGCAGCTAAGGATCCGACTGCATTCGTCACTAAGTTACTTGGAGTTACTTTGGTGCTCATAGTCCGCCCTTGCCTGACCGGAACAGGCCTGCCCTCATATACCCACAAATCGGGCAAACCTGTTCCGGTCAGGCATGGGCTCAGTCTGTGCGATGAGAACCTTCGCTACGTCCAGGATGACAATGTGCTTTTTTACGCAAAAAAAAGCCCCGCTGAAAACCAGCGGGGCAACGAGTTGTGAAAATCACATCAAGGGGGTAGGTAAATCGTCGAGCAAACGTTACTGGGAAAGACGAGCCGTTTTCAGATCGTCCGCAGCAATTGCGGAAACCAGCAGACCGGTAACAGTAAAAGCAGCAATCATAATCATGTCGGTTCTCCAAAGTGGCTGTCGCCGTAACGTTGATGGGTGCCATTATGGAGAAGTGCAATGTTAAGTAGGGTGCTGGAAGGGTAAAGATTGGTAAAGCAGATTTGCAATCCTGAGCAGATACTTGTCATCCTGAGCGCAGCGAAGGATCCTGCTGCGTTCGTCAGTAAGTTATTTTGGTGCTTATAGTCCGCCCATGCCTTACCGGAACAGGCCCGCCCTCATATACCCACAAATCGGGCAAACCTGTTCCGGTAAGGCATGGGCTCAGCCTGTGCCAAAAAATTCTTCCCTGCGCTCAGGATGATACAAACATTTTTTCAAACGCAAAAAAAAGCCCCACTGAAAACCAGCGGGGCAAAGAGTTGTGAAAATCACATCAAGGGGGTAGGTAAATCGTCGAGCAAACGTTACCGGGAAAGACGAGCCGCTTTCAGATCATCCGCAGCAATTGCGGAAACCAGCAGACCGGTAACAGTAAAAGCAGCAATCATAAGCATGTCGTTTCTCCAAAGTGGCTGTCGCCGTAACGTTGATGGGTGCCATTATGGAGAAGGACAATGTTAAGTAGGGTGGTGAAAGCGTAAAGAACCGTAAAAGTAGCTCTTTTCCTGACCTGACAGGTCGCGACGATTTGTAAGTTATATGAGGAGTGACCTGTCAGGTCAGTAAAAGTGCGGGCTACTTATACAAAACCCGCAACACAAGAATCTCCGTCTTTCCCAGATTAAACTGAGATTCCTTACAGTTATTCTTACAACCCCATCGCCTGCCTAATCAACTGCTTTTTCAGCGGATCAATTTTATTCACCAACGACATGCCCTCATTGCGAAGCACGCGAAGAATCGGCAATTCACTGCCAAACAACTCTTTAAATCCTTTCATTGCAGCCATGGTCGCCAGGTTGTCCGGTTTGCGGACGCGCTGGTAGCGGTTGAGCACACATAAATCACCCAGCGGCAGGCCGCGTTCGGTAGCGCGTTTTAGTTCGTCCACCAGTGCCACTACATCTTTAAAGCCGAGATTTACACCCTGCCCGGCGAGGGGATGAATGGTGTGGGCGGCATCGCCGAGCAGAGCGACATTTGGTTTCACATAGTCGCTGGCATGGCGCTGGGTCAGTGGAAAACAGAATCGTTTGGAAACGGTTTTTACATTACCGAGGGTAAATTGGCTGGCGCGGCTGAGAGCAGTGCAAAATTCGGCATCATCCAAAGCCATCAACTCTTTAGCTTTTATATTGCGCTGAGACCAGACGATGGAAATATGATGTTCGCTTTCACCATTACCATCCGGTGATTGATTGATTGGCAAAAATGCCAGCGGTCCGTCGGAGCTGAACCACTGCCTCGCCGTAGCACCGTGGGGGTGTTCACATTCAATGGTGGCCACTATGGCAGAGTGGCCATAGGGATCTTCGTTGAGGGCGAAGTCGCACAGGGTACGTACGCTCGAGCGGGCTCCATCGGCAGCTACCAGTAATAGCGCACTGAGGGTCTCACCGCTGTCCAGAGTGACTGTTAGCTGCTCACCGTTGCGAGTAACGGATTCTACTTTCGCCGGACAGATAAGTTCGATATTTGAATAATCGGCGAGCTTGTCCTGCAGGGCGCCAACTATATTGGCGTTTTCCACAATATGGCCGATGCTCTCCTCGCCAATATCGTCACCATCAAATTCGATAAAGCCGGTGCCGTCGCTATCCCACACCGACATATGGGTGTAGGGCGTTACCCGGCGCTGAGCTATGGTTTGCCATACGCCGATCTCAGCGAGCATTCGCCGCGAGGCTTCAGTCAGCGCCACCACGCGGGGATCAAACTCCGTGTCTTCAAAGTAGCCTGAAAAGGGGTGAGACTCGATTACCGCTACCGACAGGGTCGGCACTTTTTTTGCCATCAGTGCCGCAAACGCAGCGCCTACCAAGCCGCCACCGGCAACTACTACATCCACATTTCGAGTCATCTTTTCGTTCCGAACGAGTACGCGATGCGCACTAAAAATACTATTCCAGGCCCATACCGTAACGGGCAAACTGGCTACGTAATCCCGGCATCATATCCATGGCAAACAGACCAGCGCCACGCGCCAGCGCAACTGAAGGTGACGTTTTCGCAAATAGTTTTGGCAGCCAGTCGCTGGCGGTTACTGTGCGCAGTTGATCTTTTTGCTGGCTGTTAAGGTAGCGCTGCAGCAGCGCCAGATCGCCACAGGATTCACCACGCTTTGTCCCGATATCAAGCGTTTTGGCCAGTGCTGCAATATCACGCAACGCCAGGTTAAAGCCCTGCCCCGCCACCGGGTGCAGACTGTGGGCGGCGTTGCCAACCACCGCGATATTCCGGCGAACCTGTTCATTGGCCTGAATCAGTTTTAACGGGTAGCAGGCGCGTTCACCAACGCCATTGAACTGCCCCTGGCGGTATCCAAACCAGTGATGCAGCTCGGCCAGAAAATCTGCTTCGCTGCACACCATCAATTCACCAGCCCTCTCTGGAGGCAGTGTCCACACCAATGCGCTGCGATGCTGACTGCCGGCATCCAGCAGTGGCAACAGCGCCATCGGGCCGTTGTCGGTAAAGCGTTCATAGGCGATACCGTTGTGGGGCTTGTTAAGTGCGATGTTGGCGATCAGTCCCATCTGACCGTAATCATCAACCTGGCAGCCGATACCCAGCTTCTCCCGGGTGGCAGACTGCGCACCATCGGCGACCACCAGTAGTGAGGTATGAATGGCGTCCTGACGATCACTGAGGGTTAGCCTCACTCCATCGCGAACCATTTCAAGAGCGTCTATGGTAGCGGGTGCTGCGAACTCTACATCGGTATTAATCAATGCCCCGTTCAATACTGCCCCGAGGCGACGGTTCTCCACCACATAGCCAAAGGCATCGAGTTGCTGCTCATGAGCGTGCAATTCAGTAGAGGCAACATGGCCCCGGTCGCTGACCTGAATACTGTTGATGGCGGCAAGCTCTGGCAGCAACTGCGGCCACAGGCCGATTTTTTCTAATATACGCCGAGTGCTGAAGGAAAGCGCCGTTGAGCGGGCGTCAAAACTCGGTGCAAAGCTGGTACTGGCTTGCTGTTGCGGATTGGCTTCCACGACAAGTACTTTCCATCGATGGGACTGGGCGGCCAACAGCAGGGCCAGGCTGGCCCCTACCATTCCGCCGCCGGCAATCACGATGTCATAATTTACGCCACAGTTACTGGATGTCTCAGCCAATTCTCACTTCCCGCATCGCACGTTACCCGTCACTCGTCTCTCATCTCACGTTGCGCCATCAGCGCTTCAATTTCATCGGCGTTGGTTGGCACCGAGGCGGTGAGGTTTTCGTAGCCATCTTTGGTAACTGCCACATCGTCTTCAATACGAATACCGATGCCGCGCCATTTCTCTTCGACGTTGAGGTTGTCCGGGGCAATATACAAGCCCGGCTCCACAGTAAGCACCATACCCGGTTCCAGCACGCGGGACTGCCCATCCACCTGATAGTCACCGACGTCGTGCACATCAAGGCCGATCCAGTGACCGGTCTTGTGCATATAAAACTCTCGATAGGCGCCGTTTTCGATCAGCTCGTCGCGCTTACCACGCAACAGGCCAAGCTCGATCAACCCTTCTGTGAGCACTCTCACTGCGGCATCGTGGGGTGCGCTCCAAAGCTTGCCCGGTGCCACTTCGTCAAAGGCGGCGTGCATCGCAGCCAACACAATATCGTAGAGGGCACGCTGCTCTGGACTGAATCTGCCACTGACCGGGAAGGTGCGGGTGATATCGGCAGCGTAGCCGTTCAACTCACATCCGGCATCGATTAACACCAGGTCACCATCTTTCAGCTCATCGCGGTTTTCAATGTAGTGGAGAATGCAGCCATTAGCCCCACCACCGACGATGGTGCTGTAGGCGGGAAAGCGGGCACCGGAATTGGCAAATTCATGATTGATCTCCGCTTCCAGCTGATACTCAAACAAACCGGGGCGGCAACTATTCATCGCCCGACAATGAGCACGGGCGCTTATTTCACCCGCTTTACGCATGATCTCCAGCTCAGCGTCGCTTTTAAACAATCGCAGGTCGTGAACCAGGTGATCGAGGTCGACAAATTCGCTCGGTGGTACAGCACCGGTGCGCACCTGTTTGCGCAGCTGTTTGACCCACCCCATCAGTTGGTCATCAAAGTCCGGGTGGCGGCCCATGGAATAGTAGACCCGCTCACGACCTTCCAGCAGCCCCGGCAGAATATCGTCGATATCACTGATCGGAAATGCGTCGTCAGCACCAAATTGCTTGGTAGCACCCTCGGGGCCAACCCGATATCCATCCCAGGTTTCACGCTCACGATTGCGTTCGCGACAGAACAGCACGGTTTCTCCCTGCTGACGCCCTGGAATCAGTACCAGCACTGCCTCCGGCTCGGGAAAGCCACACAGGTAATGAAAATCACTGTCCTGGCGATAGTGGTATTCAGTATCGCGACTGCGGGTGCGCATGGGCGCGGCCGGCAGCACCGCGATGCTGCCATCGCCCATCAGGTTCATCAATGTGCGACGACGGCGGCGAAATTCGGCGTTGGTGATCAAAGGAGTGTTCCCTGTTGCTGCATTTTGATGAATTAGTGAATGGTCGGCTTTTTCTCGCCATCCGGCAGTTGCGCTTCCAGCACTTCTGAGTGCACCAGCAACACCGCCATACGAACGTATTCGCTCACTTCAAAAAACTGGTTATCGCCCTCGTCACTATCCATTTCCTGCGGGTCAATCTGGGCAATCTGGGCAAGATCTTTCAGGGCGTCCGCTGCATCGGCGGAAAACTGGGTGTCGCTGGACAGGCCGGAGAGGCCGAGCCCCACAAGGAAGCCCTGACACCACTCACCAAGGCAATCCAGGCGCTGGGTGAGTTCATACTCGTCGTCCGGCAGCAATAGCTCAAAGCCAAAACTGGTATCTTCCAGCTGCCCGGCCGTGGCACGACACAGGGCGATAAGAGTATCGCTGATGGCACCCAGTTTTTCGGTATCAGCCTGAAACATTTCGGCGACAGCTTTCAGGCAGTCGCTGTCAGTCAGCTGCTGACCACCGGTCAGGCGACCGCTCAACATCCCGTGCAGTTCGGAAGGGCTTTCGGTGATGCCTGCACCCAGCAGTACATCGGCGATGTTCTCAAAGGTTAAATCCACGATGGAAATCCTTGTCGTTGGTCAGTTTCAGGCACTTAATATGTGTGCCCGAAATCGTACCATCCTTTTGCCTGACAGGCAGTAACTGCGCAACTTGCCAGAGGCCATTGGCTGGAATTTGATCAGGTTTTGCGACCAAATTCTGTATCACAGCCCTGCAAATAGCGACGGTATCTAGAATCTGCTTTAAATCGTTGACCGCCCGATCACCAATCAATATAGTTAGCCGCAGAACATGGCAGGCCTAATCATGGATCAGGATCAACTACAAAAAATCGAACAAAAGGTGGATCGACTGATCTCCTTGTGTTCGCGGCTGCATAAAGAAAATCTGGCCCTCAAGGAACGCGAGGCCAATCTGTTGCGCGAGCGCAGCAAGTTGATTGAGAAAAATGAACAGGCCCGCCATCGCGTCGAAGGCATGATCACTCGGCTAAAAAGCCTCAATAACGAAGGGTAACGCCCGTGACTTCGCCCAATAGCACCAACATCCGTATTCTCGACAAAGAGTATCAGGTGAACTGCTCGCCAGAGGAGCGGCCCGCTCTTCTGCAATCCGCCCAGTCACTCGATCAACGGATGCGCAATATCAAAACCAACGGCAGCGTGCTGGGTATTGAGCGCATCGCAGTAATGGCAGCTCTCAACCTGACCTACGACCTGATGAAGCTGGAGCAGCAGCCCGGCACCAGTGCCGACATGGAGGCACGCCTGCTCAAGCTGGACAACACCCTCGACGAGGCGCTGCACAAGTTCGAGAATGAATCCCTTTTTTAGTCTAAAAATATCTCTGACTACTGAGCAACCACTATTCACAGGCGCATTTTAATCTCGCCAGCTGCGACGGTATAATAGTCGGCAACCCTGGGGTGTTTGCCAGTTGGCCGATGTCCTGAGCCGATAAAGCAAACCCCGGATTTCTTTTGCAGATACTGTTGAGCATACCCGCACGACGGGAAGCCTGATGTATCGCTGAGTTATCCACCTTGAATCTTACGGTTCAAGGCTTAAGTCAACAGCGGCACGCTCGGGGCCTATTCCTTTCGTTTCACAATCCCCCTTTTCTCCGCTTCCCTGTTCAAGGTAGAGTAATTGCATCAACTAAAATTGCATCGACCTACTACAGGGCACTATGGATAAATCACAAATTCGACGCGAAATTCGCCAGCGCCGCAACGCCCTGACCAAGCAGCAACAGCGTTATGCCGCCGAAAGTCTTGCACAACAGCTGGCCAATCTGCCGGAGTTTAAACGTGCCAAACGGGTGGCCTTGTATCTGGGCAACGACGGGGAGATCGACCCACTGCCCACACTGGCACTGGCCGAAGCCGCTGGCAAAACCTGTTATTTACCGGTGCTGCATCCGCTTAAGCACAACCGAATCCACTTTGTGCGCTATCGCACTGGCGAGCGATTGACCACAAGTTACTTTGGCTATCCCGAGCCCCCACTGAAGCATCACCAGATTACCCAACCCTGGGCCATCGACCTGATCCTGATGCCACTGGTCGCTTTTGATGCCCACGGCAATCGACTCGGCATGGGGGGCGGCTTTTACGACCGCACCCTGGCCTTTACCACCAGAAGCCCGTCCCGCCCGAAGCTGATAGGGCTGGCCCATCAATGCCAGCAGATCGACCAGATCGACGTGGAGCCCTGGGACATCCCACTGGACGCCATAGTCACCGATAAATCGGTGATTCGCTGCCGTTAGGCCGCTATAATTGCCGCCACCTTCAAGCCATTAAAAAAGAGCCGATACCATGTCTATGACGCAGGACGAATTGAAACAGGCGGTTGCCAAAGCAGCCGTGGACTACACCCTGACCCGCATCAACGACGACAGCATTATAGGAATCGGCACCGGCTCCACCGCCAACTGCTTTATCGACGCATTGGCCGAACACAAAGCCAAGTTCCGCGCCACCGTTGCCAGCTCCGAGGCCTCAGCTGAGCGACTGCGCAAGCACGGCATTGAAGTGATGGATCTCAATAGTGCCGGCGAGCTGGATATCTATATCGACGGTGCCGACGAGACCAACCCGCGACTGGAACTGATCAAAGGTGGCGGCGCCGCACTGACCCGCGAGAAGATTGTCGCCGCGGCCTCCAAAGAATTTGTTTGCATCGCCGACGGCAGCAAGTGGGTAGACACCCTGGGTGAATTCCCGCTGCCAGTTGAAGTGATCCCAATGGCACGCAGTTACGTCGCCCGCGAGCTGGTAAAACTGGGTGCCGATCCGGTTTACCGCGAAGGCGTAGTTACTGACAACGGAAACGTAATTCTCGACCTCTACAATTTCCGCATTCCTACACCGCGCAAAATTGAAGAGCAGATCAATGCAATTGTCGGTGTGGTAACAAACGGCCTGTTTGCCCTGCGTCCGGCAGATTTGTTACTGCTGGGCACTGCGGATGGCGTAAAAACCATCAAGGCGTCAGACGCGTAATTTTTAAATTCTTCCCGCATTTCGTTATCACTCCATACGGGCTACAAAGTTGAGTAGCCCGCATGAAGCGACGTGCAATGCGGGACAATAGTTAATTTCTCTCCACCCCGTTCCATTATCTCTCTAATTTTTCGTCTGGCAGCTTAAATTACTTACGCCAATACTGTTTGTTGTAGAGACAAACAGGACTGTTATTAATGAACCGTCGCAAATTTTTAATTGGATCAACACTGGCCTTAGCGGGTTTTACAACAGGCAGTTATTTTTGGCCGCGGCGCTGGAACTACATTGTTATCCATCATAGTGCCGGCAATTTCGGCACCATTGAATTTCTGCAACAGGTGCACCGTGAACGACAATCGCGCGATCCCATTGACGCCATTCCCTATCACTATGTGATCGGCAACGGCAATGGATTGGCCATGGGTGAAATCGCCAGCGACTGGCGTAAGGAGTATCACATTTGGGGAACACACGTTTCGACAAATAACCGGGATCGTAATTTTCGCGGCATAGGCATTTGCCTGATAGGAAATTTTGAAGAGCAGACAGTTCCGAAACAGCAGTACGATGCGCTCATTAATTTGGTGAAATCACTAATGATTGAACACCAAATTCCAGTCAGCAACATTTCCGGCCACGGTTATACACCCGGTGAACACACCAAGTGTCCGGGCAAAAATTTTCCGATGGAGAAGTTTTTAGAAGATCTTTCAATACTGTCATCCTGAGTGCAACGAATACAAAATCTCAACATAGGTCGAGATTGTCGCCTTCGGCGCCCAACGCGCTATGCGCTTTTGTCTTCGCTGCGCTCAGGATGACAACAAAAGTGGTTTTTCTAACTCAGGAGCCCGCCTGCTCAGCACCCTGCTTTTTCACAAACTTGGTCAGAATCACAATACGAGTTCCATTCACCCGGCCTTCGATATGCTCCGGGTTGTCGGTCAAGCCGATCCCGCGCACTGCAGTTCCGCGCTTGGCGACAAAACTGGTGCCTTTTACGTTGAGATCCTTAATCAGGGTCACCGTGTCCCCAGCCAACAGCCTGGCACCGTTGCTGTCAAAAGCCGGCGGATAGTCATCATCTTCGTGCACCGCACCGTCGTTTTCTGCCCAGGCCTTGGTGTCATCATCCAGATACATCATATCCAGCAAGTCCCGGGCCCAACCTTCACTGTCCAAACGCTTGAGCATACGCCAGGCCATCACCTGCACCGCCGGCACCTGACTCCACATACTGTCATTCAGGCAACGCCAGTGATTTACATCCAGATCCGTCTCTCCGGCAATCTGGCTGCGACAGGTTTGGCAAACCATCACCGCTTTATCAACCTCAGCCGCATCAACCGGCGGTACATCCAGTGCCGAGAGATGTTCGGGGGACGAGCAAAGCTCACATTTGGAGTCACTGCGCTGCAGCAGAGCCTGTTCAATACTCATGGACAAATACCCTTAATCTATTTGCGGGTATTATGCCTTTTATTTACAACAAAAGCGCGGATAATGATCCATTACCAGCCTCAGCAGACAGGGATTTGACCAATGTCCAAAATCACTTTTTCAGCGGATGAAAAAGCCGCCATTACCCCGAAGATTCAAAGGTACCTACTAGAAAAGCTGGATATTGAGGTGGGTTCATTTGATGCCGAATTCCTGCTTGACTTTTTTGCCCAAGAGATCGGTGGGTATTTTTACAATCGTGCCCTCTACGATGCACAGGCCGCCCTCCAACAGCAGCTGGAATCTATCCAGGACACCATTTACCAGCTCGAAAAGCCCACGGAGTCTCGTCGATGAATAAAATTGGGCTTGCCTTAGGAGGCGGCGGCGTTAGGGGTATGGCGCACCTGCTTGCGCTTGAGGAACTGGACAAACTGGGAATTCGTCCAGCAGCCATTTCCGGTACAAGTATGGGGGCCTTGGTTGGCGCACTCTATGCGTCCGGGCTTAGCGGGAAAGAAATTCGCTCTGGTGTAGAGCGCCACATCATTCGTAAAGACGACCAACTCAAAGATATTCTTCAAAAGAAATCCGATCTGTTTAAGTGGCTGACGTTTGCAAAACCCTCACTCAAACGCGGGGGGTTTTTAAGCGCAAATGGCATCATCGGTTACCTGATGGAACAAATTGAAGCGACTACATTTGAAGAGCTGGAAATTCCGCTCTCCATCGTAGCAACTGACTTCTGGAGTGGCGAACAGATTATTTTTGACAGTGGGGAACTGTTACCAGCACTAACTGCCAGTATGGCGATACCCGGCGTTTTTGCACCAGTTGAATTTGAAGGCAGGGTATTGGTGGACGGCGGACTGGTAAACAACCTCCCTTACGACATTGTTGCAAAGACTTGCGATTACACCATTGCCATTGATGTAGCGCCAACTCGCAAGCCCAAAACCGACAAACCGGTTCCCAACGTATTCGACGCCGCACTGGGTATGTTTGATTTAATGCTGGAAAAAGCGGTGGAACAAAAGATGGAAATATCGCCTCCAAGCCTCTATTTTCGCCCCGAGCTGATAGGTATCAGAACACTCGATTTTGACGAAATAGAAACTGTATTTGATCAAGCCGCACTAAACATGATTCGCCTTAAACAACAGCTGACATCACAACTTAACTAGGAGGTAGTAATGAAAAAAGCATTAGCACTTCTTTTTTTCGTAACATCCAACCTGGCACTGGCCGACCAAGTACGAGACGAAGACCGTCAGTTATTACTGGATAAGATTGAACAATTCAACAGCGCCATCAGGGAAGGCGATAAACAGAAATACAGTGATGTTTTCACTGACGATTTTATTTTCACCTGGTCCCGCGATGGTCAGAACTATACCAAGGAAGACATTCTTCCCAATGTTGTACCTACTCCTGACTACAACCCAATAGTCGATGAAATTGAAATGCGCCAATACGGCAACAGCGCCATTGTAAGCTATCGGGTTCGATTAAAACCGGAAGCTGCCGGCTCACGAGCAACTTTTAGTTATTGCAAAATTAACGGCGAATGGAAGGTGATCTCTTCTCACAGCACTAAAATTGTGCCACCAAAACAGAATTTAGAGACCGAAACTGAATAAGCTATTCTACGACTAGCCTTTCAATTTTAATTCGAGGTCAGTTTTAGGCACGCAACAGCAAGGCAGGATTTCATCGTCGTTGATCCACGCCATTGGCTCCTGCAAGTACGCCACCTCACCGGACAGCAATTGGGTGCGGCAGCTGCCACAGTATCCATCGCGGCACTGATAAGGCACTGCAACACCTTGTGCTTCGAGAGACTCAAGTAAGGTATGGGCATGTTGAAAATGCACCGAGGCCCGGGCACTTTCATTGCCTTCAATATTGCACACCGACACCGCGTGAACCGGCTTGGCCATGCCGTCAAATTCAATTTGCGGCGTTGCCTCCGGTTGTTCCGGGTTGCCCAGCGGAATATAGAACTCAACTTGCTGAAAGCGGTCGAGACTTTCGCTGGCACTGTAAGGCGCAAATAGATCCACGGCGTCGGGCTCCAGTTCAAAAACCGGTTTTTCTGGCTTATTGTCGAGATGAAAATCTGGGTCGGCGATCAGGGATTGCTGCGCCATATCGTTGTTCTTGTCTTTTTCGGTGGACACGTTTTTTATCGCCACCTGTCTAATATTGATTTTTTAATTCCGTCATCCTGAGTGAAACGAAGGATCTTTTCATTTTAAGTAAGAGATCCTTCGCTACACTCAGGGTGAGCAGCGAGCAGAGTTTTACAGAGCAAATCCATCAAACTCTTCGGAGTTGACTTCCGAATCGATGGCACCCACCAGGTAGGAACTGATTTCTGATTCCTGCGGTGCAACCTGTACATTGTCGCTCATCAACCAGGCGTCCATCCACGGCAGTGGATTGCTCTTCACATCGAAAATCGCCGGCAGGTTGATCGCCTGCATACGCTGGTTGGTAATGTATTCAACGTACTGGCTCAGGATCTGCTGATTCAAACCGATCATGGAGCCTTCTTTAAACAGATACGCGGCCCAGTCTTTTTCCTGCTGCGCTGCATCGCGGAACATCTGGATAACTTCGTCCTGACACTCGCGGGCAATTTCGGCCATTTGCGGGTCGTCCTGACCTTTGGCAAAAATTTGCAGCATGTGCTGAGTGGATGTCAGGTGCAGTGCTTCGTCGCGGGCAATCAGTTTAATTACCTTGGCATTGCCTTCCATTTTTGCGCGCTCGGCAAATGCGAACGAACAGGCAAAGCTGACGTAAAAACGAATCGCTTCCAGAATATTGACCGAGGCAATGGTCAGGTAGAGCTTTTTCTTCAGGTCGCGTAAATCCACCACAACTTCATTGCCGTTTACAATGTGAGTACCCTCACCGAAGTTGTTGTAATTATTCACGCCTTCGATCAGGTCGTCGTAATATTTGGTGACACTTTCAGCGCGACGAATAATGTATTCGTTGCTCATGATGTCATCAAAAATCTCACCCGGATTCGGAATGATATTGCGAATAATGTGGGTGTAGGAACGGGAGTGAATGGTCTCGCTGAACGACCAGGTTTCAATCCAGGTTTCCAGTTCTGGTAGTGACACGATCGGCAGCAACGCAACGTTGGGTGAACGACCCTGTACAGAATCCAACAGGGTCTGGTATTTCAGATTGCTGACGAAAATGTGTTTTTCATGATCCGGCAGTTTTGCAAAATCGCCGCGATCGTTGGACAAGTCCACTTCTTCCGGACGCCAGAAAAACGACAACTGCTTTTCGATCAGCTGCTCAAAAATTTTATGCTTTTGAACGTCGTAGCGAGAAACATTGACATTCTCACCAAAAAACATCGGCTGTTTCAGTGCATCGAAGTCGTTGCGATTAAACGTTTGGTATGCCATGGCCAGTTACTTACTCTTTCAAATGGATCCCCGCCTGCGCGGGGATGACATAACTATCAGGTTTTATTTTGTTGTTCACTGCACTCACAGTGACAGGCACTTAAATCTTGCACGCTCCGCCGGCACAGTTGTCCTCTTCTTCCACTTTGCTCTGGTCCGAAGCGCCATCGCGAGTGTTGTGGTAATAGAGGGTTTTCAGGCCCAGTTTGTAGGCAGTCAACAAGTCCTTCAGCAGCAGCTTCATCGGCACTTTATTTTCCGGGAACTTGGCCGGGTCGTAGTTGGTGTTGGCCGAGATCGCCTGATCGACAAACTTCTGCATGATGCCCACCAGCTGCAGGTATCCGTCGTTGCTGGGAATGCTCCACAGCAACTCGTAGTTGTCGCGGTATTTATCCAGGTCCGGCACCACTTGCTTGAGAATACCGTCTTTGGAGGCTTTCACCGATACGAAACCGCGCGGCGGCTCAATACCGTTGGTGGCGTTACTGATCTGGCTGGAGGTCTCGGACGGCATCAATGCTGTCAGGGTTGAGTTGCGCAAACCGTCGCGCTTGATATCTTCGCGCAGCGCTTCCCAATCCATGTGCAGCGGCTCATCGCACACCGCGTCCAGGTCTTTTTTGTAGTTGTCGATCGGCAGCTCGCCCTGGGCGTAGCGGGTCTCGTCAAACTTGCGACAGGTACCAAATTCACGCGCCAACTGGTTAGAAGCTTTCAACAGGTAGTACTGAATCGCCTCAAAGGTGCGGTGAGTCAGGCCATTAGCGGAACCGTCGGAGTAACGCGCACCGTTTTTGGCCAGATAGTAGGCGTAGTTGATAACGCCCACACCCAAAGTACGGCGATCCATGGAGCCTTTTTCGGCAGCAGGAACCGGGTAGTGCTGATAGGACAGCAGGCTGTCGAGTGCACGAACCAACAGGTCGGCCAGCTCTTCCAGATCGTCCAGCGAATCCAGTGCACCAAGGTTAAAGGCCGCCAGGGTACAGAGAGCGATTTCGCCATCCAGGTCGTTAATGTCGTTGAGCGGTGCAGTCGGCAGGGCAATTTCCAGACACAGGTTGGACTGGCGTACCGGCGCTTTGCTCGGGTCAAACGGGCTGTGGGTATTGCAGTGGTCAACGTTCTGCAGGTAAATACGACCGGTTGAAGCACGCTCCTGCATAAATTGACTGAACAGGTCCACCGCCTTGATGGTTTTCTTGCGAACCGAGGGGTCTTGCTCGTATTTGATGTATAGCTCTTCAAACAGCGGCTGGTTCTCAAAGAACGCGTCGTACAGACCGGGCACATCGGATGGGCTGAACAAGGTGATATTGCCGCCCTTGATCAAGCGCTCGTACATCAGCTTGTTGAACTGCACACCGTAGTCGAGGTGACGCACACGGTTTTCTTCCACGCCGCGATTGTTTTTCAGTACCAGCAGTGATTCCACTTCCAGGTGCCAGATTGGGTAAAACAGAGTCGCCGCTCCACCGCGTACACCGCCTTGAGAACAGCTTTTAACTGCTGTCTGGAAGTGCTTGTAGAACGGAATACAACCAGTATGGAATGCTTCGCCGCCGCGGATCTCCGAACCCAGCGCGCGAATGCGACCGGCGTTTACACCAATGCCAGCGCGGTGGCTGACGTAGCGAACAATCGCCGCTGAAGTAGCGCTAATAGAATCCAGTGAGTCGCCGCATTCGATCAGAACGCAGGAACTGAACTGACGGGTCGGGGTGCGTACGCCGGACATAATCGGCGTCGGCAGGGAGATTTTGAACAGGGACACCGCATCGTAGAAACGACGGATGTAATCCATACGAGTCTCTTTCGGGTAGCTGGCAAACAGGCAGGCACCGATCAGCACGTACAAGAACTGTGGGCTTTCGAAAATTTCGCCGGTCACACGGTTTTGAACCAGGTATTTACCTTCCAGCTGTTTCACGGCCGCATAGCTGAATTTCAGATCGCGGGTGTGATCCAGGAACGAGTCCATCTCGTCGAACTCTTCCGGGGTGTAATCTTCCAGAAGGCTTTCGTCGTAGCGTTTTGTGTCGACCATTTTGGCAACGTGGTCGAACAGCTTGGGTGGCTCGTACTGGCCGTAAGCTTTTTTGCGCAGGTGGAAAATATTCAGTCGCGCCGCCAGGTACTGGTAATCCGGACGCTGCTCGGAAATCAGGTCCGCTGCGGATTTGATCATGGTTTCGTGAATATCGGCGGTTTTAATTCCGTCCACCAAATGCAGGTGAGCTTTCAGCTCTACCTCGGACACCGAGACGTTATCCAGGCCTTCTGCGGCCCACATGACGACTTTGTGAATTTTATCGAGATCAATGGTTTCGGTACGACCATCACGCTTGGTGACCTGGATATTGCTGCTGTTCATTGCCAACCTGCTTTTATTATGAGAATAAGTGTCTGGTTTTGATGTTCGGTGCTCAAAACCGCCCCTTACAACCAAAATATGGCGCTGTTCGCCATAAAAAAAGGCGCCTCAACCAGTGAACTGCTCGGTATTCTGTACAACACAGACCCAACAACACTACATCTAGGGACGCCCTTTTCTTGATACACAATATAGTGTGCAGTTCAGCGTTTCGCAACACCATATGTTGTTAATTTAGTATGTATAACCCTGTGGAAAACCTGTGGATTTTGCAATGTTGGTATTTACTAACTTTACAGATTCCGTGACGAGCGTCACTTAAAAAAGGCAAGAAATTTGATCAGAAATTTTTATTTCAGGTTGGTCGCATTGATTGGACAATGAATAGGCTAGGATAGTGAAATCATTCATAAGGAACCGTGGTCAATATAATGAACCTGACTGAAATTTATACACCCGCGCTATGGGGTTTGTTGATCATTCTTCTGACCTGGATCGTGCAATGGTTTGTGGCCAGTGGGCCGAAGGCCAGATTACCGGGAGCAATTCCCGGAAAGATTGACGAAAGCCTGAGTCACTCCTCCTTTGTGTTTCGCGCACACCGCACATTTATGAATTCACTGGAAAATGCCCCGGCAATATTGGGCACCATTTTGCTGGCCTTTCTGGTAGGTGCAGAGCCTTTCTGGACGGCGCTGTTTATCTGGGTATTTGCCATTTCACGGATACTGCATATGGTGCTCTACTTTGCCATCGCCACCGAAAAGAACCCCAGTCCCCGCACGCTGTTCTTTATGCTTGGGCTGCTTGCCAATATAGGTCTGCTGGGGTTGTGCGGTTATACGCTGCTATAGTGACCGATTACAAACTGAACGGAATCCAGTTCAATGAACACACACGAAAAACTTAATTATGTGGAATTTCAGGCGTCGGACCTGAAAGCAACCAAGGTATTTTTCGAGCAGGCATTTGGCTGGGAATTTGTTGATTACGGCCCAGACTACACCGCATTTTCCAATCAAGGGCTGGACGGCGGTTTTGAGCGATCTGACAAGTGTTCAACCGCCTCTCAAGGAAGTGCACTGCTGGTGTTTTACAGCGAGGATCTTGAAGGCACTCTCGATAAAGTCGCTGGGGCAGGCGGCAAAATAGTCAAACCGATTTTCAGCTTTCCCGGCGGCCGACGCTTTCATTTCACCGAGCCCAGCGGAAATGAGCTGGCAGTCTGGTCAGATAAAGGCATGTAACCACTGCGCTTTCGCTGGATACCGACCACGGGTTTGATTAAAGTAGGAACAAATTTCCTTGAGCCAGCAATATTGTGTCTGTAGAGCAGTTTGAGTTTTTCGATATTGCCAATCCTTGCATCGGCGTATGTGAAAATGGCCCCAACGGCATGTGCAAGGGCTGTTTTCGCAAACGCGAAGAGCGCCAATACTGGAACAGCTTGAACAACGATGTGAAACGGCAGATCGTCCAGGCTTGCCAGATTCGAAAACGACGGGCCCAGCAAAAGGGCAAAACCGGCGCAGAAGATACCGATCAATCCCCTCAGGGTGACCTTTTTTAGCTCTGTTTCCACGAGACTCAGTCAGCTGATTCCCAATCATTTACCTCTCACGTACGCCAAACAACGTCCATACTGAAAATAAACCTTCTCAATAAATCGATACTCTAAGAGGAGAGCAAATAAAGAGAAGTGATAACAACAAGCGGATAACAAGAGAGGTACCGCTATGGAAAGAGTCAAAGAGGCCAGTGTACGGCCTATTAAAAGTCTTGAGCTGTTGTCCCACCGGGAGATCTCCGAGCTGCTGGCAACAAATGCCGATATTTTTCAGCAATTTCGACAATGCGCGCTGGCGGTATTGAACACCGACAGTCAAATTGACGATGCCGAGGAGATGCTCAATCAGTTTGCCGATTTTGACATTCAGGTTGAACCAACATCACGTGGTTTAAAACTACGTGTGTTCAATGCTCCAGCCACTGCATTTGTGGATGGCCAGATGATTCGGGGGATTCAGAATCACCTGTTCGCTGTATTGAGGGACGTGGTGTATACCCATGAGAAAATTACCCGCAATACCAAGTTTGACCTGAAGACTTCCGACGGGGTAACTGATGCGGTATTTCGTATTCTTCGAAATGCCGACGTAGTACGCCCTAACCTCGCTCCCAATCTAGCCGTGTGCTGGGGAGGCCACTCCATCAGCCGCACCGAGTACGACTACTCCAAGGAAGTGGGCTACGAACTCGGCCTGCGCGGCTTGAATGTGGCGACCGGCTGCGGCCTGGGGGCAATGAAAGGCCCAATGAAAGGTGCCACCATCGGCCACGCCAAGCAGCAGATTCACGACGGCCGTTATGTGGGAATCTCGGAACCGGGGATTATCGCGTCGGAATCACCGAACCCGATTGTGAACGAGCTGGTGATTTTGCCGGACATTGAAAAGCGCCTGGAAACCTTCGTTCGCCTGGCACACTGCATTGTGGTATTTCCGGGAGGTGCAGGAACTGCCGAAGAGATACTGTATCTGTTGGCTATTCTTTTGCACCCGAAAAACCGCGAACACCCCCTGCCATTTATTCTCACCGGGCCGGAGTGCAGCCGTGGCTACTTTGAAGTGATGGATCGTTTTATTCGCAACACTCTGGGTGAAGATGCCACAGACTATTACCAGATTATTGTCGGCGATCCCCAGGGTGCCGCACGCTCTATTAAAGAGGCAATCGACCGGGTCCACCGTCACCGCCGCAAACACCAGGAAGCCTACTACTTTAACTGGCACACCTATATAGAGTGGAACCTGCAAGAACCGTTTGATCCCAACCATGAAAATATGGCGAGCCTGCGATTGGACAAAGATCAACCCGTGCACCTTCTCGCAGCAGAAATGCGTCGCGCGTTTTCAGGCATTGTGGCGGGTAATGTGAAGTCTTACGGCATCGCCCAGATCAAAAAACACGGGCCTTATCAGCTGCATGGCGACCCGTCGATTATGGTGGAGATGGAAGCGCTACTGAAACAGTTTGTGGCCCAAAACCGCATGAAGCTGCAAGGCGAATACACTCCCTGTTATCAAATCGAGCCATTTGTTGAGGCTTGAAAGCTGTTCGCGCGGTTATCGCACTGTCGACTCCGCGCGAACCAGCCCGGTCAGCTCTGCACAGAGGCTGTCACCAACGGCTAGCGGCCCAACACCAGCTGGCGTGCCGGTGAGCACCACATCGCCGGGCATCAAAGTAAAGTGCCCAGAGATATACGCCATTAGCTTTAATACCGGCGTCAGCATATCGGATGTGTTCACCTGCTGACGAACTTCGCCATTTTGGATGAGTGAAAATTCAAGATTCTGCAGATCGCCATCAAAAGAGACAAATTCCGACAACGGGCAGGCACCATCAAAAGCCTTGGCTTTTTCCCACGGCTGGCCCTTCTCTTTTAACTGCTGCTGTACATCCCGCAGGGTTAAATCCAGTGCCACCCCCACGCCAAGTATTGCCTTTTCGGCTTGCGATTCATCGGCATTGCTCAGCCGCTCACCTACCAAAATCGCCAGTTCAGTTTCAAAGTGGCAGCTTCCACGGTCCATTGGAATGGAAAACGTCGGGGCAATCGGCACCACAGTAGTAGCCGGCTTTATAAACAGCAGTGGCTCTGTAGGAATCGGGTTATTTAATTCCCGTGCGTGCTCGGCATAGTTGCGGCCAATACACACAATCTTTCCAACAGGCAAATTGACTTGCTTACCATCCAGGACGTGCTGGTAGGCAGGTAATTCAGCTGAGTTCATACATCGGCCTGCGTTCATTAAAATTCAGCCAACCGCGAATGATGCGATAAATCACCCAAATACAGACAGCGGCATAGCCCAAAAAGCCAATCATGACAAAAATCAGTGGGGTAGCCACAGCGAGCCACAACAACGCAAACCAGAAAGTGCGCATCTGCCAGCGAAAGTGGCTGGCGTACCAGGTGCCCTGAACACTGTCCTGTTTAATGTGATTGATGATTACTCCGGCAACCCAGGTTATGCCGCCGACAAAAAAGCCCGCCGCCTGAAGGATATATACCGCCAGGGTCAGGTTGCGTGCCTGCTCTTCATCCAACATTTGTGTCTGCTCGTTCATAATCCGTCTCTCTTCGCTTCCTTTTAATCAAACAGTTTGCCGGGATTCATTATCCCGTTGGGGTCAAACACCTGCTTCAGCTGTTTCATCAAGTCAATTTCCGTTTCGCTGCAACAATACCCGAGACTGGCTTTCTTGAGCAAACCAATCCCATGCTCGGCGGACACACTTCCCTCGTAGCGGGACACCAATCTTGCCAGCTCATCACCTATTACTTCACTGTGCCGGGCAAATTGTTCGGTGGTCATCTCATCGGGTTTAAGAATATTGACGTGGATATTACCGTCACCGATATGACCAAATAGGACCACCTCAAAACGCCGATCCATATCGGTCACCAGACGCTCAATATCCGCAACAAAGCCCGGCAGCCGGGACACCCGAACCGACAGATCTGACTTGTAGGGCTGGTAGCGGTGCAGCCGCTCGGGAAGATCCTCACGCAAGCACCACAACGCTTTCGCCTGGGCAACACTCTGGCTGGCTACACCATCCACAATCAAGCCCTGATCCAAACACTCGCTGAAGGCTGCTTCGGCATGGTGCTGATCCAGCTCGTAGACCGCATCGAACTCCAGTAAAACGTAACAGGGTGCTACGGTGGCAAAGGGGCGTGAAGACCCCTCCTCTACCACGATCTGCAAGCCACGCTCGGTGAAAAATTCAAAGGCGGTCAACTCCACAGCCCTTGAAAATACTTTCAGCACCTCGAGAACTGCCGGCAGATCTCGCATCGCCAGTACCATTACCTGCAAGCTTTTCGGTGGCCGGGTGAGTTGCAGAGTCGCCTCTGCGATAAACCCCAACGTACCCTCTGAGCCAATAAACAGCTGCTGCAGGTTGTAACCGGCGTTGTTTTTGACCAGGCCGTGATTGAGCTCCAGCACATCACCTGCGCCGGTAACCACAGTAAGGCCGCGTACCCAGTTGCGGGTCATGCCGTAACGAATCACTTTGATACCACCGGCATTGGTAGCGATATTGCCGCCAATCTGGCTGGAGCCCGAGGAAGCGAAATCTACCGGGTAAAACAACCCGTGCTGCTCAGCGGCATCCTGCACCTGACGAGTAATGACTCCTGCCTGACAACGCAGGGTACGATCGGTGGTATCAAGATCGAGAATCCGGTTCATGCGATCCAGGGCAACGACTAACTCTCCATTGGCAGCTACAGCCCCCCCACTTAATCCGGTGCGTCCGCCGGATGGCACCAGTGCCAACTGGTGCTGATTGGCCAGTTTCACAATCGCTTGCAGCTGCTCGACGCTTTCTGGCCTTACTGCTGCCACCGGTGCAGGCTGCCAAAAGCGGGTGCGATCCACCCCCAGATCCTCTAGGGTGTTGGGGTCAGTATGCACATAGCGGTTACCGACCACATTGGCCAGGCTCTTTAAAACAGAATCGGATAATGCACTATTCATCAATCGGGATGTATGTGTTCAAACACTTGGGCGCGAATGTCCTCGCGTTCATTTACAAGGTGGTGCATCGCTTGCGGCAACCACACTAACTCTGCATTTGGGAATTGTCGCTCTATAGCGGAGATATTGTAGCGCCAGTCCACCGTTGTATCCTGTTGCCCCTGAATTACTGTGATTGGCCAAGTGCAGGAGGGCGCTTCGTTGAAGTCCGCTATCCACTGTTTCATCGCACCCACCCAAACCAGAGGGATTCGGTCCACCTGAAGTGGTTCGTGATGCTCGAGGAATTCGGCAAATACAATGTCATGGGAGTTGCGCCTGAATTTGCGCTTCGTCGTCACCATTCGTCCGTTCAGCAAGCGGTACAGCCAGATACTGAAGTGCCAGTGCCAGGGCTTGATCAGCGGTGCAAGCAACCAGATATTGCGAAAAGGACATGGTTCGTGCCGGGCATTCCTTGATTGAAGAAAACGCAACACGATAGCCGCACCAGTGCTTTGGCCAACAACACTGAATGGACGGGGAAAGTGATTTAACCGGTCCAGCAAGTCTGCAAAAACGGACTCATAGCTGGCAAAACTTTCGATCGCCAGTCGCTCGCCATCAGACAGGCCGTGGCCCGGTAGATCAAAAGCTACCACGGCCTGCCCCTGCTGGATAAGGTGTTCGATCAAATTGCCATACAGACCAACGTGATCAAAGTAGCCATGCACCATAAAGGTGGTGCCGCGAGGCGATGCCGGCAGCCAGTAATAACAACACACCCTAAAACCTTGTGTCTCTATATGCCCGACTCGAAACTCGACATGAGGATCCTGTCTGGCAGGGAATCGGTAGTCGTGCAGATGCCTGAGAAGCAGTGGGTTAGCTGGTGTGTGATCATTTCTAGGCTGAAAGATCAGCTCATCCAGCGAGTTCCTGATCTGTACAAAATCATCAACATTCAGAGAAATCCGTTGCATGGCAATTGCTTCTTTTTCCGGCATTGATTAGATTGCCTGTCGGGAGGGGTTATGGACATCTTCGCAAACCCAGCATGAATTACAAGAATAAACAGCGCATTGAAAAATTAATCAAGGAGCACGGTGCCACTCTGGTGCGGTTTTTGACCCGGCGACTGAACAACCGGGAGGACGCCGAGGACATCGCTCAAAACACTTTTATGCGCCTTTACACTCTGGACAACCCTGATGAGGTTGAGAATCCGCGTGCCTTTTTGTTTCAGGTGGCCGCCAACCTGTCGGTGGATCAACTGCGCCGCAAAGTGCGCATGAACAATTATCTCGATGGCGAGCGAGCCAGGGTAGACAGCGATGAAGCGGCCGGACTGACTGCAGGGGAGCACTCCCCGGAAGAGTTAATGGAAGCTCGTGAGCGGGTACAACGCATTTACGACGTGATCGAATCGATGCCCAACAATGTCCGGCAGGCTTTTTTGCTCAATCGAAACAAGGGCATGTCTTACAGCGATATCGCCAAATTGATGGATGTTTCGGTGAGCAGTGTTGAAAAATATATGCTGGAAGCATTGAAACAATGCCGCCGGGCTCTTGTCGAAGACCCGTCCAGTGAGAAATAATAACGATCTGGTCACGAAACAAATCATCTAATTCACACTCAATGATGAGGACGATTCATTCCAGTTCGTCTACACTGGGCAAGCGATATAAAACTATGAGCCGTTTTCGGGGAATTTTCAGGCGATGACTGCCACTTATACTTACACATCCACAGACGATTTGCTCGATGAAGCGTGCGAATGGGCTGTGCGTTTGCGTGGCGAAAATGTGGACGACTCATTGCTGGATCAATTTTCCGAGTGGCTGACCACCAGTGAAGACCATCGAATCGCCTTCACCCAGATCGCAGATTTTTCCGGCGAACTGGATGTAGTCAAAGCCATGCCGATGGATCACCTGATCCCCGAAGCCAAACAGACCGCCAAGCCACGTTTTGGCTGGCTGCGCCTTTCCGGTGGATTTGCCGTAGCAGCTATTGCAGTTGTTGCCTGGCTGGGCCTGCAACCCACCCTACCGGTAGAACACTATCAAACTAACGTAGGCAAACAGTTGACTGTATCGCTCAGTGATGGGTCCACTGTAGAGCTCAATACAGATTCAGAGCTGGAAGTTCGTTTTGATGACGAGCACAGAACGATTCGTCTGGTGAAAGGTGAAGTTTTCTTCAATACGGCCAAAGACAGCGAGCGCCCCTTTATTGTAGAAATTGGAGATGTCTCCGCACAGGTGCTTGGCACCAGCTTCAACGTCTACCGGACCACCGAGCAAGCCGCCACAGTAGTCGTTACTGAGGGCGCAGTACGAGTTGCCTCAACACACTATCCGTCCCAGGCCACTATCCTGGAAGCTGATCAGGCAGCGGCCTACAACCATGAAAGTGGTATTGAGCCAATCAAGGTAGACCTGGAAGCAATAACCGCCTGGCGCCACCAACAGGTTAAATTCGACAACACCCCTCTTCACGAGGTTGTTGCAACCCTGAATCGCTACAGTTCCACGCCGATATCCTTGCTTTCCAACGATATCGCATTTGTCCCCGTGTCCGGCACCTTCTCTATTGAAGCGCCGATTGACACCGCCCTCGCCGTTGCCGCCAGCCTTGAGCAGCTGGAAGGCACCCTCGAAAACGGCAAAGTAAAGTTGTACAAGTCCGTTAACAGGATATAACCTCTCACATTAATGTCTTAGAACTGACTAACCGGTTCCGGTCAGCCCGTGGCTGACTTGTGCTGTAACGGAGGTCGATGTCGTTGGGACAGCGTCGTAAATCGAGCAAATACAAGGGCTTCAGGCACAACAGGCTGGCAACCGGACTGTTGTGTGCACTGCTGTGCGGCTCCGCAACAGCTGGCCTACACGACGCCTATGAGATCACCCTACCCAGCCAATCACTCAAAGAGACCTTGGTAAAATTGGGTGAAATAGCCAAGATCTCGATCATTTTTTCTGACCGAACGGTCACAAAACTCGACAGCACCGCCATATCGGGCAACATGACGATTGAACAGGCCTTACAACTGGCTATTGAAGGCTCCGATCTGGAACTGCAGGTCATTTCTCCTCGAGCTGTCGCAATCGTCAGTGCGAAAACGGAACATGTGGTCTCCGAATCCACCCCCGACAGTAACGAAGAGCTCTTTTATATCGAAGAACTGATGGTGAGTGGCCGCAAGGTAACTGGTTCAAGGTTGCGACAGGCAGATCTCAACGGCTTTGCTCCGGTAGAAATTCTCTCCGGAACCGAATTACGTATGAGCGGTGCCGAGTCCTTATCTGACTTACTGAAATATATTCCGGTAACCTCCGGCAACTCCACCAGCACCGCAGTGAGCAACGGCGGAGATGGCACCGCCACAGTTACCCTGCGCGGCCTGCCCGCAAGCAATACCCTGGTGCTACTGAACGGTCAGCGCATAGCAAGCAACGGGTTTGGCGGAAAATCCGTCGATATCAATACCATACCCACCGCAGCCATTGAGCGCATTGAAATCCTCAAAGATGGCGCTTCAGCCATTTACGGCTCAGACGCCATTGCCGGTGTTGTAAATATTATTCTGCACAAACAATTCGATGGCTTACAGCTGGAAACCTATTACGGCCAAAGCGGACATGGCGACAACGGCACCATCACCACAAATGCAGTTTGGGGACGGCAGGGCAGCAAAGGCTCTTACATGATTGCCCTGAACCATTATGAACAGGACGGCTTTAACAGTCGCGACCGCGAACTGTCACGGGATGCAGATAGTCGCCCATTGGGCGGTATTGATAAACGCTCGACAGCAACACCGAGCGCACGTATCACCATTGATGAAACAACAATGATTGTCAAAGAGGGCACCTCCGGAGACAGCAGTTCGGATTTTCGGGAAGCCACCGATGAAGATCTCTTTGATTTCCTCGATTACACCTCGTCACTGACACCATCCCAGCGTACGAACCTGTTTATCAATGGCGAATATGAAATCAGTGAGCGAATAATCGGCTCCCTGTCCGCCAGTTACACGCACACAAAATCCAAGATTACATTTGCGCCAACACCAATTTTTACCGCTTTTGAAGATACACCGATCATGGTGGCGGCAGATAATCCATACAACCCGTTTGATACCGAAATAGGCGATGTGCGCCGTCGAATGCTTGAGGTTGGTGAACGCGCCAAGTTTAATAAAAACCGTGCCGCACGAATCTCTCTGGGGTTGCGAGGTCATCTGGAAGATTGGGAGTGGGCCACAACCGCAAACTGGAGCCGAACTTCCGCCAACGAGGAATTTACCGGACTGATCAATGCTGACAGGCTGAGACAGGGCCTGGGGTCACCTGACCAGTGCAGCGAAGATTGTGTAGCCATTAACCTGTTTGGGCCCACCGGCTCTCTGGACCAGGAGCAAGTCGGCTGGATTAAAACCGGCTCCACTTCCACAGGTGAAACCGAATTGCGCAACCTAACCGTAGACCTGAACACATGGCTGTGGGACCTTCCCGCCGGTGAAGTCGGACTGGCATTTGGTGGTGAGATGCGCCACGAATCCATGAACATTACACCGGATCAACTGGCTACCCAAAATAACCTGATCGGCGGTCATAATTTCACCTCCTCGAGCGGAACCCGCAATGTCTTTGAAGCCTACATGGAATGGATGGTGCCACTTTTAAGCGAAAAACCGTGGGTCAAAGACCTCGACTTCAGCCTTGCTCTGCGTCATTCCCACTTCAGTGATTTTGGCAACTCTACAAATCCAAAAGCTTCACTTCGTTATCAATCGAACGAGGACTGGACATTCAGGGCCACCTACGCCACCGGTTTCAGAGCCCCATCTTTGATTGAGCTTTATAAAGGCGCAAGCGAGAACCAGAGCCGCTTGTCCGACCCTTGTTCCAAACCTGAAAATGTCGGTGTCCTGCCCGGTTGCCAGCAACAGACTGACCCACTGCGGATGCAGTACCTTACTCAACTGGGCGGTAATGCCACATTAAAACCCGAGGATTCGAACAGCTACTCGCTGGGCACAATCTGGCAACCAGTGGAGCTCGGCTCCCTCTCGATTACCCTGGACTATTTCCATATTCAGCAGAGTAATGTCATTGACGCAAATGCCCAGTTTTTTGTAACCAGCAACGCAACGACCGGTGAATATGGCGACAGGGTTTTTCGAGATGCCAATGGCGAGATTATTCGAGTTATCAGTACGATGGCCAACCTTGGCGAAAGGGAAGTCACTGGCCTGGATATAGGTGCCAGTTGGTCTTTAGGGCTTGGTGAATATGGTTCAATCGCCACAAATCTCAGTGCCACACACCTGATGGAATACCTCTCTCAAAGCTCACCGCTATCACCAGCAGAAGATCTTGCAGGCACATTTGAGGACGACGCAGCGGACGGCCAGGGCACTCTGCCTGAATGGAAAACTCACCTGAACATTTATTGGCAACACCTGCACTGGGAAGCGGCTTACTCCCTGAATTATGTCGGCTCTCTTACCGAGACAATTCCCGGCTCTGAATTGCGACGCTCTATCACTTCATGGGTTACACACGACGTACAGATGAGTTACCAGACCCTGCAGGGAAAAGCTCGCCTGACCCTTGGCATTGATAACCTGTTTGACAGAGCACCGCCATTTGCGGCGGCTGCATTCAATGATAATTTTGATGCGCGAAACTACGATGCCACCGGCCGATTTGGTTACGCCAAAATCACTTTGAAATTTTAGTAACGCTCGTCACCATCAGATTGATTCAGCTCTCAAACAACCACTCTATACAACCGTTGAATATCACACTCTCCGTGTGAGCTAACTCACAAAACTCGCTCGAGAGTAAACCAGAAAAATTTTCCCTCAATAAAAAGTTCAAATTTCTTAAACTTTTTTCGGCCACCCCAAATCATTTATTGCTTAAAAATACATCTCGCAATTTGAGGCTTTATTTCAATCAGACCTCTTAATTCATAAAATATATTTCACATATATTGAAGCAAATGTGTACATCTGTACCGACACCTTCCTCTCTGCCTATTAAAGACAAAAATATTACAACAATATTACAGGACCAATGCCTGCAGAATGGTCGCACTGCAACATAAAATCGAAAATTACTCAGAGGAATAAGCCATACCTTTTTAGAACAAAAAATTATTGAAATTTTATTCCAGTATCAACTTGATATTCTCAACATCATCCCATCTAAAACCTTTTTTCAGTACGTTTTCAGCTTAAAACCTCTTTGAGGTAAATGCTTTTCCACCCGTCTCACAATCGGATTCGAAACTTTAGATCCATTGATTATAAAAATCGTTTCATTAAGGGGTATTTAAATGATTAAGAAATCTTTGGCTGTCGCCATAAGTTCTGCACTGGGCTTTAGCGCGCTTGGCTTCTCACAAACCATTCTTGCTGACGAGAATACTGAGAACAATACAGCACCAATTGAAGAAGTAGTTATCACAGGCTCCAGTATTAAACGCGATCTGGATGGCGCCCTCCCGGTTCAAATTATTTCCAAAGTAGAAATCGAACGCAGTGGCGTTGCTAGCGTTGGCGAGCTGGTACAGTCTCTGCCAGCAATGCAAGGTTTCACCACTACTGCTGACTCAGTTGGCGGCAGTGGTGGCGGTATCGTAACGGCTAACCTGCGTGATTTGGGCGACCAATACACACTGGTACTGCTGAATGGACGTCGCATGGCTCCCGCTGATTCAGGCAGCTCCATCGACCTGAGCAACATTCCATTGAGTGCAGTTGAACGCGTAGAGGTTCTGACCGACGGCGCCAGCGCACTTTACGGCTCCGATGCAATTGCCGGTGTTGTTAACTTTATCCTCAAGGATTCTGTCGAAGGCACCTCTATCAGTGCTCGTATGGATACCCCGCAAGAAAAAGGTGGCGAGAGCTGGAGCTTTGACGTAACCACCGGTTTCGGTGACATTGACGCGGACGGCTACAGTGTTGTTCTGTCTTACAGCCACCACCGCCAGGATCAACTGGCTTCCAAGGATCGCGATTTTGCCAAGTCCGGCATTATCACCTTCGATCACCCCTCTTACACCCAGCAAATGTATTTCTTTAACGGTTCCGGCAATGCCATTCCTGGCAACGCCCGTGTTAAATACATCGATGGTGACGGCGTAGAACAAACTCGCGTATTTAACCCCTACAGCGCCGCTAACGGTGACTGTGCAGAAAACACCTCTCCAATCGGCGATGAGTGCTGGTTCGATTACACCAGTACTATTGAAATTATTCCTGAATCTGATCGTGATAGCTTCTTCGCAAACGCTCGCTTCAGATTCTCCGACAACCTGGAAGGTTTCTTTACTGGCGCATACTCCACTTACGATATGACCACTCGTATCGCACCATATCCAACAGGCTGGGTTCGGTTACCGAATGACTCCGACCTGGTTATGAGCGAAGTACTGCCGCACTTGACCGACGAAGAGCTGGCTGGCCTGACCTCCGTTGACGGCCGCTGGCGTGCGCTGCCAGCCTCCAACCGTACAACTGAATGGTTATCAGAATCGCTGAACCTGACGTTTGGCCTTGAAGGCAACTTCGGTGACATCGATTATTCAGGTGCAGTCACTCACTCTGTAAACAACCGCGATCAGAATTACCCAACCGGTTGGTTACTGCGTGAGCCGTTCCAGGACGCCGTAAGTAATGGTGACTTCAATATCTTCGCGCACCCAAGCGATTTTACTGACTCAGATATGGCCGCCCTTGCCCCCACCATCTACAGCGGTGACTGGGACAAAGAGAAGATCACCGTTTCAGCAATAGACGGCAAGGCCTCTATGCCAGTATTTGAAATGAATGGCGGTGAAGCACAGGTTGCGGTTGGCTTTGACTACCGTACTACCCGTTACGATCGCACTATCGCCGAAGCCAACGCCAATGAAGACCTGCTCTTCCTGAGCAAGGACACTCCGTACGACATGGAGCGCAGCCAGTGGGGCATGTTCGCAGAAATGCTGTTGCCGGTTACCGACACACTGGAAGTAACCCTGGCTACCCGTTTCGACGAAATCGGCGCAGTTAAAGACAAGATCAACGGCGGTGACATCAACGAATCAGACAGCGACCTGACTTACAAAGTCAGCGCCCTGTGGAATGTTACCGACTACATGTCCCTGCGCGCTTCTTACGGCACCGGCTTCAAGGCCCCGTCCATGCGTGAAATTGGCGAGCCGCTGTCAGAGTTCGGCGTAACATCCGGCAACTTTGCCTGCCCGTTCCCTGCTGGTGACCCGCTGGCTGAGTTCTGTCTGTCTGGCGAATCTCAGTACAACGTATTCCGTCAGGGCTACGCCGGCCTCAAGTCCGAGACCTCAACCCAGTACTCCTTCGGTGCCGTATTCACTGCCTCATCAGGCTTCAGTGCGACCATCGATTACTGGAACATTGAGATGAAGGACCTGGTTGAGCGCCTGGAAGAAGCTCAGATTTTTGCTAACCCGCAGCAGTACCGCGACCTGTTCACCACCAAGCCAAACCTGTCTACTGGTGAAGATGAACTGGCAATTATCCAGGCAGCCGTTAACGTTGGCTCCTCCAGCAACAGCGGCATCGATTACAATTTCCGCAAGACCTATGAACTGTCGTTCGGACAACTGTCTACTTCTTTGTCTGGAACACACTTCCTGGAATCAGAAAGCTCACTGACCGGCAGCAGTCTGGGCCGCTTTGGTGCTGATGCCGCGGTTACTTTCCGCGATATCATCAAGCTGAATGCGGTGCTGGATCACGGCAACTTCACCCACAGCGTTTCCCTGAATTACCGCTCTGGTTACAGCGACCAGCTGCAGTGGGTAACCTTGCTGGAGAGTGACGGCAGCTTCGGTGACGACATTCAGGTTCAGATGCAGGTTCCGTCTTACACCACTATCGACTACCAGACCCAATACCGCATGATGGACGACAGCCTTGTTCTGGCATTCGGTATCAACAATCTGGGTGACAAGGAGCCACCACTGTCTCTGCGCACCGAAGGTGCCGGTCACCAGGTTGGTTGGGATCCTCGCTATGTCGATCCATACGGTCGCACCCTTTACTTCAAAGCTGACTACAGCTTCTAAGAAGAGTGCAACTTTTGTAAGAATGGCAGTCTGTTGAGAAACGCTTTCGCTTCGCAATAGCAAAGTCGATAGTTTTCAACAAACTGCCGGGAGCCGGCCCTAACCGGTCGGCTCCTCTCTCTTCAACAACAATAATTGAAAGCATTTTTAATGGGCCACGTACGCCCCCCTGGTGGCCCTTTTTTACTTTTATTTCTCATCTTGATTCGTAAAGATTGTTGCTTCATTTAATTTATTTGCCAGTTTTGCCAAGTCCCTTTTAAATTAAGAGGGTTACTCTCTAACTGGAAATGACGCCATGAAAAAAACCATATTCGTTTTCTTGTTTTTACTTTCGATGTTTAACCCAAGCTATGGCGACGATTTTCCAGGCATAAAGAAACTCATGACAGAGCAGCAATTTCAAAGCAGCGGGCTGCATAAGCTGACACCTACTGAAATCGATTCTCTCAACCAGTGGCTCATTCAATACACAGCCCATGACGCCAAGACCATACGCCAAACCACTAAAGAAGTTCGGGAAGCAGAAAGCGCCTTGATTGAATCAGAAATTGATGGCGTCTTTTACGGCTGGAGTGGGAAAACGACATTTAAACTAAAAAATGGCCAACTATGGGAACAACGCGACAAGGGGAGCTGGGAAACTGAAATAAATTCCCCTAAAGTAGAAATCAAGAAGAATATTTTTGGCTTTTACAAATTACATATAGTAGGCACAAATCGCTATATCGGTGTAAAGCGAGTGAAATAGATCAATTTTTTTTGAGGACTATTTTTTCTAAATCGTCTCCCTTTTTGAGAGGCTCATTGGGAGTGCTCTCAATTTTCACGTGAGCATCAAATGCCAAGGGGGGCATTATGTTTAAAAAACCACTAACAATGGCTATCAGTTCAGCCCTTTGCTTTTACGGGCTTGGATTGTCCGTTTCAGCAATCGCTGAGGAAGAGAAAGCGAAAGATGGCGAACTGATTGAAGAGGTGGTCACCACCGGCTCTCGTATTGCCCGTGGTAACCTGGATTCACCCACACCTGTTACTGTTATTGACTCAGCAAGCCTGAAGATTTCCTCAGACAGTAATATCGCAGACACCCTGTTTGAACTCCCGTCTACAGGGGTTCCGGGCGTTTCACAAACCACCAGTAACTTCACTGTATTCGGTGCTGGTATTGCCACCGTTGATCTTCGCAACCTGGGCACAACCCGTACTCTGGTTCTGGTTAATGGTCGCCGTCATGTTGCCGGTGATATCGACAATCCATCTGTGGTTGACCTCAACTCAATTCCCAATGAATTTATTGAGCGCGTCGAGGTAATTACCGGTGGTGCTTCTGCCGTTTACGGCTCCGAAGCAATGGCTGGTGTAATCAACATTATTACTAAAGAAAACTTCGATGGGCTGGTTGTAGATGGTAAATACGGCTCGAGCAGCGAAGGTGATGGTCAAGAGTACAACTTCAACATTACCGGTGGCTCTGAGTTTGCAGATGGCAAAGGCCACGCAATGTTCCATCTTGGTTATCAGGATCTGAAAAGTGTTGAGTCCAAAGATCGCAGCCTCTCTGATACCGATGATTTCTTCGGTGACTTTATGGCATTTAGCTCCTTTGCCCCACAGGGCAGCATTAATGCACCGACAGGAGATCTGACCAGTAGTGGTGATACTGAATTCGCGTTTTTTACCGAAGATGCCAATGGTGGCTGGACAAAACAATTTGTTTCTGCAGAAGATGGATTTAACCGTGCAGCATTCCGGAAAATTCAACTTCCGCTGACCCGAAAAAACGTCAATTTTAATTTCGATTATCAATTGACTAATACCACAAATATTTTCCTGGAAACATCCTGGACACAAACCAGCTCTAAAAATAATCTGGAACCAATCTTTGTTGGGCAATTCATCTCGGTTGGTGATGAAGATTTAAATCTGCCGGGAGACAACCCATTTATTCCCGACGATATTGTTCAGGCCTATGCCGATGCTGGCGAACCATTAACTGCAGATGACCAAATTGTATTCCGCAAACGCTTCCTGGAAGTGGGTCCACGCATAACCAGTTCATCACGCGACACCATTCGTGTTGCATTTGGATTTGAAGGCGAGCTTGATAATGGTTCCAACTGGGACCTCTATTATCAGTTCGGTCAAACTGAAAGTTCACTGGGTCGGAGCGGTGACTACAATACATTCTTCTTTGCACAGGGCCTGAATGTTGAGCCAGATCCAGACAATGCTGGCGAATACCGTTGCAAAGATGCCCTGGCCCGCTCTCTGGGCTGTGTGCCAATCGATCTGTTTGGCGTCGGTTCTATCAGTCAGGAAGCAGTAGACTATGTGCGCGTACCGGCCAGCTCCGGAGCACGTCTGCAGCAACAAGTGGTGGGCGGCAACATATCTGGCGACCTGGTTGAATGGGGTCCCGGCATGATTCGCTATGCCACCGGCTTTGAATACCGCAAAGAGCAATACACCCGTACCACAGATGCTCTTGCAGCTGCCGGTTTGAGCTCATCCAACGCCTCGGCGCCAATCAATGGCAGTTACGACGTATGGGAGTATTACGGTGAGGTGGATGTACCTTTGGTTCAAGGTGCCTGGGCCGCTGAATATATCGGCCTGAACCTCGCCTTCCGTTATGGTGACTACAGCACTGTAGGCGGCGTGGACCAGTGGAAAGCCTCTTTCCAATGGCAGCCAATGGAGGACCTGCGCGTACGCATCACCCAGTCTCAAGCGGTTCGCGCACCGAACGTCGCCGAGCTGTTTGACCCGGGCTCAGAAACCTTCGAAAGTTTCGTAGACCCCTGTATTGATGGTGGCGTAGGCGGCCCAGGTAATACCGCGGCAAACTGTCAGTCACTGGGTATTCCACTTGACTTCGATCCGGGCCCCAGCGGCTCATCAGCTGGGGGGTTCCAAAGTGGTAACCCGAATCTGCAGGAAGAGACTTCAGACTCTCTCACTGTTGGATTCGTGTACACCCCCAACTGGGCCGACGGCGTATCTTTGACTGTCGACTACTTCGATATCGAAATTGAAGACGCTATTGAAACCATCGACCCGCAAATCAAGCTCGACCAATGCTATGCAGCTGGTGACTTCCCGAACAACGTATTCTGTGACGGCATTGTTCGCAACGGTGCCAGCCTTGGCTTCCTGGTAGATCGACTGGACTTTGGTTACGAAAACATCGGTTTGCTGCAAACTAGCGGTGTCGATGTTGAGTTCCGCTGGGCATTCGATGCCGACCGTCTTGGCATGGGCGAAGGAAGCTTCCAATGGAGCTGGCTGGGAACCTATACCGGTGACTGGGAACGCCAGATCTTTGGTGAGAAGGAAGATAACCTTGGCGAACCCGGCTACAACCGTGTGAAATGGAATAACCGTCTCTCATGGATGGATGGTCCACTGTCCGTTTCATGGACCATGCGCTACATTGGTGATGGGGTTGCGGATAATTCACCTTCATTCCAAGGCGAGCCCCTTAATGATGTGAACGGTGAGTCTTATCACGACCTGAATCTGCGCTACACCATGGAAGGCGATACCACCTATGAATTCTATATGGGTATCAACAACGTTCTGGACAACGGTGCTCCGTACATTCCAGAGCCTTCTGACAATACCGACACTGGTACCGGCACTGCAGCCGGTGTCTATGACGCAGTTGGTCAATACTGGTATCTGGGCATGACTGCCAGATTCTAAAACCTGAAACATCCATCCTCTTTGACCCGCCAATCGGCGGGTCTTTTTTTGCCTTCGATTCCAGCACTTCTATCACCATCAAATAGAAAAGCCTCCACTAACAAATAGATATATAAATCGTCATATATATATTTATTAATTATTAAAAATCTATTGAATCAACGGAACTTTAATAGACACAAAAAAATATACCGTCTACTTTTAAAAAAACGACCCTATATAAAGAAACGAAATATTGCGTCAATGAAATGACTGTAAAGACACTCTTTATCACAGTAATTTTCACAGCCCTATTCATCGGTGATGCCCCTCTATGCCTGGGCTCTGACGACTCCCCCACCATTCAATCATTAATGTCCACCAAAGAATTCGAACGCTGCGGCCTGAAAAAATTAACTACAGAAGAACTTTCGGCGTTAAACCACTGGCTTATCAAGTACACCGCCAATGAAGCGGAGATCGTTAAGAAAAACTCACAATTCGTCAAAGAATCTGAAGATCAGGTTATTCAGTCAAGAATTATCGGCAAATTCTACGGATGGAAAAAAGGCGCAACGTTTCAACTGGAAAATGGCCAGATATGGGAACAGAGAAACACAACTTACTGGAAAACCAATATGGACAATCCAGAAGTAGTAATAAGAAAAAACCTTATTGGAAATTACGATATGGAGGTTGTCGATGCAAAAAGAAAAATTGGAGTAACCCGAATCAAATAAGAAGTCAAAGTTAATTTTGAGGAATACGGCTTATAGCTCGTCTCAGCTGTGTCATGGGAGCTATTTTCCGGTGCAGTTAATACCAAACTGAACAGGGGTTATACATCATGAAAAAGTCAAAGTTATCGACCTCCATTAGAGTAATACTGGGCGTCGCCTGCACACCAATCCTGTTTTCTCCAGCGGCATTTTCCGCAGATGAAGAAGACCAGGTTTTAGAAGAAGTAGTAATAACCGGCTCGCGAATTATTCGCAAAGACCTTGAAGGCGCTTCTCCGGTTACCATTCTGGATAGACAAACCATTGAGCTATCCGGCACCAACAACGTCAACGAAATCCTGAAAACACTTCCAGCGATTTCCGGCAACATGCTCACACTGGCCACCACAAATGGCGGCGGTGAAGGGACCACAAACGTTACCATGCGGGGACTTCCTGCGACGGCCACTCTGGTCTTAATTAATGGTCGCCGTCTGGCACCTGACGCTGACAGTGGTGAAACACCCGACATCAGCATGATCCCCGTTTCAGCCATTGAACGGATCGAAGTCCTGAAAGATGGTGCATCCGCCATCTATGGTTCTGATGCCATCGCGGGTGTTATCAACTTTATCACTCGTACTGATTACGATGGCCTATCCATCAATGTTGGATACGGGGAAGCAAGCGAAGGTGATTTCGCAAATAAGGAAGCCAGCATAACCTTTGGCAAAACTTTTGACGAAGGACACATTCTCGTTGGCGTCAGCTACGCCGATAACGACCCTGTAAAGTCTCGGGATCGTGACATTTCAGCCGTCACCCAAACCCCTAGCTCCGCACCGCCCTGGGGTAACTTTTTTGTTGAAAGTGTTGATCCGGATAACCTGCTCACGCTCGGTAACGGCTCAATGATCACCAATCCAACCGCCGCCGATTTCAGACCATTCGGGGATGGTGATGCATATAACTATTCGGTAATAACTGACGCGGTGATGTCACAGGAACGGACAAGTGTGTGGGCATCGGGAAGTTATAAAATCACTGACGAAATAGATCTGTTTTTTGACTCATCATTCTCACAAACCGAAGGTGGCTACGACTCAGCCCCGACCCCTGTTTTTACCACCTTTGAATTTCCATCACTAACTATTTCCGCCCTGAATCCATATAACCCCTGGGGTGTTGATATTACTGATGGACGTCGCCGTTTCCTAGAGTTGGGTCCCCGGACAACAAACTTTGAGTATGACAACTTTCGGTTTATCACAGGATTGCGTGGTGAATTTGACAACTCCTGGCGATGGGAGATGGCCTGGAACTTCAATACCGCAGATGGCCTACAGAACAATACCAATATCGTTAATAAGACCCGACTTCAGTTAGCCCTCGGAGATCCAGCCAATTGTACTGCAGTCGCTTCTCAGGGCTGTGTACCTCTCAATATTTTCGGTAGCGGGTTGGCTGGTGCTATCACTCCGGAAATGCAAAGATGGATTCTGGAGGAAACTAACGAGAGCAGCGGGACTGAACTCCAGTCCTGGCACGCTGACTTTTCCGGTGACCTGTTTGAATTAGGGGCCGGGACTGTAGGTAGTGCCTTCGGTATTGAATACCGGGAAGAAGACATTGAATTCAACCCAGACGGAACCACCGCCGCATTTCAGTCCATTGGTAATACCAACTATGGTCCAACATCCGGGGATCGCAGTGTAAAAGAAGTTTACGCGGAATTTCTGGTACCACTGATGGAAAACGTGGATCTGGAATTAGCGACTCGCTATTCAGACTACAGTGACTTCGGCTCGACAACAAATCCGAAAATTGGTTTCAAGTTCCGCCCACTAGACAGTCTATTATTGCGTGCCACTTATTCTGAAGGTTTCCGCGCACCATCACTTCGCGAGCTCTATCAGGGCGCCCAGGAAAACTTCGGCTTCTTCACTGATCCATGTGCAGACGCGGCCAATGTGGGTGTTTTACCGGGTTGTACGGTTCAATCCGACCCGAGCCTGATTCAATTCCTGGCACAGGAAGGGGGTAACACCAGCCTGAAAGCCGAGGAATCTGAAAGTATTACTGCCGGGTTTGTTTGGACACCAGTCGATAACCTCAACTTCAGCTTCGACTATTTTAATGTCAAAACAGACAATGCCATTGATACCAATGCGCAGTTTGTAATCGACCAGAATGCTTTAGGCACATCAGGATTTGTCGATCGCGTTTTACGTACAGGCACAGGCAATATTCAGCTTGTTGACGCTGTTGCCCTGAACCTCGCCTCCCGCGAAGTTACCGGCTTCGACTTTGCAGTCGACTACTCCATTGATACTGACAGTGGTAGCTGGAAATTCAAATGGGAAGGCACCTGGATTGATGAATACCTCAACCAGGCCGACTCATCTTCCGACTTCGTAGATGTGGCCGGGGTCTTTGTTGACGATGCAGCGGCTGGTACTGGCTCAATTCCAGAACTGAAGTACACCCTCAATGCCCTCTGGACATACGAGAACTGGACTGTCAGCTGGACAACAAATTACGTCGACGAACTGGAAGAGCAGGAGTTTCTCGGCGGCGATGTTGTCCATGTCATTGAAGACTGGTGGACACACGATGTCCAAGTTAATTATGAAATGACCGATTACAACACCACCATTACTCTTGGTGCAGACAACATCCTGGACAACCAGGCTCCCAGAGCAACAACCGGCTTTAACGACAATATTGATGCTCGGACCCACAACCTGATTGGTTCCTACTTTTACCTGAAAGCCAGCATTAAATATTAATTCCATAACCACAACCAAAAGGCCCGCTATTGCGGGCCTTTTTTAGTGTTTAATTTTTTCCAGCTTACTTCGGTATCGCTCCTTGATCGATTCCTGACTTGCATATTTCATTGCCAGGGAAAATTGTTTATCTGCAGATGTAAAATCCTTTAGATCGTAAAACATCAGACCCTTTGTGAAATAAAAGACAGATTCGTCAGATTTTAGCCTGATGGATTTTTCCAAATGTTGTAGTGCGGAGTATGGGTCGCCATTCAAGAATGCTTGCTGACTTAACCAGTAATGGTAGTAGGGATTAATTTCCCGATAGTATCGAATTCTTTTCTGGTGATATTCAGCGTTTACAAAATCATGCCAATGTTCATAAAGACTGGCCAGATTACTGTGAGCAGTATAATTTCTACTATCCTCCTCCAGCGCATAAAGATATGCTGCCTCTGACTGTTTATATAGTTGATTGCGTGAATATAGGGCTCCAAGGTTAACCCAGATAGACGACGATTTCGGATCGAGCTGAAGTGCTTTTTTCAAGTATCGATAAGCATCCTTGTAGTTTTTATCTTCCAGAAAACCAATGCCTAAATTACTGTAAAATTGAGCAAAAGCCTCCTGATCACTAATCAAACGTGTGTCGTAATCACTACGGAATTCATCTCGATTGAAATCCACCACATTATCGTAAGCAAACTCTATATCGATATACGCATTGATATGTCGGTTCAGGACAATTACGTCACCACCTTTCATCCAGATAGGCGGCACATCTACCTGCTGAAATGTGACATCCAACTCCGCTTCTCTTGCCAGCGCCACAAATAAATTGGTAAAGGCCAGGCAATTTCCGGTTTTTTTATGGAATGTATCTGATGCGCTGTAAGTTTTCCGGGCATCGTACTCCAGACCCAGCAATCCGTGATCAATCATTCCTGTCAGCAGCGCTTTCGCTCTGCCATTATCCGAGTAACGTTTTGCTGTGACCTGATGTACGAAACTCCTCATTTCATCATCGAGTTTCAGAATTTCGTGATATGGCAGCTCCCACTGCTCCGCCTCCTCCCCAAACAAAGCAGACCCGCTGAGTAATTCATCACGTGTGATTACTGTTCTCTCCGCATAGTGAGGTGAAGTACAGGCCGTAATGAGGCTGCACAGCAGAATCGAAATAATGGAAATAAGTTTGTTATACATAGCAACCCTCTTTTTCTAAGAGTAATTTAGTCGCTTTTTTCTCCCCTTGAGAACGCATGTTTTTTAAAAGTTGCTGGTTTGCTTCGTCGTTTCACTCCTCGCAATGACCTAAAGCAGCTATGCTCAGGCTAAATCAGGGCATAAAAAAACGCCGCTATTTACTGAATGGCGGCGTTTGTTTTGAACAGTAATCCTTACTTGATCTTAGGATCCAGTTCACCGGTTTCGTAGCGATGGAACATAGTTTCCAGGCTGACCGGCTTGATCTTGCTGGCATTGCCGGCAGTGCCGAACGCTTCATAGCGAGCCACACAGATATCTTTCATCGCTTTGGTAGTTGCCATGAGGAATTTGCGCGGGTCAAACTCGGACTTGTTCTGGGCCAGGAAGCGGCGTACTGCACCGGTAGATGCCAGACGCAGGTCGGTATCGATATTAACTTTGCGAACACCGTGCTTGATGCCTTCGCAAATCTGTTCAACCGGTACACCGTAGGTTTCTGGAATCTCGCCGCCAAACTCGTTGATCACAGCCAACCACTCCTGCGGCACAGAAGAGGAACCGTGCATCACCAGGTGAGTGCCCGGAATGCGAGCGTGAATCTCTTTGATACGGTCGATGGCCAGAATGTCGCCAGTAGGCGGACGGGTAAACTTGTAAGCACCGTGGCTGGTGCCACAAGCGATGGCCAGTGCATCCACTTTGGTTTTTTGTACAAAGTCGGCAGCTTCTTCCGGATCGGTCAGCAGCTGGTCGTGGCTCAATTTGCCAACAGCACCAACGCCGTCTTCTTCACCCGCTTCACCGGTTTCCAGTGAACCCAGACAGCCCAGCTCGCCCTCAACAGAAACACCACAGGCGTGCGCCATTTCTACCGCGCGACGGGTTACATCAACGTTGTATTCGTAGCTGGCCGGAGTTTTGCCATCTGCTTCAAGGGAACCATCCATCATTACCGAGCTGAAACCCAGTTGGATTGAACGCTGACAAACATCCGGTGAAGTACCGTGATCCTGGTGCATAACCACCGGAATGTGTGGAAACTCTTCGATTGCCGCCAGAATCAGGTGACGCAGGAACGGAGCTCCAGCGTATTTACGGGCCCCTGCAGAAGCCTGCACGATCACTGGAGAGTCGGTCTGGTCGGCCGCTTCCATGATGGCGCGCATCTGTTCCAGGTTGTTAACGTTAAACGCCGGCACGCCGTAGCCGTATTCGGCAGCGTGATCCAGCATTTGGCGCATTGAGATAAGAGCCATGATTATCTTCCTTTGTAGTCGTTCGACTTGATCGTATTTATCTTTTGGTCGCACGTCGGCCGTTGCACGTCGCACGCTTTTTCCCGTCATTTCCGCAAAAGCGTAAATCCATCTCGCTATTTCGTCATCCACTTGATTAACGAAAGTGGATCCCCGCCTGCGCGGGGATGACGAATCTCGTTGGGATTAGCGTCCGACGTCAGACGTCCGACCACTTATTCCGCTGCTCGCTCTTCCAGAATAGCTACCGCTGGCAGAACTTTACCCTCCACAAACTCCAGGAAAGCACCACCACCTGTGGAGATGTAAGAAACTTTATCAGCGATACCGTACTTGTCTACCGCTGCCAGGGTGTCACCACCGCCAGCAATGGAGAAGCCCTGGTTATTGGCAATGGCCAACGACAGTGCTTTGGTACCTTCGCCAAACTGGTCAAATTCAAATACACCCACCGGGCCGTTCCAGATAATAGTACCGGCTCCCGCCAGAATTTCTGCAAATGCCGCTGCGGTTTGCGGGCCGATATCGAAGATCATATCGTCTTCAGCAACCTCGTCCGCGCCTTTGGTAGTGGCTTCGGCAGATTCAGAGAACTCCTTGCCCACAACCACATCCACCGGCATCGGAATGTTTACTTTCTCCATCAGCGCCTTGGCGTTAGGGATCAAGTCCTGTTCGCAAAGTGACTTGCCTACCGGCTTGCCGGTAGCAGCCAGGAAAGTGTTGGCGATACCGCCACCAACGATCAACTGATCCACTTTCTCGGACAGTGCTTCCAGCACGGTCAGTTTGGTAGATACTTTAGAGCCGCCAACAATGGCCACTACCGGCTTGGCCGGTTGGTGCAGGGCTTTAGCCAGGGCATCCAACTCTCCTGCCAGCAGCGGGCCAGCGCAGGCAACCGGAGCAAATCTGGCCACACCGTGAGTAGAAGCCTGGGCACGGTGAGCGGTACCAAAAGCATCCATCACAAAGACATCACACAAAGAAGCGTAGGCCTTGGACAGCGCTTCGTCGTCTTTCTTTTCGCCCAAATTGAAGCGAACGTTCTCCAACAGAACCAACTCACCTTCGTTCAGCTCAACTCCGCTGCGCCAATCGGTAACTACGGGCACGCTGCGACCGAGCAGCTCACCCATGTGATCAGCCACAGGCTGCAGTGAGTACTGCTGCTCAAATTCACCTTCTGTCGGGCGCCCCAGGTGAGACATTACGATTACCTTGGCACCGGCCTTCAGCGCGAGCTCAATGGTTGGCAGTGCGGCGCGAATACGGGCGTCGGAAGTTACCCTGCCATCTTTTACCGGCACATTCAGATCTTCGCGGATCAATACGCGTTTACCGGCAAGATCCAGGTTGGTCATCAGTTTTACAGTCATTTGTCGTTCTCTGAGAGTTTGTGCAATTCTGGTGATTCGGAACGTTTGGCTGTGGGTCGCACGTCTGACGTCGCACGTCGCACGCTTAATACCGTCCGCATCAAATTCATCTTTTACGTCAGCATCTCGTAGTACCACAACATTCGAGGTCCTTCGAGTTGGTTTTGCTTTTAGCGTGCGACGTCTGACGTGCGACGTGCGACCACTTGCTTAAATCTTCGTATTCCAATACCCCAACACATCCAGCAATCGATTCGCATAGCCCCACTCGTTATCAAACCAAATCAGCACCTTGGCCAGGCGTTTGCCGCTGACCCGGGTCTGGCCGGCATCGACGATTCCGGAACGGCTGTCATGGTTAAAATCGCAGGAAGCCAGTGGCTCTTCGGTGTAACCGAGCACACCACGAAACTGCTGTTCGGCGGCATCTTTGAGAATCTGGTTGAGCTGCTTGGCATCGACATCACTGGCCAGCTGTACCGACAGGTCGATAGCCGAGACATTCACTGTTGGAACCCGCATTGCCTGGGCTTCAAAGCGGCCGGTCAGTTCCGGCAGGATGCGATCTATGCCTCGTGCCAAACCGGTATCCACCGGAATAATCGACTGAACTGCCGAGCGGGTTTTGCGCAGATCGGTGTGATGGTAAGCATCGATTAGCGGCTGGTCGTTCATCGCCGAGTGGATGGTGGTAATAACCCCGTACTCCACCCCCAGTGTATCGTGCAGTGCCTTGATAACCGGTACCACGCAGTTGGTGGTGCAGGAAGCGCCAGACACAATAAGGGACTCAGCGGATAGCAGTGACTCATTGATGCCATAGACAATAGTGGCATCAACTTCAGGCTTGGCGGGCTGCGAAAACAGCACTCGCTTGGCGCCCTGCACCAGATGATGTTCTGCGGTAGCACGATCGTCAAAACTGCCGGTGCACTCCAGCACCACATCGACACCAACATCGCTCCAGGGCAGATCATCGATATTCTCGCGATGGAACATCTGAATGCGATCGTCGTTGACGGTCAACACATCATTGGCCACCGACACCTCGCCCTGGAATCGGCCATGGGTGGAGTCAAAGCGCAACAAGTGGGCAGCCGTTTTACAGTCTGCCAGCTCGTTGATGGCAACAACCTGTAGCTCGCCTTGACGACCACTCTCGTAGATCGCCCGCAATACCGAGCGACCGATACGACCAAATCCATTGATGGCTATGCGCAAAGTGACATCCTCGATGTCATCCTGAAGAGCAAAGCGATGAAGGATCTCAGCGCCACAAGTAAGCCTCGAGATCCTTCGCTATGCTCAGGATGACAGTTATGAAAACAAGCTATTAACCGTCTCGACCACATTTTCGACGGTAAAGCCGAAGTGCTTGAACAGTTCACCGGCCGGTGCGGATTCGCCAAAGCTATTCATAGTGACGCTCTTGCCACCAAAACCGATCCACTTGTACCAGTAGTCACCGTGAGCCGCTTCCACCGCTACGCGACGGGTAACAGAGGCTGGCAGTACCGCTTCGCGGTAATCGGCGCTTTGCGCTGAGAACAGCTCGGCACAGGGCATTGAAACTACGCGTACTTTGCGACCTTGCTCTGTGAGGACATTGGCAGCGTCGACAGCAAGACCAACTTCGGAGCCAGTGGCAATAACGATCGCTTCCGGAGTACCGTCGCAGTCAACCAGGGTGTAGGCACCGCGGGCTACGTCGGCCAGCTGGGCGTCGTCACGAGACTGGTGTGGCAAGCCCTGGCGACTGAAAATCAATGAACTTGGGCCGTCTTTGCGCTCGATCGCCGATTTCCAGGCAACCGCTGATTCAACCGCATCACAGGGGCGCCAGCAGTGCATGTTGGGCGTGGTGCGCAAGTTAGTGATCTGTTCAACAGGCTGGTGAGTGGGGCCGTCCTCACCCAGACCGATGGAGTCGTGGGTGTAAACAAAGATGCTCTGCTGCTTCATCAGCGCAGCCATACGCACCGCGTTGCGGGCGTACTCCATAAATACCAGGAAGGTAGCACCGTAGTTGATGAAGCCGCCATGCAGGGCGATACCGTTCATCATCGCCGACATACCAAACTCACGCACACCGTAGTGAATGTAGTTACCGGATGCATCGTCGGCAGAAACACCTTTGGAACCGGACCAGATGGTCAGGTTGGAACCGGCCAGGTCGGCGGAACCGCCAATCAATTCCGGCAGCAGAGGACCGTAGGCATTCAGGCTGTTTTGTGAGGCTTTGCGGGACGCAATGGTCTCGCCTTTTTGCTGGCACTCTTTGATGTAGGCGTCGGCCTTCTCGGAGAAGTCTGCCGGCAGTTCACCTTTCATGCGGCGCTCAAATTCCGCAGCCAGCTCAGGGTAAGCGGCGCGGTAAGCGTCAAACTTGCTATTCCAGTCAGTTTCCAGGGCAGCGCCTTTCTCTTTTGCGTTCCAGCCAGCGTAAATGTCAGCAGGAACTTCAAAAGGACCGTGGTTCCAGCCCAGAGTCTGGCGAGCCAGTTGAATTTCATCGGCACCCAGTGGTGCGCCGTGACAATCTTCTTTGCCTTGTTTGTTCGGAGAGCCGAAACCGATGATGGTTTTACAGCAAATCAGGGTCGGCTTGTCAGTAACAGAGCGAGCCTCTTCGATGGCTTTTTTCACCGCCTCTCCGTCGTGACCATCAATGGTGTCGATCACATGCCAACCGTAAGAGCGAAAACGCTCTGGAGTGTTGTCGCTGAACCAGGCTGGCGCTTCGTGACTTCCCGCTACTTCACCGTCGATGGAGATACCATTGTCATCCCAGAACGCAATCAGTTTGCCCAGACCCAGAGTACCCGCCAGCGAGCAAGCCTCGTGGGAGATACCTTCCATCAGGCAGCCATCGCCGAGGAAACAGTAGGTGTAGTGGTCAACAACAGCGTGGCTGTCGCGGTTGAACTGTGCGGCCAGTACTTTTTCCGCCAGCGCCATGCCCACCGCATTGGTGATGCCCTGACCCAGTGGGCCAGTAGTGGTTTCGATACCCGGTGCGTAGCCGTACTCGGGGTGACCCGGAGTTTTGGAGCCCATCTGGCGGAAATTTTTCAGCTCTTCGATCGGCAGGTCGTAACCGGACAGATGCAGCAGCGAATAGTGCAGCATAGAACCGTGGCCATTGGAAAGCACAAAACGGTCGCGGTCGGCCCACTCGGGGTTCGCTGGGTTGTGCTGGTAGAAGTCGTTCCAGAGAACTTCAGCGATGTCCGCCATGCCCATTGGGGCACCGGGGTGGCCAGAGTTAGCTTGTTGAACGGCATCCATACTGAGGGCGCGGACGGCATTGGCTAGGTCGCGACGAGTCGGCATTCGGGGTGATCCTCGAGTCGAACGGGTGATCGAATATGACCGGAATCTGGCAACGCCGCATCAGCGGCCAGGACTACCGATGGAGTCCGGTCGTGAAAGGGCGCTATTTTCCCTTAAATGGCCCCATGCAGTCCACCTCGGAGCGGGGCAATCGGACAAGAAGATAGTTTTTTTTGGAAAAAGAGCTGGTCAGATGGCCGGTATCACTCCGGAACCAGCCATTCCACCACCGATTCAGGCTGATCCGACTGGGCCAGTGAGGATTTCAAATAGGGCATCAGATCGGACATTTGCTCAGCCAATTTCCAGGGTGGGTTCATCACCCAAAGTCCCGATCCGGTCATACCATATTCAGGGCTGTCCGGCTGGACACACAACTCTAACTTAAGGATTTTGCGAATGCCCGATTGCACTAATTTTTGCTCGACTCGTTTCACCAGCGCTCTATCCACCACCGGATACCACACCGCGTAAGTACCGGTAGGCCAGCGTTTGTAAGCCGCCAGCAGCCCATCCACCATCTGCTGGTACTCATTGCCCAGCTCATAGGGTGGATCAATCAACACCAACCCCCGTCGCTCCTTTGGCGGCATGGCGGCCTTTAGATGCTGATAAGCGTCGGCCTGAAACACCTTTACTCTTTTATCTTTCCGGTACAGTGCCTGAAGCGGTGCGAAATCCAACGGATTAAGTTCGGTAAGGTGCAAGCGATCCTGAGCGCGACACAAATGGCGAGCCACCTCAGGACTACCGGGGTAGGCCTGCAATTTGCCAGCACTATTAAGCTGCCTCACCGCCGACAGGTAGGGTGCCATCAACTCAGGAACCTCGCTATTCCACATTCGGGCAATACCATCGAGATACTCGCCGGTTCGCTGAGCGCGATCACCCAGCAAGTCGTAGCAGCCTGCACCGGCATGGGTGTCGTGATAGATAAAGGGCTTGTCCTTGGCTTTCAGGGACTCAAGCATCAGACTGAGTACCACGTGCTTTAGAACATCAGCGTGATTGCCGGCATGAAAACTGTGACGGTAGGAGAACATGATGAAAGCTCACTGGAAAGAGGCGCGATTATGCGCTTTTACACCGCTTTTGGTAGCTTTTTCGTTCATGAAAACAGCTTTTTCTGACGCCATTCCAATATCCTTCCGCCTGTTACCCCTTACACCCTCCGACCTGTCATCCTGAGGAGTGAAGCGACAAAGGATCTCTTATTTTGGAAGGCCCGAGATCCTTCGTCGCTTAGCTCCTCAGGACGACAAAGTCGACCTATATCAAATTTTTTTGATATAGGTTTTATGCTCTGTTAATATGCCGCCCATGAATCAGGATCCCCAACTTGCCACCAGTGATCTTGCCAGCCTTTTAAAAGCCGCTGGCGATCCATTGCGCCTGGAGATTCTGCGAATCCTGCAACGCGACTCTTATGGCGTTCTGGAGCTGTGCCAGATTCTGGATCTGCGGCAATCGGCACTGAGTTACCAATTAAAGGTCCTGGCCAAAGCCGGACTGGTAACCACCCGCAAGGAAGCCAATACGATTTTTTATCGACGCGCCTCGGCCACAGGCCCACAGGCAACCCTGCTGGATGAATTGTTTGGCCGGATCGACAAACTCGCATTGCGACCGGAACTGCAGTCGGGAATTGATGCCGTACAGACGGAGCGCACCGAAGCAGCACGAGATTTTTTTGAGCGCAATGCCAAGCGCTTTCATGAGTATCAGGACCTGATTGCCAGCCACAACGATTATGGCGAAGCCATTTGTGGCTTTTTGGACAGTATCGTGCCGGCATCTGCCGATAACGTGCTGGAAGTTGGCCCTGGTGAAGGTGAACTACTGCCAGCCTTGAGCAAACGTTTCAAGAATGTAACTGCACTGGAACTCTCCAGCGAAATGCTTGCCAACTGCCAAGAGCTATCGAGTAAGCAAGCGCTCACAAACATCCAGTTTTTCCACGGTGATACCAGGGAAGCACTGAACGAGGGCATTAGCGCCGATTGCATCACCATCAATATGGTGCTGCACCACACCCCCTCACCGGCAGACGTGTTTGCTGATTTGGGTGGCCTGCTGAACCCTGGCGGCACACTGCTGGTTACCGACCTGTGTCGCCACGACCAGGGCTGGGCCAAAGAAGCTTGCGGCGACCAGTGGCTTGGCTTTGAGCCAGAAGATTTAACCGAGTGGGCATTGGAAGCCGGCTTGAGCGAGGGACAGAGTCAGTACCTCGCATTGCGAAATGGATTCAGAGTGCAGTTGAGGCATTTTGTGAAGGATGGTCGCACGTCGCACGTCTGACGTCGCACGCTTGTTCGCTGCCAACTGCAAGTATCACGCAATCAGCAAGAACGACCCAACTTGCAGGAAACAAAGCGCAGTTTATGAACCTGAGGATTTTAGCGTGCGGCGTCAGACGTGCGACGTGCGACCTCAAGAACAACGGCGCGGTGCATCAAACCAGCACCGGCCACCCGATAACCACAAAGGTGCAGAGGCAATAAAATGACCAAGTACACCGTATTTACTTCGGAATCCGTATCCGAAGGCCATCCCGACAAAATGGCGGACCAGATTTCCGACGCCATTCTCGACGCCATGCTGCAAGACGACCCGGAATCCCGCGTCGCTGTTGAAACCATGGTGAAAACCGGTATGGCAGTGATCGCCGGTGAAGTTCGCACATCCACTTATGTGGATCTGGAAGACATCGTTCGCAATGTGATTCTGGATATCGGTTACAACAGCAGCGATGTCGGTTTTGACGGTGCCAGCTGTGCGGTTCTGAACGCCATTGGTAAGCAGTCCAGCGACATTGCCATGGGTGTAGACGAAGCTGACGATAAGGACCAGGGCGCCGGCGACCAGGGGCTGATGTTTGGTTATGCAACCAACGAAACCGACGTGTTTATGCCAGCTCCGGTTCACTTCTCGCACCGTCTGGTAGAGCGTCAGGCCTATCTGCGCCACCACAAGGTACTCCCTTGGTTGCGCCCGGATGCCAAGAGCCAGGTAACCATGCGTTACGACGAGAACGGCCACCCCTGTGCCGTGGACGCCGTTGTGCTGTCAACCCAACACAACCCGGAAGTCTCCCAGTCCGATATTCGCGAAGCGGTAATGGAAGAGATTATTAAGCATGTGATTCCGGCCGAGCTGCTGCACGCCGCCACCAAGTTCCACATCAACCCGACCGGCCAGTTCATTATCGGTGGCCCGGTAGGTGACTGCGGCCTGACCGGTCGCAAGATCATCGTCGACACTTACGGCGGTATGGCGCGCCACGGCGGTGGTGCGTTCTCCGGTAAAGACCCGTCCAAAGTGGACCGCTCTGCCGCTTACGCCGGTCGCTATGTAGCCAAAAATATCGTCGCTGCAGGCCTCGCCGAGCGCTGTGAAATCCAGGTTTCCTACGCCATCGGCGTTGCCGAACCGACCTCGATCAGCGTGAACACTTTCGGTACCGGCAAGATTCCGGAAGAGAATATCGAAGCACTGGTACGCGATCACTTCGACCTGCGCCCGAAAGGCATCGTCGAAATGCTCGACCTGAAGCGCCCGATCTATCGTAAAACTGCTGCCTATGGGCATTTTGGACGGGAGGATGCGGACTTCACGTGGGAGAAGACGGACAAGGCTGAGATTTTGAGGGCCGCGTTGTAAGTGATTTTGGTCGCACGTCGCACGTCGCACGTCGCACGCTAAAACCATCAGTTCAGGGAGGAACTGAAAGTATGAAGAAATACCAGAAGTTAGTTGTTTGGAAACAGGCTATGGAATTGGCATTGAGTGTGTACAAAAGCACTCAACGGTTTCCTGACGAAGAGAAATTCGGGCTGATCTCGCAAATGCGTAGAGCGAGCGTAAGTATCGCTTCAAACATTGCGGAAGGCGCAGGTCGAGGTAGTGACAGAGATTTCGTCTGCTTCCTCATAATTGCCAGAGGCTCACTGAACGAATTAGAAACTCAGGTTTTATTAGCGATACAACTCGGCTTTTTACAACCACAGGCCGATCTCGAAGACAAAATAGAACACGTCTTCGCCATGCTAAGCAACTTGATAAACAAACTGCAGGATCGCAGTGTCGCCTAATCTGCAGCACGCTCCGCTTTTAGCGTGCGACGTCAGACGTGCGACGTGCGACCTCGAGAAAAGGACACCGAGCTATGAGCAACACCGATTACAAAGTCGCAGATATCAACCTGGCCGACTGGGGCAACAAAGAAATCGCCATCGCAGAAACCGAAATGCCAGCCCTGATGGCTCTTCGTGAAAAATACGCTGCCGAGCAACCGCTGAAAGGCGCAAAAATCCTCGGCTGTATTCACATGACCATTCAGACCGCTGTACTGATCCAGACCCTGGAAGCACTGGGCGCCGAAGTGCGCTGGACCTCGTGCAACATTTTCTCCACCCAGGATCACGCTGCCGCCGCAATCGCTGCCAGTGGTACACCGGTATTCGCCTGGAAAGGTGAGACCGAGGAAGAGTACGAATGGTGCCTGGAGCAACAGATCCTGAAAGACGGCCAGCCTTGGGATGCCAACATGGTGCTGGATGATGGCGGCGACCTGACTGCTATGCTGCACGAAAAATACCCGCAAGTACTGGAGAACGTTCACGGCATCACCGAAGAAACCACCACCGGGGTACACCGCCTGTACGAAATGCTGGAAAACGGCGAACTGAAAGTACCAGCTATCAACGTGAACGACTCTGTAACCAAGTCCAAAAACGACAACAAGTATGGCTGTCGTCACAGCCTCAACGATGCCATCAAGCGCGGTACCGACCACCTGCTGTCCGGTAAAAAAGCCCTGGTAATCGGTTACGGCGATGTGGGTAAAGGCTCTGCCCAATCCCTGCGCCAGGAAGGCATGATCGTAAAAGTGGCGGAGATCGACCCGATCTGTGCCATGCAGGCATGTATGGATGGCTACGAAGTAGTTTCTCCTTACATCGACGGCATCAATACCGGCGAACGCGACTGCATTAACAAAGAGCTGCTGGGCAATACCGATCTGGTGGTAACCACCACCGGTAACGTTAACGTCTGTGATGCCAATATGCTGGCCAGCCTGAAAAGCGGCTGTGTGGTTTCCAATATCGGTCACTTCGACAATGAAATTGATACCGCCTTCCTGCGTAAAAATTACGAGTGGGAAGAAGTAAAACCGCAGGTACACAAAATTTACCGTGACCGGGCCAACAACGATCACCTGATCCTGCTCTCTGAAGGCCGCCTGGTAAACCTGGGCAACGCCACCGGTCACCCGTCGCGCATTATGGATGGTTCTTTCGCCAACCAGGTATTGGCACAAATGTACCTGTGGGAACTGAAATTCGCCGATCAGGACGATACCCGTAAAGCTGAGCTGCTGAAAGTGGAAGTATTGCCGAAGAAACTCGACGAAGAAGTAGCAGCTCACATGGTGCGCGGTTTTGGTGGTGTGATCACCAAACTGACAGAAAAACAGGCCAGCTATATTCACGTGCCAGTTGAAGGGCCGTACAAGCCGGAAAGTTATCGCTATTAATTGAAGGGTCGCGCGTCGCACGTCGCACGTCGCACGCTAAAACCAAGCACCTTGTTTGTCATCCTGAGCGAAGCGAAGGATCTCCCACTTCGAAGCAGAAAAGAGATTCTTCACTTCGTTCAGAATGACAGCACAGAGGGTTTAGCGTGCGACGTCAGACGTGCGATGTGCGGCCAGTCCAACTATTAAATAACTGCGGTCGTTAAGACCCCTACGGACTGACCAATGACCACTGACAATATCAATATCAGCTTCGAATTCTTCCCCCCTCGCACTGACGAAGGCCGGGAAAAGTTAAAAAACGTTCGCGCCGAATTAAACAAACTCGGCCCGGAATACTTTTCCTGCACTTACGGTGCCGGCGGCTCCACCCGCGATAACACCAAAGGTGTAGTACTGGAAATGAAAGGCGAGGGCTACGATATCGCCCCGCACCTCTCTTTTGGCAGCGACAGCGAAGAAACCATTCAGCAGCTGTTGAGCGATTACAAAGATGCCGGCGTTAATCGCCTGGTCGCACTGCGTGGTGACCTGCCTTCTGGCATGGGTGCTCCCAAACCGATCTATGCAGAGCAGTTGGTGGCATTTACTCGCGAGCACTTTGGCGATCACTTTAATATTGCCGTTGCCTGTTATCCGGAAATTCACCCGCAAGCGCCCAGCTATCATCAAGACATCGAATTTCTGAAGCGCAAATTCGATGCAGGCGCAAACTACGGTATTACCCAGTACTTTTACCACGCTGACGCCTATTTTTATTTTGCAGAAGAGTGTGATAAAGCCGGCATTAATCAACCGATTTATCCCGGTATTATGCCGATCACCAACTACCACAATCTGGCGCGCTTCTCTGATGCCTGTGGCGCCGATATCCCACGCTGGATTCGAAAGGGCCTGGAAAGTTGTGGGGAAGACAAAGAGGCGATCAAGGCCTTTGGTTTGGATGTGGTCACCAGCTTGTGTGAACAACTGATTGATGGTGGCGTACCGGGCTTCCACTTTTACACCATGAATCAGGTGGAACCGACCCGGCAGATTATCGAAAATCTGGGCCTTACCGAACAATAGTAGCCCGCATGAAGCGAATGCGTAATGCGGGACAGTGTCCACCATATCCTGCGTTACACTATCGCTCATACAGACTACCCATAGAAGTTCTAATTTAGAGATCCTTCGCTACGCTCAGGATGACAACACCCAGATCTTGTCATCCTGAGCGCAGCGAAGGATCTCAATCTCTTGCAAATACCACATTTACGTCCTCACCCCTACTAAATCACCCGCTCCACCAAACCTCTTATAAGAAGCTGCCAATATTTACAGGTAAAAAAAGGCGCTTATAAATAAGCGCCACGGCAAAGCCCAATTTACTATTGGAGCGGGAAAATCAAATATCTTTTAACTCACAATTACTTTCCAATAACTTTCTCAAGAGCTTTGTGAAGCTCGTCTCCCCGAAGGTTACTGGCAACAATTTCACCCTTATCATTCAGAAGAAAGTTCATCGGTATTCCGCTTACACCATAAAGAAGTGCAGCATCATTATCTCGTCCCTTAAGGTCAGAAACATGAAGCCACGGCATCCCATCCTCTTCGATAGCATTGACCCACTCATCCTTATCATCATCAAGAGATACAGCTAACACATCCAAATATTCGCTGTGATATTTTTTGTACTCCTTGAGGATATGGGGATTTTCAGCACGACAAGGAATACACCAGGATGCCCAAAAATCAACCAACAGATAACGCCCCGGACTCAACAATTCACTGACTGTAACTGGTTCATTGTTTACATCCGGCTGCGTGAAGTTTTTAAATTTATTTCCAGCTTCAACTTCCATTGCCAACTTTTCCTTTAATGCGTTTTTATCCATGTAAGCGGCAAAGGATTTGGCTGCCTGTGAATCCCTAAGGTTTTGGTCGAGACCATCTAAAATCGACTTTTGCTGCTCTTCACTCTCGAAAACCGAGCCGTATCCTCCAGCCATACGATTATCGTGAAGAATAAAGAGCTTTGTTAAATCATCTGTCTTGGGGTCATTTAATTTATTTTTTAGATATTCACTTCTATCCTTCCCAATGGGTCCCATTTTTTTGCTAAGTTCCTGGAATTTTTTAAGAGACTCTGGATCCATGGAATTCATTGGCTTTGTAAAATCAATATTCAGAGCTGAAACTTGCCCCATCAGACCTTCATACTCTTCATCAAAGCGAACCCACAGATCCTCCGTCAAAGCTTTGTACTTATCGTGGACACCAGACCCCTCTACAGACTCTACTGTAAGAACTGTTTTCCCTCTTTTGTTTTTAATAGTTCTGGCTTTGCTACTGTCCAGCTCAGCCAACACCAGGTCAATGTCCGAATTTTCTGCGTAAATCCATCCTGTATAAAGAATTTTTTTATCTTCAAATACAATTTGAGCACGTGCCGGAGGGTTGACTATTTCACCCTCAAAATGAAATTTCCCATCAACCAACTTAGACTTAATACGTTTCTCTGGGGTATTGATATCAAGCTTCTCAAAATCCAGATATATTTCCTGGTCCCGTATTTCTTTTTTAATAACCCCCTCAATACTAAAGTGATCATCGGCACAGGCAGTTGTCAGGCCGCAAAAAGCCGATGCCACAAGCAACGACTTAAAAAATACTGATTTCAATTTCATATTCTCCTCTCCATTAAAAGTGGTGAGATATTCATGTCTCACTATTGATACACGCAGCACCCTTCTGAACACCCTACGGGCAAGCGGAATAATTGAAAAAGCAAGAAAAGGGGCGGCGAGCCGCCCCTGAAAGATAAAAAACTGTTAGAAATCAAAGACCTTTTTAATATCGAGGTACATAACACTGTAGTGGTCTAATAAAACCGGACACCAACTTGGGTGGTAATATCACGCCCCACAGAGAGGTGTTCAATGAGCCAACAACGTCGATCATTTTCAACAGAGTTCAAGCGGGAATCAGCCAGCTTGGTGCTGGATCAAGGTTACTCCATCCCTGAGGCCAGCCGTTCACTGGATGTAGGCCAGTCAGCATTGCGCCGATGGGTAAAGCAGCTTCAACAAGAGCGTGGTGGCATTACTCCAGCCAGCAAGGCGATGACGCCGGAACAACAGCGCATTCAAGAACTCGAAGCACAAGTGAAGCGCCTGGAACAGGAAAAGTCGATTTTAAAAAAGGCTACCGCTCTCTTAATGTCCGACGAGATCAATCGTACGCGCTGATAGACCAGTTAAGTGAGCATGAGCCTGTCGAGGTGGTCTGCCAGGCATTTGGAGTGTCGCGCTCCAGTTATTACGATCATCGGCAACGCCGTTCAATAATTGACGTTGAACGACTGCAACTGCGAAGCCAAGTGTGTCAGTTGTTTGCACAGAGCCGCAGTGCTGCTGGCAGTCGTACTATCACAGATATGATGCGGGAAAGCGGCGTGATAATTGGCCGCTTTAAAGTGAGGCGCTTGATGCGTGAGTCAGGCTTGGTATGCAAACAGCCTGGTCCTCACGCTTACAAGCAGGCAACGGTTGAACGAGTTGATATTCCGAATCAACTTAATCGAGAATTTGATGTTCCAGCACCCAATACAGTTTGGTGTGGTGACATCACCTATATTTGGGCAGGAGGTCGCTGGCACTACCTCGCGGCTGTGATTGATTTGTACCGTCGGCGAGTTGTGGGCTGGAGTTTGGGTTCACAGCCTAACGCTGAGTTGGTTGTTGATGCGTTAGAGAAGGCCTACCAGCAGCGAGGCCACCCTAAAGGTCTCATGTTCCACTCAGACCAAGGGAGCCAGTATGCCAGCCGCTTATTCCGTCAACGGCTATGGCGCTATCGCATAGAACAAAGCATGAGTCGGCGAGGCAATTGTTGGGATAATGCACCTATGGAGAGGCTGTTTCGAAGCTTGAAGTCGGAATGGATTCCGGCAACAGGATACCGATCTTTTGGTGAAGCCAAGCGGGATATTAGCTACTACTTGATGAGCTACTACAACTGCCAAAGGCCTCACCAATACAACGGAGGTATCCCGCCTGTAATGGCAGAGGAAAAACTTAATTTACTGTCCGGAAAGAGTTGACCACTACACTTCAGGTATTTATCGTGGGCAGGTGAGCCGCTTAACTCCGTGACCAAAACACTAAACCCATTCATCGACTTATCCAGCGATACCGACAAATTCATCTCAGTATTGCTCAGGTACAGCGAATCAAACCCGAAGTATTTCCCTTTTTCAAAGTGCAAGCTGGCCTTGGAGGGCGGGTTAGCAATTTCTCCCTTGATTTCAAATTTTCCATCGATAATGCTTCCCGAATAGGTCTTTTTGGGCATCCCCGGGAGTGTTTCCAAAGTAACCGAGATTAACTGATCCGGAATCTCTTTGACCTCACCAGAAAGTACAAAACCGCCAGACGCCATACTCATTTCTGAGAAAGCACCAAGCATAAGAATCAATAACAACCTGCATAGCTTGAACATAACCTTTCCTCCCACTAAAAAAATCAATCCGCTCGCAATAGGCGGTAACACCGCCTCAACCTACGATCCTATATACAATTTAAAAGCTGTAACCTTCTTCAGTACACGCACGATGATCACAAATACCCTACTGGCATCCTTAAAGATTCAAACTTTTACTTAGAGAGCTTAGAAGCACTTCGTGAGCGCTGAATTAACTTGTGAATGCGAGCCTGTTGGGCGGGAGTTAACTTTCCGGAAATGAACTTGATACAGGTTGGTAGAATAGCCTTATTGGAAATAACATAAAAAAGATGGGTGACATAAGAGTCACCCATCTGGGTCATTAATCATGGCAGGTGCTTTCTCCCCCAATATTTCATTTTTCATTCTACTCACATTATGTTTTATCAATCATGATGGGATCTACCCGGTAGATTATTGAAAATCATGGCATTACGGAATAATCGTAGCCTGCATGAAGCGATAGCGTAATGCAGGATAGTTCCCACCAAACCCCGCATTACGCTATCGCTTCATACGGGCTACCGGGATCCTTCGCTGTGCTCAGGATGACAATATTCAGCCACCTGTCATCTTGAGCGGAGCGAAAGATCTCAAACCATGTAAACTTCTTCTTACACCTTTTCCTTACAAACACCCTTCCGTCCATAACCAGCCTGCCGGATACTCAGTCAATTATTAAACACCGACTGGAGAACCACATGGCTCACATGCAACCCCTGCCCGCCGAAACCCATCCGGAACTGGCTGACGACTTTCAGATTTTTGTCGAAATTCTGGGCTTCGTTCCTAACAGCCTGCTAACCATGCAGCGCAGCCCGGATATGGTGAAAGGATTTGGTGTATTGACCAAGGCAGTAATGAATCCGGAAGGCGGTGTTGACCTTGGCTTTATGCGTATGCTGGCACACTTTTGCAGTCGCGCTGCGGGCTGTCAGTACTGTGAAGCCCACTCACTGGTAGCCGCCAAAATTCACGGTATTCCCCAGGAAAAAATTGACGCGCTGTGGGACTACCAGACCAGTGACCTCTATAGCGAAGCCGAACGTGTTGCCCTTGATTTTGCTCTGGCAGCTGGCTCTGTTCCAAATAATGTCGACCAGGCACTAATGGATCGCATGAAAGAGCACTGGAGCGAAAAGCAGATCGTGCACATTCTTGGCGCCATCAGTCTTTACGGCTTCCTGAATCGTTGGAACGATTCAATGGCAACCGATCTGGAAGAGTCACCCAAGGCGATGGGGGAGCGGGTATTGTCATCTGGCGGATGGGATGGTGGCAAGCACGTCGATAAATAAGCCCTACCCTAAAAAAACTAAAACCAGCCCTTATTGAGTGATAAGGGCTGGGAGGTAGTTGCTAAACAGTTTTTTAATAAAGTTTATTCACCTTCTCTGGATTCGATACGAAAAAATTCAGTCATTTCTTGAACACCCCGATAACCATTAAACCGCTTTATTTCTTTTCCATCTGGAGAAAAGAGTATGCCTGTTGGGTAACTTGTTACATTAAGTTCTGCCACCAGCGCTTCTTCCTCATCGCCATCAGCTTTAATGCAGATAATTTCTTTCGCAGCATCTACTACCAATTGTGCGGTATACACCATGCTATCCATCTGCTTGCATGGGCCGCACCAACTGGTTTCAAAGTCCAGAAAATAGGCTTTCCCCGCTTGTTGAGCCTCTTTAATCGCCGCCTGAATGTCGTGTCGGAAAGCAAGAGGTGAGCTGGCCCGTTTGGCAATTTTGTCTTTATAGTGCCTGTCCCTGCTCAAACGATCTTCTTCTTCGGTTATTCCAGGGTCAAACATTTCCAGCCAGCCCAATCTTCCCGAAGCACCTTCCAACGACAGCTTATAGGCTTGACCGTTGAGCCAATAAAAATCACCCACTTCACGAGGTGTCGTAAAGCGGGAGGTTTCATTGGCTGCACGAATGCCCCATTTATCTCCCGCTTCATAGCGCCCATCGTTATTACCGTCAGAAAGAACAACCACATATTCTTCTTCCGCGATCTCTACCGGGCTAATCATAAAGCTGTTATTGGCATAACGCAGTGATTCAGGCACTTCCTCCTGCGACTTTACTGCAATCCAATACGAAAGGTTAATAACTTGATCTGCAGCTTGAGCCTCGTTCTGATATGCAACGGTTACTTGCCCGGCGAACATAGACCAGGTTTTATTGCGTATCTCTCTTAACTTCGCCTTAATTACCGGATCATTCTCGGCCGAGCCATCACCATCGGCATCAATCGCCAAACGATCAAACATGCCCTCTGGCTGACTGCGCCATAGTTTCAGCGCACGACCGGGACCATCTTCACCCTCGAGTTTAAATCGACCTTGCAACTCTTCTGCCCGCACTCCTTTGGTGAGAGAGATGGCTCCAGCTTTGGGGCTGAAGCCTGGTTTGTGAACAGAGCCTTTTTCACCATGGGCGAAGTTCAAGTCCATTTTTGCAGAAGACGTCACAGCCGCTTGATCACCACCAAATGCAAATGGCGACACCGCCATTATCAAAATGGCCAATAAATTTTTGCGAAAAATCATTGAAGTCACCTATCTACACTGATGTTTAATTGCTGTGGTCATTTAAAATTATTTACCGAGAAGCTCCTCTACTTTCTTCTCAACATCCAGACCACGCATATTTACGCCAATAACCTTCCCGGTCTTCGCTTCTACCAGAAAATTGGAGGGTACACCGCGCACCTGAAAAGTACCCACTACCGGACTTTTCCAACCCTTCAGGTCACTGACATGAATCCAATTAGCCTCATCTTCTTCCACCGCTTCAGCCCATTCATCCGCATCTTCATCCAGACTGAATGCGTAAATTTCAAAGCCGTGTTGATGATACTTATCGTAAGCCTGCTTAATGTATGGTGATTCAGCCCGACAAGGCCCACACCAGGATGCCCAAAAATCAACCAATACATACTTTGCATCACTGAGGACATCTTTTAGAGGTACCAGATTTCTATCCATATCTTTCTGGCTGATCTCGGGGATCTTTTTCCCCATAAATCCGTTTTGGCCACCGTTGCTGTTTTTCATCACTTTCAGGCGAAATTCCAGTTGAGCAATATACTCCTTCGCCCAATCAGAAACACCCGATTCATTGAGCAGCTCTTTAGATACTGCCAATTGCCATTCAATATTTTGATCTCTCACACGCAACAAAGCCAGTTTACGTGCATAAGGATCTCGACTGTTCATCGCCACGTCTTTGAGATGCTCTCTCTCAATAGTGCCGGCCAAATCTCGATGACGGGCACCCTCTTTATTGAAAGCATCTTTTTCTTCCAATGACAGTTCTTTATTAGCGCCTTTATTAAAAGCCAGAGTGGAAGCCTGCCTCGCCGCAATAAATTCATCGGTCTTTGCATAGCCTAGAACTATTTCATTATAGTGCCCGCCGGAAACTTCAACTTCCCAGCCTTTTTGGGTCACCTTAATATTTCCAGGCTCCAAAATAAATCCTATCTCGCCTCCAAGTTTACCGGTAAAGACGCCATCCTTTTTCCCTTCGTGAACAATATAGCGAACAAAGCGAATATCATCCTTTTCAACAGTCCCTTTAAGCTTTGCATGGCCTTTATCGACCGGAGCCCTATCAACCAAAGACATCCATGGCGATACTGGCCCTAATCTTTTGTTTTTTTCCTTTCGAGCTTGTTTCCATTCGGAAGCTTCTTCTTTTGAAGGTGCCCGTTTATCCCAAAGTATCAACTCGCCTTCGTCATAATTACTGGAAACATTCACATCAATTTCGTATTGATCACCTTTTTTGTCAGCAAAACAGTTAACAGACAGCATTGCCGCCATCAATATTGTGATAAATTTTCTCATTTTCCCTCTCCTTAACAAAAATCAATAAAGCTTATCGATAGAACCTTATGGAAAAAGACCGCCCATAAAAAAGGGCGGCCAAACCACATCAAATAGGCAAAAAATTGCCTCCAAGAGTTAAAAGACTAAAACTCCTTACTGAGACTCAGGCGCCACAATCTACCCTGACCATAAGCTGTCTGTGCATTACTTTCATAAGGGGTTTGAACCAAAATTTCACCAAGACTATTACGTTGAGTGTAGATAGTCTTTGTGAAGTCATCGGTAATATTTTGAATACCAAATGTTGCTTTTACACCAGACAAAAAGTCCATTCTGGGCAATAAGTCGCCACTATCGAAGTCATAACTGAATGTCAAGTTTGCCAGCGTCGGGTACTCTGAAGTAAAGCGAAGCTGCTCAGTGCCTGAACCAAAAGTTGAAAACCGCTCGACATCACTACGAGCAGTGACGTTTAAAGAAGTATCCAGACCTCGATAAGACCAGGTTACTTGTGCTGATCCGCTGTATTCCGGCACAGCAAAGAAGCGAGACCCAAGGCTAACCTCACCAACCAGATCTACAGGACCATTTGGATCCTCTTCAAACAGAGTCAGCTCATTTGTGAAGACCTGCGCCACATTAACGTTGAAGAAAAACTCACCCCAGTTATCGGTAGGCAATTCATAAGTCAGGCGATAATCCATACCTCTATGAGTTTGTGAGGCAACATTGAATGCTCGTGCATCAATAGTGTAAGTACTATTCAGGAGCCAAGTGCCATATGTCTCAAAGCGGCTACCTGCGTAGGGGTTTTCTCCATTCCAGTCACGGATAACATTTGGTGGCAACGGCGCTCCAACAACAATTACTGATGGGGTTGAGGCATAAATTTTGTCGTTATAATTGGTCTCATGCCATGCTGCATTAAATGTTAATCCTGGGGCAAACCCTGGCGTTAACTCAAGACTCGCAGTAAACGTATCCACATGCTCTGATTCCAGCTGTGGATTGCCACCGGTAATTGCAAACCTTTGGTTTTGGCTTAATCCAATGCTGCTAAAGCCTACTTCTGGCGGAAATAGCAAATTAACCCCAAAGTCTGCTTGAGATGCCGGACTCGTTAAGCTAATCAATTGATTAAGTTGAGGCGCTACAAAAGACGTACTTTTATTCAAACGGAGCCGAGCATGATCATTTAACTGCCAGATCAAGCCCAAAGCCCAAGTAGAGTCCGCTCCAGGGTCTTTAAGTTCGTTAATGGAATCGTCCAGCCAGCCGGGATCTTCACCGCTAATCGAGAGATTACGAGAAGCTTCCGGTTTGTCATAGCTATCGTAGCGGCCAGAAAAAGTAACATCCAGAGATTCAGACCCTTCCTCCATCAAAGGAACCAACCCTTCAATAAAGAACGCATACTGATCACGAGAAATGGAACTTTCAAACGCGCTGCTAGCAACCAGAGAAGTGCTGCCTTCACTGAGATCAAATGAAGATTCAGCTTCCAGTTTGATTTTCTGCCATTCAAATCCGGCTGAAACTACTACATCACCAGCAGGCAGACTAAAAGCAGCGCCGCTGAATACACCACCAAATGTGTCCGTATAATTTGAGCTGGACGCAAACTCCGTGGGCTTCAGATAATTATTCATATCAAGGTTGGCAGGGTCATCTGCAACCGCTGGACATTCCCACTTGTGGGTACCTGAAGAGAAAACTTGCACCAGGGTGCAATCTTCTAAGGGAGGAAGACGATCAGGGCCGAGAAAGACATTTTTAATACCGTCCGTGCCTACACCGTCATTATCCATTACATAATTCAATTTTACGCCATCGAGTCTACGCCCCCTAACCCCTTCCAACTCACTTTGGTTATGAGCACCTCTGACAGTCCAGTCCCAATCACCCAGCTTGCCATCGACATTGAAGTTAAAGGTCAAGCGATCTGTATCGCCGTAATCGAACTGCGATCCAAACTCTGGAAACGTTCTTCCAAACCGGTACTCGGTACCCAGCTGGTTAAACGGGTTGTCTGCGCTGACTTTGACACCGCCAAATACCGGGACCCGTCCACCGGTTTTAGTGTCACGATTTTCATAGATCAATTGACCAAAGAAGCTGATATCTTCGGTTAAGTCCTGCGACAGAGAGACTGTAAAAGTATTGGATTCACGAACAGGTATAGCCAATCGACCAAATTCAGTACTGCCGTCACCAGAAGCACTAAAGTCCTTAAGAATCAGATTACCGTCTTCATCATAGGCCGGCTCTAACTGATCGAGCGACCCATCCCAGTCACGTGGAGCATTGACTCTATCAACGCCTACATATCCAGCTTGATCTGCTGGATCCAGAGCAGTCCAGTCTGAAACCGTGATATTGTTTCCACTTCCATCCGTGTAAAAAAGAGGCGCTGTAACAGCACTTGTACCACCTACTAGTGAGGGAAACTCGCCAGGTGCTGGGCGTGTATTACCAAGCGGCCAATCAGGGGAACTGGAATCAGGCTCTCTACCAGCAAGGTCATCTCTGTCACTTAAATACAGTCCAGAATGCTCGGAGCGCTCAAAACCAAGGCCCAGTCGACCGCCATCCCAACTAAACGCGCCATCCAGGCCAAACTTCCATTGGTTGAAACCACCAGCAGAAGGCTCTTCATACTCCATGTTAGCAATAACGCCCTGATAATCTTTTTTGGTGATTATATTGATAACACCACCTACGGCATCAGCACCATAAATTGCTGAAGCACCATCCAGAAGCACCTCAATGCGCTCAACACGAGACAAAGGGATTGAGCTGATATCGGTCACACCACCCACAAAACCATCGTGTCCCATGCGATGTCCGTCAACCAGAACCAGAGTCGCTTGACTACCAATACCTCGCAAGTTAGCAGTAGATCCGCCTGCATAGTTAGGCGCTGAGTTAAACGTAGACCCAAAAAAATCAGTATCGCCATTTGAATTTTGTGGGATTTGCCTCATAAACTGAGCTAAATTTGTCGCGCCGCTGGCACGAATTCTTGCCGCGTCGTAAGTGATAACCTGACCGGACATTTCAGCAGGGTTGCTGGTTACCCGGCTACCGGTTACGACTAACTCTTCTACTACTTTTTCGTCAGATGAGCCTTCCTCCTTCTCATCCGACGCTTTGATAGTTACCAAACTGTCTGAAGTGAATTCATAAGTAAGCCCTGTGCCTTTCAGCATTTGATCAAGAGCTTCTTTGAGTGTGAATTGACCAACGATTGTGGATACCTGAATATTTCTACCCAGCTCCGGCGGAATCATAATCTGTACGCCGGCTTTTTCACCCAGGTCCAGCAAAGCTGTTCCTGCACTTTGTTCTTTGATATCGAGACTTACCGATTCATCGGCAGCGTGTGCACTTATTGTCCCAACCATCAAGGCAGCAGTTATACCCACGGCCAAGCTGTTTCTTTTAAATGATCTGAACTTCTGATTCATACCTACCTCTCTGGATTATCCTGTCAACACATTAAGCGCACTCAAGTATTGTTATTTAGTGGCTTAACATGTGGACGGCTGCCTAAGTAGAACACCCTACCTTCAAGAGGAAATATTTCTAATAATTATTGAATAACTACTTTAACTGTCTTTTGATATTCCCTTTAACCGGAACGTGAATTACTTATCTGTGCCGACAATTACTATGCGATCAAAGTGCTTTGTGACCTTGATAGGCATTGTGGTTTCAAGCCCCAAAAGGGCACTATCCAGTTGCTTGAGATTGACCAGAGCGAATATTTTCATATTCATAATTCTGTCGTCTTCGATCAGAATTTTCTTACCGCTGTATCGATTTAACTCCTTAACCACCTGATACAGAGGAACATCTTCAAACCTTAATTGGCCACTACGCCACTGCTGGAATCGGGAGATTTTCGAATCATAGTGCGCCACCATCCTTTGTTTGGCATGACTGTAATTCACCACAGTTCCAGCCGTCGCACGATAAGCGCTTTTGGCCGAAGCAGTTTTATCCTGGCCTGCCGAAACGTCCAGCAAAGGCTCATCGCCTTTTGCCGTATCGGTATTTGAATGAATCGCCACAACACCATCCAGAACCGCTAATCGAAAGGAATCCGGCTCTTTGCGGATATCAAAAGCAGTGCCGAGTGCCGTCACTGCCGTGGCGCCCAAATCGACTACAAAGGGTCTATTGGCATCTTTAGCCACATCAAAGAACGCCTCACCCCGCTGCAGAGTGACTTTGCGCTGATTGCCAGACAACTCAACCAACAATTGCGTACCTGTATTCAGGTTAATAACACTGCCGTCGGTCAAATTTACCTGCTTTTGCTCTCCAACACGGGTGACATAACGGAGTACTTCTATATTCTCTTTAGCGCCTTCATCAACTGGCATCCATACATTAAAACTCACGGCAACAGCTAACATAACCGTAGCTGCCATAGCCCACACTGGCCAGCGTTCAGCAGCTCTTTCCAGCCTGGTTACTTTTCCGGAATTCTCTCCTGCTGCGGCCAGTATTTCAGGGTCATCTGCAAGAGCCTCCAAATCAGCCATCAACTCAACTGAGGTTAAAAATTGCTGCTGGTACTCACTGGATTTATTCCGCCAACTCTCAGATGGACTGACACTAGGCTCTTCAGAGTAAAGCTTTGCCAAATCAGTGGCCGCACTCATTTTTTCCTTTAGTCGCTTGAGCGTTTTCATGATCCTTTCTCTCCACTCTCATCCTGAGCATATTCCGCGGACTCACGTATTCTGATCAGTGCCTGTTTCATGTATTTCTCTACTTGCTTGACCGACACACCCATATCATCAGCAATTTGCCGATAACTCTTATGTTTAAAGCGGTTTTGGATAAAGGCCTGTCGCCACCGGGGGCGCAGCCCGAGAATCACATCCTTAACCCGCTCCAGCTCCTCCCGATTGAGGGCAAGCCTTTCGGGTGAAGCATGCTCTATGGCGGACTCTTCCGTTAACTGGTGCTGCTCTTTTTTCAAGAACCTTTGTCGAACCTGTTTATAACGCGCCAGGTCTACTACAAGGTTATTTGCCATCGCAAACAGGTATGAGCACCACTTACCTCGATCTGTTGGCAATCGGGCTATAAGGTCGTCTTCTTTGGCTAATTTGGCGAAAATCTCTTGAATGATGTCGTCCAGTTCGTGACTGCTACCCATCACACTGGTCAAAAAAGCCCGCAATGAGGTGCCGTGCTCCCTGAACAATTGTTCGAGAAGCTGCTGTTTAGACACCGCTCGATGACTAACCAGATCAATCACATCGCTCTTCTTGCGCATCAGTCGCATAGCTATTGCCTGTACCTATCCAACTATAGGACGGCCAGCTACCCATCGCACCCTACCTTTACTCAATAATTTTAAAGGCTTCTCTACAAGAACTACCTCGAAAGGCCATACGCGGTCGTTGTACATACAAAAATGGCGCTTTCAAATGAAAGCGCCATTTCGGTTAATAGTTAGCAGGCTTGAAAACTACTCCTGGAAGTATGACTCCAACTTCTCATCCAGTTTCCACTCTCGTAGCCCTACACCCTGAATCACACCCTCCGAATCAATCAGGAAGTTCGCGGGGATTCCCTGAATAGCGTAGTCTTTGACATATTGATTAGCCCAGCCGTTATCAATTAGCAGATTAAGCCATGGCACTTTCTCCTCTTCACTGGCAACCAGCCAGTCATCCCTGTCTTCATCCAGAGAAACTGCATAAATCTCAAAACCTTTATCTTTATATTTTTCGTAGGCCTTTTTTAAGTGAGGAAACTCACCACGGCAAGGGCCACACCAGGAAGCCCAGAAGTCAAGCAAAACCAGTTTATTTTTTTCAACCACCTCTGACAACAAAACATCTTTCCCGTCAATATCATAGGCTGTAACGGGTTTATAGGTTTTTCCCTTCGAAACAGACTCTCTAGCTTTTTCTTCTTCAATCCACTTCTCAAGACTTTCTCTATATTCTATAGCAGATTGATTTCCGCCAAGATCTTTCTCAAGTTCAGACACCATCGAAATTCTTTGACGAACATCAAAGCGGTTCCAATCCTGGTTTTTCATTAAAGAAAGGAGTCTCACTAAGGGCGACTGATCTTCTCTGAACAATTTTTCTGTATGAGAATTAACAATATCACTAACTTTTTTACTGGCCTCATTACTTTTACTTCGGGCACTTTTAACAGCCTCTTCATCCATCATATCCAGATCAGTGAATACTTCTTTATTCACTTTTTTGCTGTTTTTATAAGCTGAAATATATTCAGGGTTTTTCCGATAGCCATAAATCTTATTGTTAATATCTCCGCCATCAACAATTGGACCAATATCTGTCCAGACAACCTGATACTTATCATTTTCCAGTATCATTTCTATATTAAACTGCGATATTGATATTGTTGCCTTTGCCGGCTGATCAATAGAGCCAGAACCCGTAAACTCTCCGTCTTCTATATCACTTTTCGCGATTAGTTTATTGCCATCATAAAAAATGGATACTGAATCAGCTTTAACCCCCTCAGCCAATGATCCATGAATCATAAATCCATCAGACTCTGAACAAGCTGACAATGAAATTAACACGGTTATTGCAAAAGCAATGAACTTGGCAAGATTAATCGCCACAAACTTCTTACTGCTCATTTATTTTCTCCCATCCTAAAAAATCCGCCCCCAATAGGGGGCGGCTAAAGTAAGCTTAAAAATCAAATGACTTTGTAATATCAAAATAAACAACTCGCCCACGAGAGCTGACCCTATTGGCGATATAGCCTACGGAATTGTCAACAAACGGGAAATCAGGCTTAAACAGGTTCCTGGCTCCCAGTTGCATTTTGACACCACTCATCAATCCAGATAATGCTGGTGACTGATAGCCAACCTGCAAATCAACTGTTGTATAAGACGGACTGGTTCGTCTTGGATTTGCATTTGGAATAAAGTCATTATAAATCGTAGCTCTGGCTGAAGCCGGATCTATCACTTTGTGACTTGAAGTGTGGTGTGCAATTGCAGTTACGGAATAATCCCCGTAAGCCCAGTTCAAGGACAAGTTTCCTGCCCAGCGGCTCACACCATACTCACTGTCAGCCAGTTCTATTTTTGGTGATTCATCAATAACCCGGTGACTCAACTCCAGATTTCGTACGGCATTAAATGCCAATTGCCACGCACCAAAGTCTGTGTCTAACTCATAGCTCGCACGAAAATCGATTGTTTCCGATTTGCGCCCTGAGAAGTTGATTTGGCGGGTATCAAGTACCATCACGTCGCCAGAAACCCGAAATACATCGGGAAGACTATCAATGTGCTGCGACAGGAATCCGAAATCCGCACCAAAGCCGGGAGTACCGATATAGTTTTCAAACTCTGTGCGGCTGTAAGTCACACCCAGTTCCAGCTCCGGCAAAATAGAGGGTGTCCAGTCAAATCCGTAAGTTAATGTCTCGGCATTTTGAGGTTCAAGATCGGGATTCGGCCCCATCAGCCTTACAATGCTGTTTACACCATCCGGCACAACACCACCTTGCAGCGCATAATAGAGCGCACCATCCATAGATCGTGATGTGCCAAACTGCTGTGATGGCTGAGGTGTAAGGAAGGACTCACCCCATGTGGCACGGAAACGCAAATCAGAAGTGGGCTTCCAGCTTAGTGTTACCTGCGGGTCAGTGCTACTGAATGAGCGCTTCAAGGTAGTTGCCGGCTGTGTAACATACTGTGCACCAACCGGTACGCCAAGCAGTTCCTCAAGATCAATACCAGGTGTTGCTATAGAAACGCCATTGTCATAGCGAGACTGGCCCTGCTGATCAATACTTTCATGACGTACTGCCAATGTCATTACCAGCTCTTCTGCCCAAGCTTTATCAGTCAACAGGGGTACGCGCATTTCACCAAAAAATGCTTTAACATCCCGCTCGGTAGCCTGTGCCAACAACCCTTCAAACCCCGGAACATTTCCATGCTCTTCTTTACGTAGCTGCAAGCCAGCTACCACGGACACATCCCCTGCTGGCAGTGAGAATAAATCACCATTTACTGTGGCTTCAAAACTGTGCACATCAGAATCAAAATCATTGATGAATTGTTCTACGAGACTACTAAGCAATTCAACGTTATGTGCAACAATTACCGGATCAGTTCCATCTCCAAATACATTCAACTGATTTAATACCGGGAATACTCGCAACTCTGCGGTATCATCACCAAAACCAAAGGTGCCTGTTAAATCACTCAGATAAACTGACTGTCCTTTTTCCTTACTGTAGGCATAGTCAAGGTTAAAGGTCCAACCACTGGCAAAAGGCAAGTCACCTTGGAGACCCATGCTGGCTTGCAAACTATCCTGCTCTTGTTTATTACTGAGCTCCATCTGGGAAAATTCATTTTTGAAGCTGTATCCAACCAAAACATCGCGATTGAAATTATTGTATGGGTTACTTTCAGGAATGTAGGCAAGGCGCTCATAGGTCAAGAAGTTGAACGCAAACACATCTGGCTGCCAATTTTCAGCGTTTTCCTGTTTTGTCAGGCCAACATCAAAAGAAAACACCATACCGTTGGTGAGATCCTGTTCCCCTGCCAATCGTATAGACTTGCTTTCGGCTTCAGGGCCAATATTAAAACGCTCGTATACAGAGCGATCACCACTCATGCCCGACAACAGGTCTGCTTCATCCAGAGCGGTGCCATCCTGCCCTTCAGGGATCAGTCCAACCTCATAAAATGCCGGCACAATACTGGCGAGATAAGCTTCAAATGGGCTCGATGCATCAATGGTGAAAAGTGGTTCATACACAACACCGGGCTGGCCTATGCCCCTACGACGCGCATTAATACCGCCGCGATCACTGAAATCACCCACCCCAGATGGCCCTACATGAATAAAGCTGTTGATATCAGCAGGCTTATTCTCGGCTACATCTGCACTGATAGTTGCAAAACCGCTATCCCAATGAAATGTGTAGGCGCCATTCAAACGACTTATATCACCACCAGAACTGGACTTCTCATGGCGCGCCTGCAAAACGGCGCCCTTATAGTCTTTACGCAATATAATGTTGACTACACCGGCTACGGCATCAGCACCATAAATCGCTGAAGCACCATCTGTCAGGATTTCAACACGCTCAACCTGTGACAATGGAATAGATGAAATATCGGTAAAACCACCTGACGATTGTGCTGATGTCGCTTTACGACGACCATTAATCAGCACTAAAGTAGCTCGGCTTCCCAAGCCCCTGAGGTTGATTGAGGATGCACCAACAGGCGATACAGGGCTTCCACCAAATGCGCCAAACTCCCCCTGACCCAGATCCACACTTTCAGAGGTAATACTGGAGAGGTTTTGCGGCAACCGACGAAAAACATCTTCTAATGAAGAGTAACCGCCCTGCTCCAACTTTTGACGATCCAGTGTAATTACTGGCGAAGCAGGATTGTGACCTTTCAAGCGGGTACCTGTGACTATAACTTCTTCGACGAATTCTTCTTCATCTTTGATGCTGGTTTCTTCCAGCTTTTTGATGACAACGGAATCTTCTGACAGAAACTCATACTTCAATCCTGAATCTGCAAGCAAAGCATTTAATGCAGACTCTAATGTATAGGATCCGGAAATTCCTTTAAGAACCTTACCGGCAGATAGATTTGACGGTACAACTATCTGGACACCAGACATTTTTGACAACTTCAAAAGTGCCGAATCCGCGCTTTGTGAAGATATATCCAGATCCAGTGTTTTTCCATCAGTAGCAAAAACAGACCCACCAGAAATAGCAAGAGACAATGCTGCTGATATACTCAATACCAATGCTTTGTGCTTGAATATGGCTTTACCTAAATTCATAACCCAACCCTTTGTTATAAAAAGTTATTGCTCTACCAAAAATTATCGAGCAATAACTAGACGCACAAAGAATTCAGATCCCACGCTTTTTCGCTGTTTAAAAATCAAAATTAATTCTGTTTTGATTTATTTATAACTACCCGATCAAAGTAATGGGTTATTTTTATAGGCATTGAACCTTCCAAACCTTGAAGGGCACGATCAATTCTCTGAACATCAAATACAGCCGATACTTTCAAATCCACAATATCAGAATCTTCAATCAGTATTTTTTTTCCGCTGTAACGGTTTAACTCTGCCACAACCTGATAGAGTGGTTGACGGGTAAACTCAAGACTCCCACTCCGCCACATTGCGATGTTCCCAGCATCGTTAGTCACATATCCCTCAATTACTTGATGCACAGGGTCAACTTCGGCTGTCCAACCTGCGGCCACCCGTATCTGGCCAGATTTTTTGAGCCTGATAAATCCACCCTGATTCAGGTCGCCACTATCCAGTAAAGCTGCATTACTGGATGGCGCTTCTTCTGATGAATGGATAGCAACCATCCCCTCAGTGACTGAAATTTGAAAATTTTCTGGATATTTACGTACGTTAAACTCTGTACCCAGAACAGTCACTGTGCGCATGCCCACATCCACACTGAATGGCTTCTCCTCATCACGAGCCACATCAAAGTAAGCCTCGCCTCGTGTCAATATGACTCTTCGGCTGTCTGCCGCCATAGTGACCAGCACCTCTGTACCGGTGTTAAGGCTCAATTGGGAGCCGTCGGACAACTCAACCGTTTTCACTTCGCCTATACGTGTTGTATAGCGAGACATTTCGGCGCTATCTGTTAGCGGCTCCTTTTGCATCCAAAAAACAGTGGCCACCGCCAGCATTACAGATGCAGATGCCAACATTCCTTTATAAGGCAAAGATTTTTTCCTGGCATGCTCGAAATCCACCAGCGATAACAGCTCTTCATCGTCAGATAGCGCTTCAATATCTGCCATCAGGTGGAAGCTTGTAACTAACTCTTCCCGGTAGTCACTATCCTCACTGTCCCAAGGGTTCAGCGCTTCGGCCTGATTCGCCGACAATCGGCCCGACCAAAGCCTGGCCAAACCTCGCGAAGCCTTTACTCTTGCATGACTTTTCATCAGATGAATCATCTTCTGCTCCCTCCCTGCTCCTGACCCTTGTTTACCGCCTCAAGCGTCTTTTTAAGTTTGGCAACAGCTCTGGCGACAAATGCTTCAACCTGCCTTTCCGTGACACTCATTACGACTGATATTTCTTTATAATTCATGTGCTTAAAGCGACTTAAAATGAATGCCGTTCGCCAGGTGGGTTTTAAAGCTGTGATTGCTGCTTTCACTGTCGACAGTTGCTCTTGGGCCACTACCTCTACTTCAGGAGACAACTCATAAACTGTGCCCGCCAAATCATTGCTCTTGGCAGCACAGTACTCCCTACGGATCGCCTTGCGACGCTCCATATCAACGATCAGGTTATTCGCGGCAGTAAACAGATAGGCGCGATTTTGCCTTGAATCCACCTTTTGTCGCCCTTCAAGGTCTTCCTTACGGGCCAGTCGGGTAAAGACCTCTTGAACGATGTCATCTATATCTGTCTTACTGCGAACCCGCCCCAGCAAAAATGACCGAAGAGCGTCTCCGTGGTCACGATACAGTTGTTCCAGAAACTGCTTATCAGCCTCCGAACGACGCAAATTCAAATTAACCACCCTGCTCATTTTGGCCTTGTGTACCTTCACTATAGATGCTTCAGACAAGTCTTCTCACATTATTGGACGCACCAGGCATCAGAATCCCACGGTTTCTATGTGTAATAATTTACAAGCGTATCAACAGCTGGGTATTACTATAGATTCTACGACCACACTTTCTACCAAAGCCCATAAAGCTTTAGCAGTGACTGATGAAGCTTTATAGATGAAGTGTTTATCAATGTGCACCCGAAACACTCAAGAATAGGCGTGGTTCAAAAGCCATGGCGGCGAAGAGGACAGCTTTAGAACTTATAACTTTATGTTAACTTTCCAATGTAATCCCCCCGAAAAATAATCGCGCTTTTAAGTAGAGACTTTTATGATGTGAATCAGAAGGAGTTATCTATGAAGAAGTCGAAGTTTTCGGATCACCAGATTCTGGCGATACTGAAGCAACATGAGGCTGGCGTTTCCGTTGCCGAATTAGCTCGTGAACACGGTGTCAGCACAGCCCTGATTTATCAATGGCGTTCAAAATATGGCGGTATGGACGCCGCCTTGATGAAGCGCCTCAAAGAGCTGGAAGCAGAGAATGCCCGCCTGAAGAAGATGTATGCCGAGGAGCGCATCAAAGCAGAGCTTCGCCAAGAGGCCCTCGAGGGAAAGCTGTAAGGCCATCCTGCCGCAAAGCAATGGCCCAAAAGGCTGTTCAGCGGGATGGCATCAGCATCCGTCTAGCCTGTGCGACCTTCGGCATTAGTGAGACTTGCTACCGCTATCAGGCAAAGCTCTCATGTGAGAACCAACAGATTGCAGGCTGGCTATTAAGTTTGACAGAGGCCCACAGACGCTGGGGGTTTGGCTTGTGTTTCCTTTACCTGCGGAATGTAAAAGGTTTTCCCTGGAATCATAAGCGGGTTTACCGTATTTATCGGGAGCTGGAGCTAAATTTACGAATAAAGCCCAAACGACTTATCAAACGCGACCATCCTGGCGAACTTGATGTGCCCACAGCGCCTAATCAGGTCTGGTCGATGGACTTTATGAGCGATGGGCTAATTGATGGTCGCTCATTGCGTACGTTCAATGTACTGGACGACTACAATCGTGAGGGCTTAGGCATTGAGGTTGACCTCTCTTTGCCAAGCAGCAGAGTGATACGAAGCCTTGAGCAGATTATTGAATGGCGAGGGAAGCCAATGGCGATACGTTGTGATAACGGCCCGGAGTATATCTCTCAGAAGCTAATTGACTGGGCAACCGAGCAACGTATTACTCTGCTATACATCCAACCTGGCAAGCCAACTCAGAATGCGTACATAGAGCGATTTAACCGAACCGTTCGGCATGAATGGTTGGATATGCACCAGTTCGAGAACGTTGCTCATGCCCAGCTATTGGCCACCCAATGGTTATGGCAATACAATAACGAAAGACCAAATACCGCCATTGGCGGTGTGCCGCCAAGGCAATTAATGTTGGCGGCTTAATCCTCTACTAAAAAGCTCGGTTATAAATGGGGGGATTACACCAACATCCATCTAGATCAGATCAAAAACAACCTGGCTGGTCGATTAAACTAATGGCACTTTATGGGGATGTAGAAGTTTATTAAATATTCCACAAACAACTGCATGGGTCACCCCAACTTCCACAAATAAATAAACCTTTGGATTCATTATTCGAATCACTATCTATCAGCAATATTAATAATCCTTATAATTTCTTGGAAAGACCATTTTCCTTAGTTTTTGTATCAAATATTTCTTTAATCTTTTTAATCAGCGCTTCACCACGTAGATTTCGATCGACAATAACTCCAGAATCCGCATCCACTAGATAATTAACTGGAATACTATGTATACCGTATAGTTTTGCAACTGGACCATCAAATCCCTCTAAGTCGCTGGTATTGATCCAGAACAGCCCTTCCTCTTTTGATGCTTCGTGCCATTCATTTAGATCCTCATCTAATGAAAACGAGAAAATATCAAATCCTTTTTTATGATATTTATTGTAAGCTTCTTTTAAGTACGGAATTTCTTCCCGACATGGACCACACCAGGACGCCCAAAATTCTACGAGGACATATTTTTTCCCTGAAATATAGTCATTCAACCTAACTTCTTGACCTGATATCTGCTCTGCACTAAAGTTTTTAATAGGTACACCAACAACCATCTCGAGGCTTCTCTGAACCTTCAATTTAGACGATTCTACTTCGGCAATAAATTGTTCAAGCGGCGGATAGTTAGGTAACTCAGCTGACAATGCCTGTAAATCTCTAATCTTTTTTTCCAAAGACAACAGGTCTCTCCTCTCCACCAAGGTCCCTATTTTTAGCGCCAACATTCGTAGCAAAGGGTCTTTATTTGAAGAAATCGAATCCAGAAAATTTTGCTTATGTTGATTTTTTTGCAAAAATAAATCCTTGAGAATGGAATTCAGCTCTTCTTTACGCTCTTCGGAGACCTCTTCGGAATTATACTCTTCTTTGATCAGTTTAATTTTCTCTTCAACCGAACGACAAGCAGCACCCTGTTGCCAGTTATCATAAAAAAATTGGTTGTATTGGCCACCAGTTACCTCTCTCGAATTCAGATCTACTTCCACTAGACCTGGTTCCAATATAAGCTCAACCCCAGTTACATTTTTTTCTTGACCGTTCTGAGTAGAGATAACGTACAAAAAAGCTTTATCAACCATTCCTGCCGACACAAGAATCGACACCTTGCCATCAACAACCTCCGTTTCCGCAATCACGGTAACACCGTCCTCACTTTTCTCATCCTGGTAGTTATAACGGATCAATCTTGCTATTAACTCCTCCTTATTGAAGCCTTTCTTGCTCATCTCACTGGTCATTTCAATGCTAGCCTTCAAGACCATAATGGCATCGCCCACTTCAACGTCAGCCATTTCATTGCTTACCTGCTGAACGTCCAAATTCTTCGAAACCACCCTCTGATCGCAACCTGTAAGCACCAATATTAGAGCAATCATACTGATTATTATCTTCATCACCGCCTCCCCAATCAATCAACACACGGATTTAGCACACCGCCATGGAAATAATGTCAAATTTGAACCCTGCTTCTGTTTTGCAGAAACATCTAGAGGTAAGGCATCTATAAGTGTTGGCTCTTTCGAGTTAAAAATATTTATGCCTTTAACCGAAACTTGCAAAAGAAAAAAGAGACCACTATTAAGTGGCCTCATCTTTCAAGATGATGACTTAGAAAGTAAACGCTTTCGTTACCTCCGCATAGATTGCCCGACCGCGCGGGTCAACCCGCGACGGATCCCAATCGGGCCCACCATAATTATTCAGGAACGGAAATCTATTATTAAGCAGGTTTCTCACACCGGCATTTACCTTCCAACCGGTATCTGCAAAACTATAGGTACCGTTAAGATCAAGGGTCCAATAGCTGCGGATCTTTTTGCCATCTTGCGGGGCAACTCTGCCAGAATAACTGCTGGAGTAGTTGTACTGCATGGTGGCAGACATATCACCATCACTCCAGTTGAGATAACTGCTCACTTTCAGTCGATCCGGGCCAAAGGTGGTGGCATCTATATATTGTGGTTCCCCAACTGCCGAGAACTTCTGCACGACTTCTGACGTATACGTACCGCCAGTACCCACTCTAAAAGCACCGAGATCCGTATCAAAGTCATAGATTACTGTGAAGTCCCACGCCTTGCTGCTGTGTTCAGCAATATTCACCGTGCCATAAACGTAAATGGTATTTAGCGAACCATCCGCATTAAATATCGCCGTACCCGGCACAGACAAGTATCCCAATGGATCCGTTTTCAAAGCGTTATCACCCGAGTCAAAGCGCCCATCGATATTAATATCACTGTAATTCACGCTGAGGCTAAGCCCTTCCATTGAACCGCTTGGAATCCAATCAAAACCAATAGAGATATTATCGGACAGTTCCGGCTCTATATTTGGGTTGTTCTTGAATATCCGAATATATGCATCAACATTATTGGTAAATGGATTCAATATCGTCGCTATATCCTCTGACTCGTCAAATGCCCGGAACATCCTTGACAGGGTAGGCACCTGGAACGACTCACCCCAGCTTGCACGGAACTTGAAGTCATCCGTCACATACCAGCTCAAGTCTACTTTGGGGGAAGTATTTGAAAAGCTACGTGTCTCAGTTGGCCCGCCAATCTTAAAACGGCCAGTGAAATCATATCCGTCATAGCGCGCTGCCAGCTTCAAATCCAGGGAGCGCACCCAAGGCAAACTATTACCCTCATTAATCAACGGGATACCCAACTCAACGTATGCGGATTCTACCTCTCGCGACAATTCTGATTGTCCATCCGAATCATTAGCCTCATCAAACCATTCCCCAACATCCACTTCCTCATCACGCATTTCTATCCCTGTCGCCAGCGCCACATCGCCTCCTGGCAGAGAGAACAGGGTACCGTTTGCTGATACGTCCCAAGATTCCGTTGTAAAGCTTACCCCACTCAAAGCCTCTTCCATCGTCGGAAACAGAGCATCAATCTCGGCAGGGTCATTGGCACTGCCATTACCAAACAGATTGATATCCCCTGAGAGAGCGGCATCAAATACTCTACTCATAACTGCAGACTGGCTAAAGTATGTGCTATCGGTTTTTGTATCCGTGTATGAAATTTCAGCAGACCAACTATCCGTCAAGTCCACATTGAACCCTAATGTAGCCACCTCCATCTTCGACTCTGTCGTGACTGGAGGGCGTGAAGCACCCCCTTCCGTATATTCACTTACTGGCAAATAACCCAATAATAAAGACCTCTCAAAAATAGAGGCCGGCAAGAAACGACTCGCCAAATAGTCATACTGCTCCTGAAGGCTGTCTGGTAAATCCGTGTAATACGGACTTTGAGTAAAAAGAGAGCCCGTCACAAACAGAAGTGGAAAGCTCGCAGCAGACTGCGATTCTGTTCTGGTAAAGTTGGTTTCGGCAAAGACTTCCACTCTGTCGGTAAGTTCCTGACTGCCAGAGAATCGGTATGAGGTAATTTCTGTCTCTGTAGTACCCGATTTTGCGAGCTCAGCCTGCGTGTCAACCGGTATGATATTGTCTGGACTGAGTTCAGATAGGCCATTGGTGCCATCATCGTCTTGAGGCAACGCGCCAAACTTAACAAAGGCAGCACTTCCCGTAGTGAATAACCTCTTAATGTCTAAACCACTTATCACGCCCGGTTGCCCAAAAGCGCTAACGCGGTTATCGCTCCCGCCTCTTGGCCGGTGGTCATCGGTCACATAACCCGCTTTACGGGTATTCATACCATCGGTGTTTCTATGGTTGAGCGTCAGCATGGCATGACCGCTACCCCAGTTTGTGCCTATTAGCTGCTCTAACTGGTAGTTGTCGCCATCATGGGCACTGTTTTCATAACGGATCGAGGTTTCCGAACCAACGTAGTCCTTACTCAAAATAAAGTTAACAACACCCGCTTGGGCATCCGCACCATAAATGGCCGAAGCACCATCCAGAACAATATCCACCCGCTCAATAGCCGCAAAAGGGATGCCATTCAGGTTGACCGTACCATTTTGAAAAGTAGCTGATTGCGCATAGCGACGGCCATTAACGAGCACTAGTGTAGAGCCGCTGCCAAGACCACGCAGGTCAAACGCCGTCTCCCCCTGACTCAAGCGAGAAACACGGTCGGGATCAAGAGTGGTGGCAGAGTTGACGCTATTGTTGTTCTGCGGAATATAGCGCAACAAATCTTCAACAGAGCCTATACCCAGCCTTTTGATATCTGCCTTGGTAATACTCTGAGTGAATGAGCCAGTGCTTATATTCTTCAAGCGAGTACCAGTGACAACCACTTCCTCAACTTCTTCTATCGCCTGATTCTGGGAATTTTCATCATCCTGCTCTTTAATTACTACCGAATCTTCTGACAGAAATTCATATACCAAGCCTGAGTTTCGCAGCATTGCACTTAAGGCTGACTCTAATGTGTACTCACCATTTACTTTAGCTGTTCGAAATTTTTTACCAATCTCCTGGCTGAAAATTATCTGTGCACCAGACTTTTCTGCCAATTCGAGTAACGCTTTACCCGCTATAGATTCGCTGACATCAAGCTTAAAAATCTCAATTTCAGCAGCATTGATTACTTGTGAAGCAGAAAGCATTAATGCCGATGCAACACCAAGCACCAGTCGTTTAGTTTTGAATGTATTTGAACGGATGGCCATATCGACCCTACCTCCTCTATGTGAGCTTTTTGGAGTTGCCTTTTTCGATTTTGGCAACTACCTAACTACACGAACACTCACATCAAACACCCTGAGTCACTTTGCCAAATAACCAAACTCAATCATCTATTACTGTTATCCTTAACGCTCTTGCCAACCAAAATTGTTCGATCAAAATACTGAATCACTTTAATTGGCAATGTTTTTTCCAGACTGGCCAAAGCGAGATCAATACGATCAATTCGCACGGCAGCGTATATTTTCAGATCCATAATAGCTGCGTCTTCAATCAGGATTTTCTTACCGCTGTATCTATTGAGCTCCCTCACCACTACCGATAGAGGCTCTTCATCAAACCGCAACTGCCCGGATCGCCACCCCTGATATTTATCAATATCATCAGAGGCATATCCCACTAGCGAATCATTTTCTACATCTACTTCTGCCACCCAACCGGCGTTAATTCGAACCTGTTGGGGGGATTTAACTTTCGCCGCATTACCCGTAGCAACACTCAATGAAAGAGCAGTAGGCACTATGTCTGCACCATTTTTGTGTAGAGAAATTTCTCCATCGAGTACAGCTATGGTGAGTTTTTCTGGTGTTTTTCTTATATTGAACTCGGTTCCAAGGACCGTGACTGAGCGCCCATCCAGATCAATGGTAAATGGACGTAAGGCATCTTTAGAGACTGCGAAATAAGCTTCCCCCCGCTTGAGGTGGAGTTGCCGTTTACTCTCACTCATCGTCACTTGCAGCTCCGTTCCGGTGTTGAGCGTCACCACACTGCCATCATCCAGCTCTACGGTTTTTTGCTCGCCGACTCGAGTGACATAACGAAGACCCGCTGACACTGCCACGTCAGTCGGCCACCACTGAACCCAGCTGAATATTCCGCTTATAACCAATACAAGTAATGCTGCAATGGCCCAACCCTGCCCGAAGCGTTTCGACATACGTGAGTCCGCAAAAGCCGCTTCAGTAATTTCGACAATATCCGGATCATCTGCCAGCCTTTCCATATCCGCCAGTCCATGGGTAATATCCAGAAAATCTTGCTGATACTCTGCCTCGTCCTGTGTCCAGGCAGCAATTTTGACCGCCTCGTCCGACGTTAATTGCCCGGAATACAGCCGGGCAACCTGACGAGCGGCACGGTATTTTGAGGATAAGTTTTTAGCCATCGTTTTCATTCCTTGTTAAACCTCGCATGGCATGTTGGGCATCCCTGACCCGAACCAGAGCCTGGGTCATATAATTTTCCACCTGCTTGACCGTTACACCCATATGTTTGGCAATCTGGGTATAGCTCATGAATTTGAAGCGATTCAAAACAAATGCCTGACGCCAGGCTGGCTTCATCTCCTGAATAACCTGCTTGAGCATGGAAAGGTCCCGCTCGGCGGAAGCAGCGGCTTCCGGGGTAATTTCCTGCACTTGATCACAGTCTTCCAACTGGTTGGTGTAAGTGCGTTGCAGCGCCTTGCGTCGCTCTATATCCACAATCAGGTTATTAGCCATAGTGAAGATATAAGCGCGATTACGTGCATGGCTATCAGCCATTTTTGTTTGCAGCCCCTCCATTTTTACCAGCCGCAAGAATACTTCCTGCACAATATCGTCGGGATCATCTTCTGCTCCGGTGCGACCAAAGAGGAATGAACGCAAAGCATCACCGTGCGCTTTGAACAGTTGTTCAAGCACCTTCTCACGCGCTTTGTGATGACGGCCATGAAAATCGAGCACGTTGTCTTCTTTACGGCTCATCGCTCTCATTGAGTTTCTGCACCTGTGACTCTCTAAGATTAGCTTGCTTAGCCTCTCTTTTCGCATCGGCGGCCCCGAATAGACCTCCTCTAGCTAACTACACGAACAGAACCGTCATTCACCCTGAGTAGCACCCCTATTCCTGCCCATGCACCCAATGATTCTTTATAATCAACTGCTTATCTGCCTTAACGATTAGAACTACTATGCGAATTAGCCGTATTTATCTTGACCAGCCATTGAGTATTGGCCTCGAATTTGCTCTCAGCCCTGAAGCTGCTCGTCATCTGGTAACCGTATTACGCGCTAAAGCTGGCACCGAGCTCATACTGTTCAACGGACAGGGGGGTGAATATCGGGCCATCCTGACAGAGGTTGCCAACAAAAAGGCCAATGTGCGTGTTGATTCGTTTGATGACACCGATCGCGCGTCCAACCTGAAGATCCACCTGGGTATTGGCATGTCAAAAGGTGATCGGTTTGATTTGGTGGTCCAGAAGGCCACCGAGCTGGGCGTATCTGAAATCACCCCTCTCTACACCGAGCGCACCGAGGTGAAATTAAAGGGCGATCGCGTTGATAAAAAACTGCGCCATCTTCAGCAGGTTGCTATCAGCGCCTGCGAGCAGTGCCAACTCAATCGCGTACCGGTTGTAAATCAGCCTGTTGCTCTCAAAGACTGGCTTGGGAATGTTGATGCGGAACAGAAATTCGTTCTTCACCACCGCAGTGACAAGGCATTAAAGGATTATGAGGAAGTGCCAGCATCCGTTGCTTTGGCGATTGGACCAGAGGGGGGGTTGTCTGACGCCGAGATAGACGCCTGTCGGCAGAGTGGTTTTGAGCACCTGACCATGGGCCCAAGGGTGTTGCGAACAGAAACAGCACCGCTCACCGCTATCAGTCTGTTGCAGTATGTTTGGGGAGATTTTTAAGAAGGTGTAACGGGGAAGGTTTACGGGATAATGACAAGTGGATTACCGACATAGCTAGTCGGCAATCCACTTTACCAGCATTAGAACGCGGCTACTTTGTCGCCGGATGATAATGCTTTCTGACCAAACTCGATGAATTCTTCGAGGTCTTTTGTACCCTGGCTCTTGGATACAACATTGCCATTGCCATCCAAAATCAGGCAGGCCGGGTAGGCAGTTACACCTTGCTGCTCAGCCAACTTGGTCAACTCCTGGTTTTCACCGGCAGTTTGCTTCAGGCTTACAAAACGGTCGTTGTAGAGATCACCCACTTTGTGGACTGGGAACAACATACCAGTCATAAACAGGCTTTCAACAGAACGTTTTGGGCTATCAAGGTAAACCAAAACCATTTTGTTCTCTTGCTTGGCCTTGACCATCGCTTTATCGAACGAATCGTCCATAAATGCCAATCCGCCGGCAGATGCCTGGCTGGAAATCAGCAGCGCACACAGTGCTCCATATAACTTTTTCACAAAAACTCTCCTGCAAATTGCAGACAAAATATAAAAAAAGCGGTTTATGGAAGGTTAATGTAGTGCCTTCAACATACCGCAACATTCAAATAGGTTTGGATGGTTAAGCGTCCAGTTTCATCATCACCGCTACGCTTGTACATATATAAACGTTTGAGAGGCCATATACCCGCACGGTAAATGGAAAAAAAGTCTTGTTTTTTGGTCACAACTTGACCAAACACACAGTTTTGAGGGTGCTCATACTCCATTCGGGGTAAATGTCTGTGTGGAATGCGTAACCCAAGGCATGGTGGCAAGGATACTGCTCAGGGTGTCGAGCCACTATGTGGACCACCCCCTGAGCGTAATTTCTAATTGAAAACAGCTACTTTTTGGTGGTGCGAAGGTCGATCATTGGGATGTTGTCGCCGCCCGTATAAACCGGTAGCACACCGTTCCACTGCTCAACCTTTTTCAACTCGATATAATTAGGTGATTTCGCCAACGTCTGGTTGATGACACTGATCTTATAGGCTTCAGCGTCTGCCAGCGCCTTAATCCGCTGCGCTTCCAACTTGGCAGCTCTCAGCTCTGACTCCGCCTGCTTGACCTTTTGATCCTGCTCGGTGGCAAAACGCTCCAATTCGGCCTGCTGCTTAAGCACTTCCTGCTCACGTCGCTTGGTTTCGGTGATGGCAGTGCGAATGACAGCTGGCAGCTCCACATCACGAATCAGTACTGTTTCTACCTGTATACCTTTCGGTGCCAGGAACTCCGCCAGACCCAACTGCAAGGTTTCCTGCAACTGACGCTGGATTGACTCTTTAAAGAAGTCTTGTGACATGGCGACCCCTTTGCCCTGTTCCCTCAGTATGGAGCGCAGTTTGGGAATCATGTGCACCTGAATCAGTGCCTGGGTGGTACCCGTATTGCGTAGAATATCCGGGGCCATCTCTCCGACAGTACGGTACTGCACGGATACATCCATACGCGTAATCAGTTTGTCTTCCGCCGGGATGCCTGCTGTTTCTTTATGGGTTTTCTGGCGCAGGTCGAAGGTGGTGAACTCCAGTAGTGGGTTCACGATGTGCAGACCTTCTTTATAAGTATCGTCCTGGACTTTACCGAACAGTGTCGCCACTTTGACGTGGCCAGCCGGAACGGTAATCACGATTGAGAAGAGCAACAGGAATATGCCCCCCAATACACACAAATAGCCAAACCATTTGATGGGCTTTTTCCGTTCTTCGCTATTGGCTTTTATCAGCCAGAAACCTACCAAAAAGAGGAAGGGCAACAGTAATAACTTGGTCATTGTTTTTCCTTTTTTTCAAACCAAAGAATGCCCAGTTATATCACACTTCTTGCAGCAATAACGTTATAGGGGATATTGAGACTCTTGTTTATCTTCTTGAAACTGGAATTTAGGGTTACTTACCGCTCATACAGCTGCAATGGCGATATCATCAAAAATGATACAACACTGACAACTGAATATAGTCATCACGCTCCAGAAACCAGGAAGGCTCTCCAACTTCAGACCCAGTTAGAAAGCGCGCTCGCAATTCAGCCGTTATATGATCATCAATTCGACGCTCTGCTTCAATATTGTAAAACTGTTCTCCAGTAATTCGATCTACAGATACTCCTGCAAGTATCGCTGTATCGCTGATATCGTTTAATGACCAGCGTAAACCGACAAACAGGTCATTATCAGCCAATGTATCGGGGGCATTGCTGTCACGTCCATCGTACTGGTACTCGACAAGTAGGCCCAAGTCGCTATCAGACTCCATTATTTGATAAAAGGTATATTCCAAACCCGCTACTGAAGCAAAAAATGTTTTCCCTTGTCCCTTACGGGAAATAGCTTCCAGCTTCCACAACCAGGCCTCATTGGTGTACTGCAAGTCTATCCCGACCTGACTGATTACATCGTAAAGTGACACCAGTTTGTGCTCGTTATCATCTACGATAAACCTTGGCTCACGGCTGGTTCCATAAAAATAGTATCCGCCAATATCCCAATCACCCAGGTAGTGCGAATAACGAACAGCGAAGTCCTGGTGCCACTGTTCGGCACCTGACTCATATTCAGCCCTGCGGCTATTTACTGGTAGCTGGGTTCGAAACCTGCCATCTTCTCCAGGAAAAGTTCGCTCTCGAAAATAGGGCAGCCAATATAGACTTAAAGCTCCCCATTCTTTCTGGGTAGTGGCCGCCATCATAGGCTGACCCAGCTTGTCCTCTTGATCAGGATCTTCCACCGCATCTGTCTGGTTGATGACATCTACCAAGTGACGGGATTCGGCCACTCCCCAAAATACTTTGTCGACACCAACGGTAACCTCCCACTCATCCCCGATTTGACGCCAATACGCCTCACGCAAGTCAAAGTGAGTACGCTCTCTGTCTTCTGCGTCGTATCGGAAAAAAGGCACAAACCCCAACTGAGTTTTTCGATCGGATGCTTGATAACGAAATTCCGGCTGCATCATAATCGACACACCGAGGTTTTTTTGCTGCTCAATCTGCCTTGGTTTCTGGGGAAAAAACCGGCCCTCCACTCCAGATTCGCCTGAAAACTTCCAATCTTGGGCCTGGACAGTAAAAGCGGATAAAACCAAAGCAGCGAACAACGTTTTGTCTAACAAATTCATCACAAACTACCTGTGGGGTTTAAGACCTTGGATTCATATGCCCTCGCCACAAATCGACTATCGCAAGCGCTTGAGAACACCCTTTGAGAAATCCTTCTCTGTTAGACCCGCCTTGAAAACATACTCAGAGAAAACCAAATCAGTGCTTTTCCCTGTTTTATGGTTGGCCATACTCAACAAATGGGCACGCCACACACCATCCTCATATTTTTTGTATTCGTTAAATCTCAAGGTTTTAAGCAAATCACCACGGCGATCAAAGAACTCTAACTTGCGGACTTGAAAATCCTGCTGATCAATCCATGATACCTGTTTGCTGTAACCGGATTTCTGATAAGTTGGATAACGTTCCACCACATCACACATCAACTCAGGTAGATCAGGGCACGATTCTACGCGTAAGAATTTGTAGGTAAATTTATTCAGCTCCTGGGCCGTAAAATCTTCAAATGCAAATTCACTGCCGACAAAGGGACCAGATTTATTGGCCGACGAAATTCGCTTTACTCGCTTCAGGGCTGGCAAGTAAAGCCACTGGTCATCGGGATCCAGAATCTTAGCGTGGGAAAGAAGAGCTGTACCCTCAACATCGGCAGGCGTATAAAAATAGATCAGGCTTTCATCGCCCAGGCTTTCATCCGCCACCTCTAATGTTTTAGTCTGCAGTGTTCTGGATGTTTCACCACCAGCAGCATTGCGGAGAACCATTTTCATCTCGACCTGACTATCACCAAAACCCCGATCCGACCGGTCGGATCGAGCGGCTATTTCAAATCCTTTTTCTTCCGGAGTTTGCGCCTGTGCTGAAATAAAAATAGATGACGCCAGAAGGCCAACTGTAATCAAATTAAATATTTTCATGGTAAACCTCGGTGTTTAACATTGTTCATGAGCACCACCTGCTCGTTCCTTTGGCTGGTATTTTTTACCCAGCCACGTCTATCAATTGGCTTTTATCACTGACTTTCGCTTCTTTTTTATGCGCCAGCATTAAAATCGCTGGCAACATCAAGAAGTCAAAAATCAATGCCACCAGGATTGCCATACCGGTCAACAGGCCCATCTGAAAATTGATCATGAATGTTGAGAATGTCAGCACCCCAAATCCAATTACCAGAATGATTGTTGTTGCCAGAATTGCTACGCCTACGGTATGAAATGCGTAACGAATGGCGTCAGGTATATCCAAGCCTTTTTCGCGACGGGCACGCAGATATTTCGACAGAAAATGCACGGTGTCATCAACTACAATACCCAGCGAAGTGGCAGTAATTGTTGCTGCAGCCATCCCTACTTTGCCCACTAATAGAGCCCAGATTCCAAAAGTGATAAGAATTGGCACTGTATTGGGGATCATGCTTAATGCACCCAACCTGAAACTGCGCAGTGCCAGCATCAATATCAATGCGATGGCCAGAATTGCCCATATATTCCCTTCAAACATACTTTCGATGTTGCGCTGTGATATATAGGAAAACATCACCGTAGCGCTTGTAGGTGTTGCCCGCATTTGCTCAGGCAAATTGGTGGAAATCCAGTTGCGAGCTCGATCCAGAAAATTCCGAACCTCAATCGTAGATAAATTTTTCAGTGAGGCAGTTACCCGTGTGGCAGATTTATCTACATTAATTCGGTCGTTAAGGTCCAGGCCGTATGGCAAAGATAATTCATACAGCAGCAGATATTGCGCTGCCATTTCACGGTTGTCTGGAATCTTATGCCAGGCAGGATCATCGCTGTGCAGGTTTTTGTTTAGTCGCTTGATGATGTCTGTGTAGCTATAGACATGATTGACCTCTTTCTGCTGGTCCAGCCAATTGGTGAATTCCTCCAACTCAGCCAAATATTCCGGCTTGCTGATACCGCCCTCTTCACCGGCTTCAACAGAAAACTCTACAACGTAAGGGCCGTTTAGATGGTCATTGGCAAAATCTGCATCGTTACGAAATTCCACGCGCTCATCGAAATATTTCACAAATTCATCATTGAGCTGAATAGTTGGAATCATCGCTATCAGTGCCAGCGAGATAGCCCCGGAAATTACCAGAATAGGTTTGTATTTCAGCGTCACCCAATCGGCCAGACGATCTATTGCCGCCTCCAGTTTGGAACCTCGGGCCTCCACCACTTTCGCTTTGATCGGCAACAGGCTGACAACAGCCGGCAGCAGAGTTAATGACAGAAGCCAGGCTGCCGCAATACCCATCGCGGTAATATTCCCAAGGTGCCAGAACGGTGGTGAGTCAGAGAAATTCAGCGACAGAAAACCAACGATAGTGGTAAGGCTTGTTATGGTTACCGGCATCAGGTTAATTCGCATGCTTTCTTTCAGCGCACTGAATTTATCGCGCCCTTCACGCATACCATCAAACATACTCACCAGAATATGAATGCTGTCTGCAATTGCAAGGGTAAGAATAATGGTTGGTGCCGTTACTGAAATTGGTGTCAGTTTTATTCCGAAAAAACCGGCTAGCCCCATCGCCATGATGGTTGAAAAAAGTATTACTACCAGGGTCGCAAACATAGCGCTGAAAGAACGCAACACTATCACCATGGTAATCAGCAAAATCAGATACATAAGGGGAGTCAAGGTACTGGCGTCTTGCTGCCCGGCTTCCCCAAAGGCATTGTTGAGCATTGATACCCCTGACAGGGCAATTTTCAGATCGGGAAACTCGGTTCGAAACTGATTGGCAATTGCTCGTGCTGCATTGGCTGACTCTGGAACTTCTGTAATGCTGTTTCCCGGAAACTGCAAAGTGACATTAATTCCTGTGGTAGCAGCATCTTCAGATACCAGATTTCTGCGCAGTAGAGGTTCATCGAGAGCGATCTGTTTTTTCTTAACCAATTCGGGCGCACTCAGGTTCAGACCATCGCTGATGAGATCTTCAACAATCAGGTCATCCTGCTCTGCCCATGAGTATTGGAAGTTGCTAATGGAATCGACCCTTAGAACATAGGGTATTTGCCAGGCCTGCTCGGTAATGCGCTCGACTGCATGTGCTATTTCCGGTGTAAACACATCGCCGTTTGCCGGTTTTATCACAAAGGCAATGTTGTCATTTTTTGTATAGGTATCCTGAAAGGTTTCAAAAGCGACCAATTCCGGATTTTCATCGCTGAAAAATACTCTGTAATCGGTAGAGAAGCCCAACTTCCCCATTCCACTGCCCAGTGCAATTACAAGTCCAAGTGCAGCGAAGATTACCAGCCAACGAAAACGTATCATTTGGCTAGCCAATATTTCGGCAAATCGATCAATGTACTTTCCCATGATTCCAGCTCCGTTATGCGTTAACACCAAATCAGAATGAGCATTCTGATTTATATAAATTTTTTAGCTGCTTCCATGCCGTGTTTCAGCTTGAGGTGGCCTCTTTGCAGAATGAGCATTCTGATAATGGCGATAAAAAAGCGCTTCCGAGCGCCATAGTTTCACCATCAATTAGTTGATCGCCTGCAAGGCTACATCAAAGTATTGCTTCATCCTTTGCTCGGGAATTCCCGAGCGCGCCACCATGGCCATACCCAACTGGATACCCAACAGATAACTGGCGTACTCATCCAGATCCATTTGAGAGTCGATATCCCCCTCTCTTTGGGCATTCTTTAGCGCACGAAGAAAGACTTGGCGTAACTTCTCAAACAACTCCCGGATTCGTTGACCAATCTCTTCGTCGACATTGGATAGCTCCACTGCGGTATTGCACATAAAGCAACCCATTTGTGACTCCGGTGTCTTGCCATGTTCCTGCAACCTCTGGAAATAGGCACGCAGCTCAACAACTCCTGCATCCGGGTGCGACAAATCCTGAATCAATTCCCTGGTAAACTTCTCTTGAAAGTGTTCCAACGCAGCAAGGAACAACTCTCGTTTGTTACCAAATTCACCGTAGATACCATACCGGCTGACCCCGGTGCACTTTACCAGGTCATCCATAGACGTATCGGTGTAGCCCTTCTCCCAAAACAGGTAGACAGCTTTCTCGATAACTTCCTTAGGATTAAATTCACGTGTTCTAGCCATAGCGGGGCACCTTAACAGAATGACCGTTCTGAAATCAAGCGGTATCTGATTTTTGCCGGACTCGAAATGCCTGATATGGTCACGCGAGGAAATCTGAATATAAAAAAAGGCACAGCTTGTTGTGGCGATTTTACGTGCCACAACAAGCTGTGCCCTGTTCATATCTATTCCACACCAGCCGGCAGCTTCAACCTGTTCACTGCCAACTCATACTGAATAGCAATGGTTACTTCACACCCATCTCTTTCAACAGGTTAATGGCACCGTCTATTTTCTCCATCACCCAGAACATGTAGCGGTTGTCGACGTGAATGGAGCGGGTGGTGGTCTCATCGAAATACCAGTCTGAGTTTACCGACTCAAACGTACCGTCAAAGATCAAGCCAACCAGCTCACCACGGCTGTTCAGGGTTGCTGAGCCGGAGTTTCCTCCAGTGGTGTCCAGTGTGGTCAGGTAGTTAACCGGTACACTGTCGATGGACTTTTCGTAGTAGTCGCCATAATCCGCCGCCTCGATGGTCTTCAGCAGCTTTTGCGGAGAGTTGAATGGCCACTCGCCGGTCTCTTTCTGCTGCAGGCCTCGCAGGCTAGTAAACGGGGTGTAGGCCAGGCCGTCTTTTACTTCTGCTCCAGTCACCTTGCCGTAGGTTACACGCAGGGTCGAGTTGGCATCCGGGTAAACTACCGAGCCTTCCGACTCCGCTTTGGCAATCAATGCCGCCATGTAAGCTGCGCGCAGTGGCTGTAGCTCACCGGATTGGGTTTTAGCCTCTTTTTCGAGCTGCATATCGTAGTCGTACAGTGCCACTGCCAGCTTGATAAATGGATCGCTGCTCGCTTCAAAGTCAGCCGGTGTTTTGCCAATCCACGCCATGCGAGTATCGCTGTCGGTCAGCTTGGTGTTGGTGTACAGGCTGTCGATATCGTCGATGATCGCATCCAGAGCCGGGGCGTGTTGTTCAACCGGTAGTTGGCTGTAATAGCCGAGCCAGTATTTCCACAGTGCCTTGTCGACTTCAGCATCAAAGCGACGATCCAGCTGGGCGATACCACCCTTGAAGCCACCCATGTCGCGCTTCTGGTAACCGCTTTCACGCTCGGCATCCGGCTTTTCATTCTCTTTGGCCAGACGGTACAGCTTGCTTGCAGCCGACAACAGTGCACTTTTGCCACGACCGTAATACAGGTCGCGAGCAGCAGTGGCATTTTCTTCTTTCAACAATTGATCCAGTTGCCCAATGGCCGCCGCGTATTTGGCCGTGCGATCGCTGTCCGCAGCAATCCACTGGTTCAACTCGGCTTCCGATTGTTTGCGAAGTTCAACCAGGCCAACTTTTTCTGCCCCTTCCATCTGGCCGAGATAGTTTTTCACCCGGTTATTGGTGCTGGCCACGGTGCTGGCATATTTGATCGCCGCATCCGGATTCTCTTTGGTAACGCTGGCAATGATATCCAGCACATCCGAGTAGTGCTTGTGCATGGTCGGGTAGCTCCAGCCAAAGCTGTGCTCAACTTCAACCAGGCGACGGTAGCGATTGGTACGGCCCGGGTATCCAGCCACCATGACATAGTCTTCTGCTTGCAGCGGTTTGCTCGCTGTCTTCAGGTAAGATTTTGGTTGGTAGGGAACATTCTTTTTCGAAAAATCTGCTGGCTTGCCATCCTTGCCAACATAGGCACGCAGGTACGAGTAATCGCCGGTGTGACGTGGCCACATCCAGTTATCGATATCACCGCCGTATTTACCAACAGTATCGGATGGCGCATGTACCAGACGAATATCACGAATTTCCAGGGTCTTGATCAGCAGGTATTCTGCACCGCCGAAGAAGGAGTTCACTGTGCAGCGATAGCCTTCGGTTTCACACTCGGCAATCAGGGCTTTTTCACGATTTTTCAACGCTTCGTAGCGCTCAAGTCCACTGACCTGCTCGAGACCACCCACCATTGCCTGGGTAACATCGTCAATCTGCTCGGTTACGAAGATGCTGGTGCCGGGAGGCATTGGCAATTCCTGCTTCAGGCGCTTGGCAAGGAAGCCGGTCGAGATCAGGTTGTTCTTTTCATTTGAGTTGTATTGGATACCACCATAGGCACAGTGATGGTTGGTAACCAGCAAACCTTTAGGAGAGACAAAGGATGCAGTGCAGTAGCGACCCAATTGCACAACGGCATTCAAGGGATACTCGGTCAGGCTGGCCAGGCTCTCGGCTTGAATTTCCAAACCTTCGGTTTTCAGCAACTCGGATATTTTTGGCAGCTGACCCGGGCGCCACATGCCTTCGGCGGCAAAGGCCGGGCTCGCCACAGCGGCACTGAGTGCCAGTGCGGTAATCAGTTTTTTCATGGTTTCCCCTCCAGGTTGGTTGTAATCATTAGTGCGTCATCCTGAGCTGTGCTCAGGATGACATTTGCAGATTATTTTTGCGTGCGTTGCACAATGCCCATCAGCTTGTAGGTCAGCAGCGATGCAGCAAAGTCATAAGCGTGGAAGCCCTCGATCGGGGCAAATTCCATCACGTCAAAGCCGACGATCTTGCGTTGTTTGGCCACCGACTCAAACAGTTTCAGAGTCTGGTACCAGCTCAGTCCACCCGGTACCGGAGTACCGGTAGACGGAAATACAGACGGGTCGATGCCATCGACATCAACGGTGAAAAATACGTGCTCGGGAAAATCGTCCGGCAGGGTAATTTCACAGATATTGTCCGGCACCAGATCCTCGCCATCGAGATGGTGGACGCCATACTCCTTGCGCGCTTCCATTTCTTCTTCGCAGTAGGCGCGAATGCCAAGCTGGAACAACGGCACACCAAGATTGACCACACGTCTCATCACTGACGCGTGAGAGTACGGATCGCCTTCGTAGGCATCGCGAAGGTCGGCGTGAGCATCGATCTGGACTACGCCGATATCTGTGATACCCGCTTCGATCAAGCCCTTGATATGGCCAAAAGTAATCGTGTGCTCACCACCCAGGCCCACCGGCATTTTGCCGAGCTTGACCACTTCTTGAGTTGCCTCGGAGATACGCTCCACAACAGTGTCCGGATCAGCGGAACAATCCACCGGCTCACGAGTGTAGATACCCTCTTCGCAGGGGTTGCTCTTGCCGTCCCACTTCTCCAACTGCCAGCTGGCCTTGAGAATGGATGACGGCCCCAGTCGAGTGCCACCACCGTAAGAGACAGTGCGTTCAAACGGCACCGGAATAATGTGGAAACGAGCCTCTTCCGGTTTCGGCTGCTCAATTTCAGAGCCCAGGAAGATCGGGTAATCAGTATCAAATTCGTCCATTCGATTTTCTCTATCGTTTGTATCTGGTTGTTTCAGCTTTTTGGGAGATGAGAGAAGAGAGATGGGAGACGAAACTACAGATCCAGCTTCGCCGTCTCCCATCTCACAATCAGGCTCTACGAAAGCCGGGTCTTAAAATCCTCGTACCCAAACTCTCTTACCACCTCCAACGAATCATCCCGCGAATCCCAGATCGCAATGGCGGGCAGGCGAATACCGTTAAAAGTAGTGGTTTTGACCATGGTGTAGTACGCCATATCCTCAAAAACCAGTCGGTCGCCCACTTTTAGAGGCTCAGCAAAGCTGTAGTCGGCAATCACATCGCCGGCTAAACAGGTCATACCGCCGAGGCGATAGTTATGCTCATACTCATCGGGCATACCTGAGCCAGTAATCACCGGACGGTAGGGCATTTCGATCACGTCCGGCATATGGCAGGTCGCGGAGGTGTCGAGGATCGCCAGGTTCATGCCGTTCCAGGTCAGGTCCAGCACCTCGGCCACCATCACTCCTGCCTGATAAGCAGTGGCTTCACCGGGCTCCAGATACACCTGCACATCGTACTTGGCAGCAAAGGCCTTGATGCGGGCGATCAGGTCATCCACTTGATAACCGGGGCGGGTGATGTGGTGACCACCGCCAAAGTTGACCCACTTCATGCGGTGCAGCAGGTGACCCCACTTCTCTTCCACCACATCAAGAGTGCGCTGAAGCGGCGGGAAATCCTGCTCACAGAGAGTGTGGAAGTGAATGCCGCTGATACCGTCGAGCTGGGTTTCGTCAAACTGAGACTGTGGAATACCCAGTCGCGAAAACTTGGCGCAGGGGTCGTAAATTTCGGTAGCCCCCTCGGAGTGCTCGGGGTTGACCCGCATACCAAACTCCATGTGCGGACGCTCGGTCTTGGCGGCCTGAATCAGCGGTTGAAAACGTTGCCATTGGCTAAACGAGTTAAACACCACGTGATCGGAAATCTGCAGAATCTCTTTCAGGTCGTCTTCTTTGTAAGCCGCCGAGAAAGTGTGTACTTCCTTACCGTACTCCTCTCGTCCGAGGCGCGCTTCGATAATGCCACTGGCACAGGTGCCGTGCAGGTACTTGGTCACCAGCGGCGCCAAACTCCACATGGAGAACGCCTTCAGTGCCAACAGGATTTTCGCACCGCTCTCTTTCTGAACGCGATCGAGAATTTGCAGATTGGCTTCGATAGCGGCCTTATCGACAACGAAGCAGGGAGAGGGGACGCGGGTGGGGTCGAATTCGTGGCTCATCCAATTTCAACTCGATAAATTAAAATGAAACTCTATTCTGTAAACAAAGCAGTTATATGACCTCTACCTATTTGAGCAAACACCTTTGAGCAAAAGAGTTTCTCGCGACAGAAAGCTTGGGCATTCTACCAGCAGATTATCCGTCAAGTACCTGTTTTTGCAGCCAAGCCGGTAATTTCACGGCAACCACAAACGATACTCTATTTCTATACTAGTTCTCAGGGCTGACGATATGACTATTCAAGGAACACATCATGCCACTCACCAAGAAGCAGCTTAATATCCTGTGTGCTTATCTGTTAACCAGTACGGTGCTGTTGAGCTGCTCAAGTGTTAACCCCTCTGAGGACTACGATTCAATCACAGCATCGCTGTCATTTCTCGCTGTCGGGGAAACCACCAAAGTTCACTTGCTGCAACGACTGGGCCAGCCAAGCTCCACTTATGAAAACGACGAAGTCTGGATATATCGAATTCAATACGACCAAACAACCGACAAAATCAAACCAGCTTATGGTCAATTCCCCATTTGGAACAGCTATCAATTAGTACTGCTATTTGATCCATCGGGGTTTTTGAGTGAATACAACCTGATCGGCGCTGGGGATGACCCATGACACTTCGAATTCTGGTCTATATAGCGAGCCTGGTTTTAAGCGGTTGTATTTATATTCCTATTCCCGGGACAGATCCACTGAAGGACGAGGAGAGCTGGCTGAGTGATACCCCGGAGGTCAGTCGACGTAAGGTGTTACTGCAACTGGGAGAGCCTATAGCAACTCGGTTGGATGAAAAAATACTGATCTATCATGATGTGCGTCTGGATAGTTTCTGGATAGTAGGCGCAGGGTATTCCGGGGCAGCAGGTGCTGGATATGACGCCTCTGCGCTGGTAGTGATTTTTGACGATCAGGGCCAAAAACAACAACACATATTGTTAAACCCAGCATCACTTTTACAAAGCCAATTGCCGATGGCATCCGGATATACGGTTCTGAGTGACTACTCAGCCGAATCCTTTGCCGGAAGTAAAGAGGAGGCGGCTAATCTCCGCCCCAAGTTAGGAGAAATTATTGTTGCAGAGCAAGAGCTACTGCAGCAGGCCCCATCAACAGTCAGCTGCCAGCTAAATATTTTTGGAGGTTATGCCGATGTCGACCTGAACTCCAGATTGGTCGGCACCATTGACCCGAGAACCTATCTCTCACTCTCTCTTGCCGTGGGAGAACACCATTTGAATGTCTTGCCACTCCACCCCACTGCCCCCAACCGGTTACCACAATTTCAACCGTCAGCATCATTGCGAATTAACTGTGAAGCAGAACAAGTGATTTACGTTCAAATAGAGGCCGAAACGACTTTCTGGAGCATAACACCTGGGTATTTTCTGTCATTGTTGCCAACAATTGAGGGGATTAAAGCGATTGATAAACGACGTCCTGTGCTGGCAGTTACCGGCCAAGGTTCAATGATAGAAAGCAAAGGGCCATGGCAGGACTAAACCTGTCATATTTGTTTCTCACTTCTAAGCGCGATCGAGAATTTGCAGATTGGCTTCGATAGCGGCCTTATCGACAACGAAGCAGGGAGAGGGGACGCGGGTGGGGTCGAAATTAATCATACTCTATCCATTCCATGTCATCCTGAGCGCAGCGAAGGATCTCTGTTTCTAAATCAACTTATGAGATCCTTCGCTGCGCTCAGGATGACAGATACGAAGTGAGCAGAGACGCCGAAGAGAGATCGCTGTTTCCATCTCCCATCTCTCGTCTCACATCTCTCAATCAGATCACGCGTCCAGCGCTTTCGCCTGCTCCAGATCGTACTCAACCACAGTCCATGGCAGGCCGTACTTGTTGAGATCTTCCATAAACGGATCCGGATCCATCTGTTCCATGTTCCAGACGCCGGCGCCGGACCACTTGCCTTCCAGCATCATTTTGGCACCGATCATGGCTGGAACACCGGTGGTGTAGGACACCGCCTGGGAGTTCACTTCGGCGAAGCACTGCTCGTGGTCGCAGATGTTGTAGATGTAGTAGCACTTCTCCACACCATCCTTGATACCGCGTGCAATCACACCAATGCAGGTGCGGCCTTTGGTGCGCGGACCAAGACTGGCCGGGTCCGGCAGCAGCGCTTTCAGGAACTGTACCGGCACAATCTGTTGACCGTTGTAGTCCATCGGCTCAATGCTGGTGAGACCGATATTCTGGAACACTTCGAGGTGTTTCAGGTAGTTATCGGAAAAGCTCATCCAGAACTGGGCTTTCTTGATGGTCGGGATGTGTTTGACCAGCGACTCCATCTCCTCGTGGTAGAGGCGGTAGATGTTGTAGGTGCCAACACCCTCCGGACAGCTGAAGCTGCGCTTCTGGCTCATCGCGTTGGTTTCAACAAACTCGCCGCCTTCCCAGTGACGACATGCCGCGGTGATCTCGCGAATGTTCAGCTCCGGGTTGAAGTTGGTGGCGAACTTGTAGCCGTGGTCGCCACCGTTGACGTCAACGATGTCGATCTGGTGAATTTCGTCAAAGTAGTGCTTGGCCAGGTAAGCGGTAAACACGTTGGTGACGCCGGGGTCAAAACCGGAACCCAGCAACGCGGTGATACCGGCTGCAACAAAGCGCTCCTGGTAAGCCCACTGCCACTTGTACTCGAACTTGGCCACTTCTGGCGGCTCGTAGTTGGCAGTATCCAGGTAGTGAACGCCAGTTTCGAGGCAGGCGTCCATAATGGTGAGATCCTGATAGGGAAGGGCAACGTTGATCAACAACTGCGGCTCAACTTCGCGAATCAGCGATACCAGTTCGGGTACGTTATCAGCATCAACAGAAGCCGTCTCGATTTGACGACCGGTCTTTTCAGCGACCTGCTGGGCGATGACCTTGCACTTCGCTTCGTTGCGGCTGGCCAGCACGATGCGAGTGAAAGTGTCAGAAAGTTGTGCGCATTTGTGGGTTACAACACCACCGACGCCGCCGGCGCCGACAATGAGGACTGTTGCCATCGTCTGTTTTCTCTCCAGGATGGGGCGGTAAGAAAACAGATTGGACTGCTCATACTCACTGGATATTGTAGCTATCCAATGAAAATGAACAGTCCCTGCAAGCTCTACCGCTCAAAGTAAGTATTACCGCTCAGGCACCTTGAGTAGTCTGCAAGTATCTGGCGGCGGTCTGCGGGCGCGATTCTACCATCTTGCACCGCTTTTTCAGCCCTATTTCTAAAACTGTTGAATAAATATAGTGACTCATACTCCACAGTGCGCAATACCTCATCGGCATCGTCCGCCTCAATCTCGTGAGCAAGGTCAAAGCTGCCATCGGCATTAATGCGAACGCTGATTGCGTGATTGTCACCAAACAGGTTGTGTAGCGAACCAAGCGTTTCCTGATATGCCCCCACCAGGAATACACCAATGCAATAGTCGTCACCGTGATTAAACTCGTGCAGAGGCAGGGTTTTGCTTGGCCCACCATCCCTGCCGATAAAGCGATCCATTTTGCCATCACAGTCACAAGTAATATCGGCAATCACCGCTTCGCGATTGGGCTTTTCATCCAGCCGACTCAACGGCATAACCGGGAACAGTTGTTGCAGTGCCCAGTTGTCTGGCAGTGACTGGAACAGGCTGAAGTTGCCGTAATAGATGTCGGCGCGGGCCTGGCGGAGATTGGCAAGATGTTCACTGATCTCTTTACCATCAGCCTCAAGGCCTTCTGCCATCGCGGCAATGCGCTGCATCAGGCCGTAATAGATATTTTCTGCCATAGCCAATTCCGCCAAACGAATATCACCTGTGGCAAACAGATCACGTACACGCTGACGCAGCTCTATGGCGCTGCTGTAGCTTTGCTCGATATTCTCTTCTGAGAGACGCTCGGCACAGACAAACAGGGCCGCGACTTGCGAATGCACATCATCCGGTAAAGACGCTGGCAGTGCCATTGGATCAAAATGACTGACATCAAGAATGTTAAACAGCAGGATTGAGCTGTAAGCCACTGTGGCGCGACCCGATTCGGTCACCAGCATCGGATGGGCAATACCCTCTGGATCGAGCATTTCGCGAGTGGTGCGAACAATACTCTGACAGTATTCATCAACACTGTAGTTTTTACTGTAACCACCGGTGCTGTTGGATCCGTCATAATCCACTGCCAGGCCGCCACCCATATCCATCCAGCCCATTGGCGCACCTTCGCCAACCAGATCGGTGTAGTAACGGCAGGCTTCGCGAACGCCTTCGCAGATATTGTCGATATCCGGTAATTGCGAACCCAGATGGCAGTGCAGCATCTTCAGGCAATGCAGCATGTTCTCACGCTTCAGCAGTTTCACCCCTTCCATTACCTGAATAATACTGAGGCCAAAAATACTGCGCTCACCGGAGTCTGCCTCCCAGTGGCCTTTCACTTTGGTAGAAAGTTTGATGCGAAAGCCGATATTTGGCTCGACACCCAGCTTGCGACTGCGCTCAATAATCAGTGCAATTTCATCCAGGGTCTCGGCCACAAAAAAGCAGCGCACACCTAACTGGTTGGCGCGCAAACCAAGATCAATAAAATCGCGATCCTTATAGCCATTACAGACAATAATGCTGTCGGTTCCACGCGTCTCTGCAAGGGCAATCATCAATTCCGGCTTACTGCCAGCTTCAAGGCCATGGTGATAGCGCTCACCGACACGAGCAATCTGCTCAATCACATAAGCCTGCTGATTGACCTTGATAGGAAATACACCACGGTACTGGGCGTTGTAGCCGTTATCAGCTATCGCTCGGGCGAACGATTCATTCAGCTGGGTGATGCGATCCTCAAGGAGGTTTTCAATGCGCAACTGTACTGGCGTGTCGTAACCACGCTCGCGAATACCACGAATAATATCGTTCAGCTTGACCGTTGCCCGCTGGTCTCCACATGGGGCGGATATGGTGACTTCACCCTCACTGGACAGATCAAAATAACCCGCACCCCAGTCACGAATTCGGTACAGTTCTGCGGATTGCTCCGCATTCCAGTCAGTTGAGCGGTTGTTGGTCAACTCTACAATCTCCAGTCAGGCAAAAACTCGCGGCTTTATATAGCTCAAAGCCCATAGATTCAAGGATTTTCACGGCTTTTTCATACCATAGTGCCGTGTGAGGACGTCAAACTACTGTTCAACCCGGATGAAAGCAACCTCTCTATCCCTAACGGTATAGTGAGCTAAAGATGAGCCTCACTACCTATGGGGCAGTGAGGCTGGGTTGATAAGGATTTCAAACTTAATCGAAAGACGAGATTGTCGCCTTCGGCGCCCAATGCGTTATGAACTTTTGCTTCGCTGCACCCAGGGCGACAGCGGTACTTAAACCATATCTGCGAATGGATTGCCCAATGTGAGTTCCACAGGCTGGGCAAAGCCCGGCACTACCACTGACTGGCTGGTGACTTTGATGTCAGCCTCATTAATCATTCCTTCGCCAAAGCGATAGATCGGTGCCAGCTCGCAGTGATCTGCCTGCTGCTCATAGCGCGCGGCAGCGGCTCGAGTTTCCTCGCGGCGATGACAGTAATCGGCGTACTGGTTCGGGTAACGCTTGGCCAGCATTTTCTCGGTCACTTGCGGCGACATAACCACGCCAGTGGCGTTATTGCCACCAAAACCTTTGGCATTAATAAACGCCACATCCAGCTCACCCGCACCTACATTGATGTCGGTGTTGGAAATTTTCAGATGATCCGCATAGACATCATCAGCCACCTTATCGATGGTTTTAATGCCCGGTACCAGACCGTATTTAAAGATCCCCAGGGAGTTGAGCATCTGGTCGCCACTGGCCGGAGCCATGGAGTGACCCACATAGGCTTTTACTGCCACCACTGGCCACTCTTTGATATCAAATGCTGCGGCCACCTGGTCAAAAATATGGGATTCGGTAACCCGGTTCTGAGGCGTACTGGAGCCGTGAGCCTGGATAAAGCTGCGCTTTTGTACCGCCTCGTCACCGAGAATAGCGCGGGCGGCAGCTACTGCCTTGGCGACCGAGACATAGTTGCCGGCACCGGGGCTGGAGATGGACTTCTTCACTCCGTCAGCATTAACAAACACATCCGGAACACAACCGTGGACATCGGCGCCCAGTTCAATGGCCAGAGCGTCATCCATCAGAATGATGTACTGGGCAGACTCGCCTGCGGTAAATCCGCAGTTCTCGCCAAATGGACGGCTGGTGCGTCGCGGATCGGGATTTTCAACACCGTCGATTTTCGCCAGACCTTCTTCGGTCGCCAGTGCACCCATGGTGGTAAACCCTTCCAGTACTTCCGGGTTCATCGGTGATTCGGCGTTGCCAACCACCGCCACTCGACGACGCCCATGACGAATGTCATCTACGGCTGCACGCAGGTTGTAGAGGAAGCTGGCACAGGCACCGGCCACCGATTCGGTATGACCGACACTGCCCAGCACGTAGGCGTTTAAAAAATCCGCCGGCATGCTGTTGAGAGCCATAGGAATCTGTTTGGAGCTTGGACGCCCACCCTTGAAGCGGTTGGAAATCACACCGCCCCAACCTTCTTCATGCAACTGGCCTAATGCACTGCTGGCGTATACGCCTATCTCATCCGGGTGTACGGAGTCAGTGATTTTCTGCCAATCAATCCCGATAGAGCGTACCGCGTCGGAGGCACCATAAATTGCCATCTGCAAACCACGGGGCTGGAAGCGGGAATTATAGAGTTCTGCCGGCTCAAATCCGGTGGGCAGAATACCGGCCGATTTCACCGGAATGCTGCGAAAATTGGGTACCAGGCCTTCGGCACTGCCCTGAATTTCAACTCGCACCTTGCCTTCTTCCAGCTCAGTCACCACCCAGTCAGACGGCAAGGTTGGCGGCAAGCTGCGACGACGGGTAATAAACTTCAGCGCTTCCCCGGTGGCTTCCAGTTTCAGCAAACTGTTACAGGGAACATTATCCGGGTCAAAATGATTGGCTTCGATGCGACGAATCAGGGTGCCATCCAGCACCTGCTGGCGATAACGGGCCGCAATCTGTTCTTCATTGACTGCATTGCCCTCAGAATCTTCATAGTGATCGTCAACCCAGCGAACCAGCTTCATCAAACAGGCCAATCCCACCAGAGTTTTGGTTTGCTCCTGTTCGGGGAGAGACTCCAGAACCATGCGACGATAGGCTTGGTGAAATGATCCCCTGCCCGCAGAGTTAATGCCGCCGAAGCCGACGATTACTGGTAACGCTGTCATGTTGTACCTCACTATTATCACTGCCTGCGATTGTAGGCACCGCGACCGGTTGATTAAAGGCCATTTTGGACATACAGTGCGGCATATCAGCCACCAAATTGACCAGAAGCTTTCTCTATGACCTCTACCACCCCATTCAAAGTCGCCATTCTGCTGTGCGACAAGTTGCTCTCCACCAGTGCCACTATGCCGATTGAGATGTTGCGAACTGCAGAGGCTGCAGCAAGGGGAGAGGACCGTACAGCACGGCGTATCCAGATTGTGACCCTGAGTGTCGACGGCGCGCCGGTCAGGAGTTCTGCCAATATCGAAATCAAGGCAGACAGAGCACTGAATGATGAGGCATATGATTTGGTACATATACCCGGCCAATGGCGCAACCCTCGACCTGCTCTGCGCAAATATCGTGAGTATTTACCCTGGCTGAGACGCCAGGCTGAACAGGGTGCGCTAATCTCTTCTGTGGGCACCGGCTGCTGCTTTCTGGCCGAAGCAGGCCTGCTGAATGATCAGCCCGCGACCACTCATTGGCATTACTTCGACCAGTTCCAACATGACTATCCGCAAGTGCAGCTCAAACGCCAGTATTTTCTGACCCGTGCCGGCAACCTGTACTGTGCGGCCAGCATCAATGCCCTGGGGGAGTTGATGGTTCACCTGATTCACCGCCTCTATGGCAGCGTGATTGCCACCCATGTTTCGCGCAACTTCTTCCACGAAATTCGCAACCTCAATGAACCTGTAGGCTACTTTGCCGATCAGGTGCAATACCACCCCGACGAACAGGTGGCCCAAGCGCAGATCTGGCTGCAAGACAATTTTGGCAAGCCGGTACGGATGAGTGATCTCGCCGCCCAGTTGGGAATGAGTATGCGCACCTTTAACCGACGCTTCAAAGCGGCATTGGGAAAGACTCCGCTAAGCTACCTGCAGGAAATCAGGCTGGAAAATGCCCGCGAACTGCTCCAAAAAGCCAATCTCTCGGTATCCGAAGTAGCCGGACGGGTTGGCTATCAGGATACCGGGGCATTCAGCAAGGTGTTTTCCGCCCACTACCACACTTCACCGACTCGCTATCGTGAAACCGTGCGGGCGAAATTATTCAAACCAGAGAAAACACTGAAGTATTAGGTAGCTAGGGTGCCAGCCTTTCGATCTGCCACTCGCCGTCCTGTAACAGGTACTGGAAGCGGTCGTGAAGGCGATGCTCACCGCCTTGCCAAAACTCAAATTCATTGGGAATCACTCGAAAGCCTCCCCAAAAATCGGGCACCGGAATCTCGCCTTTTGAAAACTTGGCTTTTATACGCCCGTACTCGGCTTCCAGAACCTGTCGCGAGCTGATGCGACTGCTTTGCTGGGAAGCCCAGGCACCCAGCTGGCTTTCCCGAGGGCGCTTGAGAAAATATTTCAACACCTGAGCCTTGCTCAGTTTCTCCGCTTTACCCGAAACAATCACCTGACGATCCAGAGCCAACCAGGGGAAATGCAGGCTTACATTGGGGTTGTTGGCTATATCCCGTGCTTTGCGGCTTCCCAGGTTGGTGTAAAACACAAATCCCTGCTCATCAAACCCCTTCAGCAACACCATACGCTGCCATAGTCGGCCGTCGGCACCAGCTGTGGCGACACACATAGCTGTAGGATCGGTAATTTCGGCTTCAATTGCCTGCTTCATCCAATGATCAAACTGCGCATATGGACTATCCGCCAAACTCTCCCTAGTGAGTTTGCCGTAGGCGTATTCCCTGCGTTGATGCTCCAGGCTCATGAATTTCTCCTCAATGGTACCGATCACAACTGTAGCCACTATTCTACGGTGAGTTGCCACGGCGCAATAGTATTTATGGTTTAGACAGTTGTCCTCTACAATTCAATGAGGGTCAGTCAACAGGACCGATAAAGCAGTGCAATTAAAAATAACCGGGAAACTCGGGAGTGAACTGTTATGAGCCAATGCAACCTCCTTGTAGCGGCTATACGTTGTAGCATCGCAACTACTGCAGGTCTCATCTGCTCCCTGGCGTGTGCCACTGACGATTATCTTACTGAACAAGACATAGTTTCCGAGCTGCCAACGGTGATGGGGGCAGCCCGAATGTCCCAATCGCTTGCCGCCACTCCCGCGGCGGTAACCATTATTGATCGGGCGCTTATTAATGCTTCCGGCGCCAAAGACTGGATTGACCTGTTCCGTCTGGTTCCCGGCTTTCAGAGTTACTCGGTCAACGGAAACCGTTATGGAATTGCCTACCACGGCATTGGCCGGGAATTTCCGAACCATCTGGAAGTGATGGTAAATGGCAGGTCGGTTTACCAGCCATTGTTCTCCAGTGTGGACTGGAGCACTGGTTTGGGAATCGCACTCTCCGACGTAGATCATATCGAAATTATTCGGGGCACCAATGCGCCAAGCTTTGGTTCCAACGCATTTTTAGGGGCGATCAACATAATTACACGAAATCCAATTCAGGATCAGGGCATGGCCGTTGAGAGTTGGTATGGCTCTAAGGATACCCGCAATCTCAATACCCGGATTAATGGCAAGCTTGCTGACATGGATTACCGGCTCTCGATCGGCTATCAACACAATAGCGGGTTTCCGGCAGTTCCTGATGGTTCAATGGATGACGGTCTGGAACTGTTCCAATCCAGCTTTCGAGGCAGCTACACCCCCAATGTACAAGACAGTTTTGATATTGAACTGGGCTTTACCCGCAACCGCTTTGGCTTTGGCGACCCGGATCACCCGGATGAATACAGCCCGGCACGCTTTGACAGCTTTTTCCAGTCAGTGAAATGGCAACGCACTCTCAATAGTGGCAACGAACTGCAACTGCACCTCTATCACAACGGCTTTGAGGGTGAAAATACGGTACCTCTTGGCGATTTATCAGAGCTGCTGGCTGCAGAGGTTGGAATAGATATTTCTACGGCAAAGGCAATTCTGTCCGCAATGGGCATTTCGGATGGTCCTTTTGAGATGGGTTTTCGCGATATCAGTTCGCAGCGTATTGATGCCGAGCTCCAGCACAATTGGCAGATTTCCGATAGTGTACGCACCAGTTGGGGAACAGGCATTAGAAGTGAATCAATTTCGGCAGAAGCACTTCTGGAACCTGAATCGTCGGTGGATATGACCAGTTACCGCCTGTTTGCAAACACCGAATGGCAGCCTCATGCGCAGTGGATTATTCACGGTGGTGCCATGTTTGAGCACAACCCCATCGTTGAGAGCATTTTTTCTCCCCGGTTGGCGGTAAATTACCTGCTTACCCCTAATCACAGTCTGCGTGTAGGGGTAGCTCGCGGTAATCGCTCCCCCTCCTTGCTGGAAGCTAATGAAAACAATGTTGATGTTCGGGATGGCGTTTTGCTGAATGCCGTGCGTCGCGCGGACAGTTCTCTGGACGCTGAGAAGCTGGCAAGCTTTGAATTGGGCTGGTTTGGCAACTTTCCTCGAAGGGGCCTGACCGTAGATCTCAGGGTCTATAAGGAGAAAATTCGCGATGGCCTTGAGCAGTATCAGCAGTCAATTGTCTCAGCCTTTAACGACGATCGTATTGCCATCACAGACAACCTGTTTCGCTCCACCACTAAAGGGGTTGAGTTGCAGGTTCGCTATCAGCCAAGTGACAAAACCCTCGTTGCGGCCCAATATGCTTACAGCAGTCTCACAGGTTCTTTCCCCGGCTCCTTTGATCCGGCCATTACTGTTACTCTGGACAGGTACACGCCCGCCAACACCGCCAGCCTCCTGCTCAGTCATGATTTCGAATACGGCATAAGTGCCAGCACCACTTTCCACTACCGTGATTCAGTGATTTGGAAATCCAGTGGTGATGTCATTGACTCAGACTACAGGGTTGATGCGCAATTGAGCTATCAACTCCCCTTTGGCAGCCCCGGCAACCGGCTATCCCTCGTCGCCCAAAATATCGGAAGCACCAGCGCTGATTTTCACCAAAACAATCGATATGAAACCGGCTACTACCTGAAACTTGAACTGGAGATACCCTGATGAGGCTAATATCAATCCTCCCTCAATGGTTTATATAAGCCTTTCACTTTATACTTATGCCCTAAAATAAAATGGTTCCCACCACGGACGGATTGAACAGGAAGTTAATGCTCACAAAGCCCAAAAATCACAGGCGTCTTGCTGCGCTTATATTGTTTGTGATGTTCTGGATATCTGCACCTGTGCGTGCTGATATACCGGAGGTGGAAGTGATCCTGTCATCCGATGCCAGCCATTACGAGGGTGTTTACCAGGCATTTACAAACTATCTGGACAAGCTTCCTGCCAATGTCCGGATTATCAAACAGGTTCTGGGCGACGATGATAAGCCAGTTGCAATCAATTCACGCACGAACCTGGTGGTTGCCGTTGGTGTAAACGCGTGCCAGAAAGCTATTTCTCAAACCGGCTCATCACCATTACTTTGTACATTTCTACCTCGCAGCGCATACATTTCCCTCATTGAACAATATCCAACGCGCCAAAACGACGGCACGGTAAGCGCCATCTTTCTGGACCAGCCTGTCAGCCGCTACATGGTTATGATTCGTCAACTTGTTCCCACCGCCCGCGAGTTGGGAACGGTGGTAGGGCCAGTTTCCGAACAGCTGCTTCCGGAAATCAATGCGCTTGGCAAGCAACACCAGTTAACGGTCAATGTTGCAAACATTGATGAGGAAAGTAATCCGGTCAAAGTATTATCACCAATGGTGGAAAACAGCGATGTGATTTTGGTGACACCAGACCGCGCCAAGCTGAACAAAGTAACCGCGAAATGGTTACTCCACCTGAGCATTCGCCAGCGCATTCCGGTCATCGCTTTTTCAAGAGCCTATGTCAATGCCGGGGCTTTGGCCTCAATCTATTCAACACCAGATGATATCGGCAAGGATAGCGGCCAATTTGTTGAGCTCTGGCTGAACAATACCCAGGCTCCTTTGGGCAAACCAAGATACCCCAAGTTGTATTCATTGAGCACCAACCAAAATGTTGCAAGGGCTTTGAGAATTTCGCTGGAAAGTGACTCGGAGTTAAAAGCTGCCATAGACAGGGCTGAATCCGGGGCAGAGCAATGAGAGCCAACCGCTTCCGGAATTTCTTTCGACTGTTCCGAAAAATTCGTTGGCAATTTGTCATAGCAACGGTTATCCCGCTCACACTCATTACCCTAATACTGACCGCCTACCTTGTGTCTGCTCGGCAGCAGGATTTACGTGAGCAGTTTGTCCGATCGAGCACAATCAGCACTGATTACCTCGGGGATAAAGCAGTTGTTGAACTCTATGGTGGCGACACACAGCGGCTGCAGGATATGGCCAATAATATCGCCAAGTTCCCCGATTTAATGGGTGTTGGCTATTTCAATATCGATCTCGAATTAGTGGCAGCCTCGGCCAAGTTCAATATTCCCGGTAATGTGATAGCCACCCTTCAGGGAGGCTCCTTCCTGGAATCCGATCGCTTCCTGCACTTGCTGCGACCTGTTTATCTGCAAGAGATTGTAGTGGATGACTACGACAGCCAGAGCTCATCGGAACAGCTATTAGTAGGTTGGGTAGCGGCTACTTTTGATGCCCAGGCGAATCAACGTCAACAAAGTACCATTTTCCTCGCCGGCGTCAGTATTGCCTTGTTGGGTCTGGGGATGGCCATTGCACTTTCAATCTATCTGGGTCGCAGTATCGTACAGCCGGTACAATCTCTGACCAGTACGGTACAAAAGCTCAAGGATGGTCACCTGGCCGTGCGCGCACAGCCTTCAACTACCGAAGAGCTGTCATCTCTGGCTACAGGCATCAACCAGATGGCCGAGTCCGTAGCTGAAGGTCGTCGCAACCTTGAACAGAAAGTACGCGACGCCACCAGTCAGCTTGAAGAAACGCTGGAAGACTTAAGAGACAAAAACCGCCAGTTGGAACTGGCACGGGAGGCCGCAGAGATCGCCAACCGGGAAAAGAGCGACTTTCTTGCTCGAATGAGCCATGAATTACGCACCCCCATTACCGCCATTCAGGGGTTTACCCGATTGCTGCAGGATACTGAACTTGGCGTTGCTGAGCGCAGTTACACCTCCATCATCAATCACTCATCCTCGCAGCTGCTCAACCTGATTGACGATATTCTCGCTATCAGCCGCTTGCAGTCCAATGCCATTGAGATTGACTCCTTTCCTTTCAACCTGATCGAAGTACTGGAACAGTCTGTAGCCCAAATGGCTTTGCCGGCACGGGAAAAAGGCCTTGAGCTGATCCTCAACATTGCTCCCGAAGTGCCGATCAATGTTGTAGGAGACAGCTTTCGAATGTCCCAAATACTGATCAACCTGGTATCCAATGCGGTCAAATTTACCGAAAAGGGCTATGTTCGGGTTGCTGTCAGTGCCACTAACAAAGATGAACATTACAGCTTGATCCAGATTCGGGTCAGCGACACCGGTCTTGGCATACCGAGCGAGAAACAAAAAAACCTTTTCCAGGCGTTTACCCAGGCAGATACCTCTATCACTCGAAAATTTGGCGGCACCGGACTGGGCCTTGCAATCGTCAAAAGCCTTCTGGATTTAATGGATGGAACAATCTCACTTGAAAGCCAGCAAGGGGTTGGTACCACATTCCTTCTCAATATCCCGCTGCCAGTAACTGCTGTAGAGAAAGGCCCATCATTAATAGACGCCAGGGTAGCTCTTCTTGATCTACACCCACTCAGCCGGCAAGCAATGAGCGACTCCCTGTGCCGCTATGTTAGCGAGCTGGAAGTAGTACAAAGCATTGATGAACTCAGTAACCGGCAACCCGATGCACTGGTACTCGGCCTGCCCAGTAATGAATCCACCCAGGCTAACTGCCAGTACCTGGAATCGATTTTGGATCGCTGCGATGCGCCTATTCTGGTTTTAAGCCCGAGTCCGGAGTTAAGTGCCTGGATAGAAACATTTATCGGTTCGACAAATATTCGGGTTCTGGAAAAGCCCGCATCTCAGGAAGTTATGCACCAAAGCTTGCAGCAGCTTATCTGTAAAGAAGGTGACACTCCCAAACCTCAGGGAGACGACCAGCGACTGCTCAGCGGAATTCAGGTATTGATTGCCGAAGACAACCCGTTTACCCGGGAGTTCCTCAAAACACTATTGAGCAGGGAAGGCGCTTATTGCAGCCTGGTTTCAAACGGCAGTGAAGCCGTCGCAGCCTGTAATCTACAGACTTTTGATATTCTGTTAATCGACATCCACATGCCGGAAAAAAGTGGTATTGAAACGGTTCGGGAAATTCGCCAACAGAGTGGCCTGAATAACAATACCCCAATCATTACTATCACTGCGGACGTGCTCCAGCAGGAGCGACTGGCGTTGGATGATGCCGGCATCACCGATCTGCTCTTTAAACCCGTCGATGAGCAATTGTTACTTGAGCGGATTCTGCAGCACTGCCGCCCCGGTTCCAGCGTGCCCGAGTTAAAAGAGAAACTGGGGGACGAGATTCCCGTTGATGCGTTCTTCAACGAAGTTAACCGCCTTCTGAAATTAATCAGGGACGCCTGTGAAATAGAGGACCTTGAAGCGGCTAGAGACCCGGTACATCAGCTTCTCGGTATTGCTGGCGTATTCAAATTGCCCGAGCTTGAGGTGAAAGTAACCAGCCTGCACAGATCTGTGAAAAACCATCGCCAGTCACAAGCCGTCATGGCTTTAGAGGAACTGGAGCTCGAATGCCAGCTGATGGCGACCGCCAATAATAAATAAGCCCGACGCCATGCCGGCTATCGGGCTTATTACACAAACGATCCTTTAGGGTAACAGGCTCTAGAGCAAGCGAACCCTTACCACGCCATCTACAGATTCAATTGCCTTCAATAAATCACTGTCCGGCTGCTGCTCAACATCGATGATGTTATAAGCCAAAGTCTCACGGCTTTTATTGACCATATCAATCACATTGATTTTGGCATCAGCGAGCAGAGACAGGACGTGCCCCAACACCCCAGAGAAGTTCTCATTACATATAGTAATTCGATAACCGCCCATTCGATCCATGCGGGTTTTTGGGAAATTGACGGAATTGCGAATGTTGCCGTTCTCGAGAAAGTCGATCAGCTGGTTCGCGGCCATCACCGCACAGTTCTCCTCTGCCTCGCTGGTACTGGCACCCAAGTGCGGCATCAACAGGATATTTTCATTACCGAGCAACTCCGGCGAGGGGAAATCCGCAACGTATTTACTCAACTGCCCTGCTTTCAACCCTGCAAGCAGCCCATCCAGATCGACAATAGACTCACGGGCAAAATTGAGAAGAACAGCACCCGGTTTACAGAACGCCAGTGTCTCGGCATTCAGTAAATGACGTGTGGCATCGATGGCGGGCACATGGACAGTAATAAAGTCCGCGCGAGACAACAGGGTTTGCAGATTTTCCATTCTCTCAACACGGCTGGACAGGCTCCAGGCCGCCTCAACGGAAAGTGCCGGGTCAAATCCAACCACATCCATACCCAACTCAATAGCCATATTGGCAACCATGGAACCAATGGCACCCAGGCCTATTACCCCAAGGGTTTTACCGGCAATCTCTCCACCGGCAAAGTTTTTCTTGGCGGCCTCTACCTGGCGAGACATCTCCTTGTGGTCGTCAATATGTTTCAGGGATTGTGAGTAGTTCATGCCCCCGACAATATCTCGTGACGCCAGCAGCATTCCGGCCAGTACCAATTCTTTCACCGCATTGGCATTTGCACCGGGTGTATTGAAGACCACCACACCTTTTTGACTGTAATCAGCCACCGGGATGTTATTTACTCCGGCGCCACAGCGGGCAACGGCGCAGACACTTTCAGGTAATTCAATTTCGTGCAGCGATTGACTGCGCAGCATAATGGCGTCAGGGCTAATGAACTCGCTGGCGATTTCATATTTTCCACGCGGGAAAACATCCAAACCTTTAGCGGCAATCTGGTTGTAAGTGCGAATCTTGTACATGATTATCCTCTGTGGATTGGGTGTTTATTCAATAATCTGTTGTTGATATGCCCATTCAATCCAGGGCATCAACGCTTCCAGGTCAGCGGCTTCAACGGTCGCACCACACCACAGGCGCAGACCGGAAGGAGCATCGCGGTAGGACCCGATGTCGAAAGCGACACCTTCTGCCGCTAACAATTTCACCATCGCCTTCACGCGGCCTTCATCCAGATTAACCTTCAAACAAACACTGGTATTCGAGCGAGTCGTCTCCTCAACAGCGAGAAATTCGATCCATTCCTTGCTGGCAACAAACTGCTCCACCACGGCAAGGTTGGCTTGGGAGCGGGAAATGGTTGCGGAAACTCCACCCAGTTCGCGAACCCAATCCAGTGCATCCAGATAGTCGGCTACACAGAGCATAGACGGGGTATTGATGGTCTCGCCGCGGAATATACCTTCATTAAGGCTACCGCCCTTTGTCAGTCGAAACAGTTTTGGCATCGGCCAAGGGGGAGTGTAGCTCTCCAATCGCGCCACAGCCCTGGGGCTGAGAATCAGCATGCCGTGAGCCCCTTCCCCGCCCAGCACTTTTTGCCAGCTGTAGGTCACCACATCCAGTTTGTGCCATGGCATTTCCTGGGCAAAGACGGCGGAGGTTGCATCACAAATAGTCAGGCCACCACGGTTATCCGGGATCCACTCATCGTTCGGGACCTTTACCCCGGAAGTTGTTCCATTCCAGGTAAATACCACATCGTGATCAGGATTAACCTCTGACAAGTCAGGCAGATAACCGTAATCGGCAGTGATAGCGCGAACATTGTCCAATTTGAGTTGGTTACGTATATCGTTCAACCAGCCAAGTCCAAATGATTCCCATGCCACCACATCAACCGGGCGAGGCCCCAACAGCGACCACATGGCCAACTCCATAGCGCCAGTATCCGATGCGGGCACAATACCCACCCGGTATCCATCAGGTAACCCGAGCAACTCGGCGGTATCTGTACAGGCTCGCAGCAGAATCTCTTTGCCAAGTGCCGAGCGATGGGATCGCCCCAGACACCTTTGATCAAGGTTCGAGAGCTGGTAACCAGGGCGCTTGCTACAGGGGCCAGACGAAAAATTGGGATTAGCCGGTTTCAGGGTCGGTCTCATCACGGTCTCTCAGTTGGAATGATTGGTGCCAATGCACCGGACAGCGGATAAAAAGATTGTAAGAGAACGACTTTGTGATGTCAGTGGGTGGCATTAAGTGAGAAGCCAACCACCTTCAAATAGATAATAGCTTTCACAAATAAGCGAATTTCGGCAACAGGGTTGCTTGATGAAAGCGTGCCATTTAGGGTTGGTTAGCCACTTTCAGGAGAGAAGATATGCTGGCTCACATGACTTGTGAACCAGCACTTGAGTATTACTTCTTGGCTTTACGCTCTTTTTCGATCAGGAAGTCAGCCACTTCCAGCATTGCATCTGTGCTTCCGGCAGACTCAACACCAATACGGTATTTGCCGTTAACAATAATGCTCGGGGTACCGGTAATACGATAAGCACGGTTACGGGATTGTGCCTGCATGGACTGGCTTATCACACCGAATGAGTTAAACACGCTGCGGAACTGCTCGCGATCAACACCAGCCTCTGCAAAGACCTCACCGATTTCCCGCTCAGTAGTCATACGCTTGTGATCTTTGTGATAGGCATCAAACAGTTTTGCATGCATCACATCAAGGTTATTCAGGGACTTGGCGGTGTAATAAGCACGGGTGTGTACTTCAAATTGCTTGCGACCCAATGTGCTCGGGTTACGCACGAAAGTGACATCTTCCGGCAGCTTTTCTGACCACTCTTTTACACTTGGGCTGTAGTGATAGCAGTGAACACAGCCGTACCAGAACACTTCTGTCACTTCGATCTTGTTCGGATCACTGGTAGGAACCGGCTGAGGCAGCACAAAGTAGTGTTTTTCTGCCTGGTATTTTTCTTCGGCCTGGCAGCCGACCGTCAGAACAGCACTGGCAACAAACAACAGCGCAGTAAGCAAAGCTCGCATGTATGTCCTCCAAGAAAGAACGTCTAAATTGTATTGTTAATATCAGCCTGAATGTTAACGCTAAATCATCAGACTGCCAAAGTCTTCAAAAGTGCTTGTAAAGCTAGGTAAAATTACTCAACTTCCCTTAGGGGCGGTTGACTCTAATACGTCTTTTTCCATATCGCTGCTGGCTTGTTCTCGCTCCTTCTCAATCAGGAACTCTGCCACTTCCATCATTTTATCGTTACCACCAAGAGCCCTTCCGCTAATCAGGTATTTTCCCTGAACCACCAGCCGTGGTGTACCGGTAATCAGGCATTGCCTGGTTAACTGTTCGGCTTTAAGAGCCTTGCCCTTGATCTCCAGAGAGTTAAACACCTCACTGAAGGTAGCTCGTTCGACTCCGATTTTTTCAAACAGATCTGCAATCTCACGCTCGGTCTTGAACGGTCGGCGCCGCACATTCATCTCGTCGTACATTTTAGGGTGAAACTTATCCATCACTCCCAGCTGTTCAGCAGTATAGAACGCCTGGGCGTGGAGTTTCATTCTTGGATGCCACACTGCTGGCAATCGATGATAGTTAACGTCTTTACCCAGGCCTTCCTGCCAGGTATTAAATTTGGGCGACAGGTTGTAGCAGTGACGACAACCGTACCAGAAGACCTCCATAACCTCGATGTTGTTCACTTCTGCCAACTCAACCGGCTTGGGTAACTTCAGGTAGTGAACCCCTTCTTTAAAGGTTTCCTCCGCCCTTACCAGGGAGCTACTCAGCAACAGGCAAGCGGCCATAGCCATCATGCGAAACGTAAATTGCATCTCTTTCCCTATTTTTATAAAAATCAGACACTAGGGCCTGTCGACACTAATTGATTACTTGCTGTTGTGTCTAAAAAAGCGCCAATCAAGGCATGAGGAGAGCAGTTTGGTCATTCCAAATAAACGACGAATAACGCTGAGTGGCGCTTTTTTAGACACAACCCGTAGGGCTGCGGCCATTTTCCCGCCCAGCTACGTTATCAGTCGCTTATGTAGAGTAACTACACTGCACTCCTTCTGCCTTGCTGGCCAAAAAAATGGCCTTCAGCAGCAAACAATCAATTAGTGTCGACAGGCCCTAACACAGCAATCAGACAAATTACTGGGACGCCAGTTCACTGGCAACAAAAAAGGTGGCCTGAGCCACCTTTTTGTTAATCGCGTCAAAGTGACGAGTTATTCCTCGTCCTTTACGCCCGCATGCAAACCGGAGAGGTAGTTGGCTACCGCTTCGATTTCCTTGTCACTCAGGTTGGCGGCTACTCCGCGCATGATTCGGGTATCACCGTCATTGGTGCGGGCATTACTGCGGAATGCCTTCAGCTGTTTAACGATGTAATCGGCATATTGACCACCCAGACGCGGATAACCTGCTGGCGCATTACCCATACCAGTTGGCGAATGGCAGCCGGAGCAGGCCGGAACATTGGTCTCGTGGTTGCCAGCGCGGAAAATTTTCTCACCCACCGCCATCAACTCAGTAGCATTCAGGCCTTCCAGTGGCCAGTCTTTCTCTTTTTTGGCGCCTGAAATCTGCATCGGGTTGGACGAGAAGTACGCAGCCAGATCGGCCAGGTCCTGCTCACTCATATTATCCAGCTGACCAATCATCTCGGGAACCTGGCGCTCACCGGATTTGATATCGTTCAGCTGCTTGAGCAGGTACTTTTCGCCCTGCCCGGCCAATTTGGGGTAAAGGGCAACCGGGCTGTTTCCTGTCTCACCGTGACACGCTGCACACGTAGCCGCTTTTGTCTTACCTGCCTGGGCATCGCCACCAGCTACCGCCAGAGGAGCGGCCATCATCAAGCCAACAGCAACAATAAAACCTTTCGAAACCTGCTTCATCGGGTATTCCGCTTTCTTTGTTTGGATACACATTGTTTTGTTTGGGTACAATAGCGCAGCGAGCGAACGCAACGCCAGTTTGACCGGCATGGCGGCGCATTATAGCCCAAACCCTTACAGTTCGTAACACTACTGAGTTGATAGCCGTCAATATGAGTGAAATTTTGCAGTTTCAAACCGCTTTTTTTACCCAGAGCAGCCCAACACTGGCCCAGTGCCCCCCCGACAACGGCGCTGAAGTCGCCTTTGCCGGACGCTCTAATGCCGGGAAGTCCAGCGCCCTGAATACCCTGACCGACAACCACAAACTGGCCAGAACCAGTAAAACCCCGGGTCGCACCCAGTTGATCAACTTCTTTCAGCTTACGGAAGAGCATCGTCTGGTAGACCTGCCCGGCTACGGTTTTGCCAAGGTTCCCAAGGCCATGAAGGAGAAGTGGGATCGCAATCTGGCTCAATACCTTCAAGAGCGTCAGTCGCTCAAAGGCCTGATTCTGTTGATGGATATTCGCCATCCACTGCAACCCTACGACCTGCAGATGCTGCAGTGGGCCAATGACGCAAAGATGCCGGTCCACATCCTGTTGACCAAGGCAGATAAACTGAAGCGTGGCCCAGCGCAGAGCACACTGTTAAAAGTGAAGAAAACGCTCAAGGAGATGGGATTATCAGATCGCCTTACTGCCCAGACCTTTTCGGCCCCAAAGAAGGACGGCGTGAAAATTCTTGAAAACCGTCTGCGTGAATGGCTTAGCCCCCAACCGCAGCTCGCCCCCGAAGCCGACTGATTCTTCCCCGTAAACCCGGACAAAAAAAAGCGGCGCTGTATCAACAGCGCCGCAATAATTCGATCGGGTAATCCAAGTGAGGGGGAGGAATACTTCAGCCCGATCTTTCACTCACAACCAAGAGGTGGGTTGTACTGAAAGCTTAGAACAAGCTGATTGGGGTAAGTTCCGGATCCGTTGAAAAAATTGTGCCCAATTTCACATGTCAGGAAAAAAGGTTAAAAAAAAGCCCTAACCAAGAAGGAGGCGGTTAGGGCTTGCTTTGCTGTTGCTTGGGGGAAAACAAGTTTGGGGGATAGAGTAAGACACCTCGGGCGTCACACCCCATCCGTTATTCAAACTATAGACGATAAAAATACAGGCTGCTCAAAACTTGCTCAAATATTTTTCAAGTTACTGATTTTGAACAAATATATTTTTTGACCAACTGGTCAATGAGCTTCATCCCAGTTATCCCCAACTCCGACATCCACTACCAGAGGTACTGACAACTCGGCCGCCTTTGACATGTATTCCGGTAGTCCGGCAGTCACCGTTTCCAGCTCCGCCTCCGGCACTTCCAGCACCAGTTCATCGTGCACCTGCATAATGACACGGCTCTTCAAACCTTCCGTTTGCAGCCACTGATCCACGGCAATCATTGCTCGCTTGATAATATCTGCCGCCGTGCCCTGCATCGGCGCGTTAATGGCGGTACGCTCAGCAGCCTGACGATGAGCGCCATTGCGGGCGTTGATCATCGGAACATACAGGCGTCGGCCAAACAGGGTCTCCACATAGCCCTTCTCTTTTGCCCCTTCCCTGGTCTTCTCCATATATCGTTGAACACCCGGGTATCGTTCAAAATAGAGGTCGATGTACTGCTGTGCCTGGTTGCGACCGATATTCAGTTGACGCCCCAAACCAAAGGCTGACATTCCGTAGATCAACCCGAAATTAATCGCCTTGGCACTGCGTCGCTGCTCCGGAGTAACTTGATCCAAAGCAGTATCAAACACTTCGGCAGCGGTAGCCCTGTGGACGTCGAGCCCTTCGGCAAAGGCCGTTAACAGGCCTTTATCCCCGGAGAGGTGAGCCATAATTCGAAGTTCAATCTGCGAGTAGTCCGCCGCCACCAATTTGCAGCCTTTGGGCGCGACAAAGGCGTGGCGAATACGCCTACCCTCTTCGGTGCGCACCGGAATATTCTGCAAGTTAGGGTCCGAAGAAGACAGTCTCCCGGTCGCTGTAACCGCCTGATGATATGAGGTGTGGACACGACCGGTGGCTGGATTGACCATCTCCGGCAGCTTGTCGGTATAGGTGGACTTCAGTTTGCTGAGACTGCGGTGTTCCATCAGCAACTTCGGCAGCGGGTAATCCAGCGCCAACTCCTGCAGCACCTCTTCCTTGGTGGACGGCGCACCTTTGGCGGTTTTTTTCAGTACCGGCAGTTGCAGCTTGTCGAACAGAATAGCGCCCAATTGTTTGGGTGAGGAAAGATTGAACTCCTCTCCTGCCAACTCAAACGCTTCCTGCTGGATTTCCGCAATGCGCTGACCGAGTTGTTGGCTCTGCTGACGAAGTAATGAGCCATCTATCAGTGCGCCGGTGCGCTCGATGCGCGACAATACCGACAGCAATGGCATTTCGATTTCGGTAAATACCGATTGCAGTCCGGGCTGACTTTCCAACTCCGGCATCAGGGCCTGATGCAACCGCAAGGTTATATCGGCGTCTTCCGCCGCATATGGCCCGGCCGTTTCAATATCAATCTGGTTGAAAGTAAGCTGCCCGGCCCCTTTGCCAGCGATCTCTTCAAAACTGATGCAGCGATGGCTCAATAGTCGCTCGGCGAGGCTGTCCATATCGTGGCGTCCGGCGGTGGAGTTCACTACATAAGATTCCAGCATGGTGTCATAAGCCACCCCCCGCAGATCGACGCCCTGTCGAGCCAGCACGCTCATATCGTATTTGAGGTTCTGGCCTATTTTTTTCAGCTCCGGGTCTTCCAGTAGTGGCTTTAACTTGTCCAGCACCTGTTGACGCGACAGTTGTGACGGCGCGCCGAGGTAGTCGTGACCAAAGGGTACGTAGGCAGCACTACCAGCCTCCACCGCAAAGGACACCCCAACCAGTTCAGCCTGCATGTAATCAAGGCTGGTGGTTTCGGTATCAAAGGCAAACAGCTTGGCGGTCTTCAGTTTGTCGATCCAGACATCCAGTTGTTCTTCGTTGAACAGAATTTCATAGTGGGCTTCTATTGCCTCCACTGCCTGTTCAGGAGCCTCGTCACCGCCCTGCTCTACTTCCTCCAGCCATGTTTTGAATTCCATCTCCCTGAACAAGGCCAGCAATGCATCGGAATCCTGTGGCTGGTGGCTGAGCTCATCATGACTTAACGGCAGCTCAATATTGGTGCGAATGGTTGCCAGATCGTGGGACAATTCCGCCTGCTCGCGAAATTCAGCCAGTTTTTCCGGCATCTTCTTCGCGCCGCGAAAGCCCAATTCACGAATCGGTTCCAGATCTTCATAGATCTTTTCCAGGCTACCGATACCCTGAAGCAAGGCTACGGCGGTTTTTTCGCCCACGCCAGGCACACCGGGAATGTTGTCGGACTTGTCGCCCAACAGGGCCAGGTAATCAATGATCAGTGTGGGCGGCACACCAAATTTGTCGGCTACGCCATCCACGTCCAGACAGGTTTCGGTCATGGTATTTACCAGTGTCACCTTGTCGGTGACAAGTTGAGCCATGTCCTTATCGCCGGTTGAAATTACCACTGCCCTGCCCGCTTTTTCCGCCTGTTTGGCGAGAGTTCCAATTACATCGTCCGCTTCGACTCCTTCCACCACCAGGATAGGCAAGCCCATGGCGCGAATGATGTTGTGGATCGGCTCAATCTGGCTTCGCAGTTCATCTGGCATCGGGGGGCGATGAGATTTGTACTCAGCATAAAGTTCATCGCGAAAGGTCTTGCCCTTGGCATCAAACACCACTGCAATTTCACTGCCCGGATAGTCCTTGAGCAGGCGACGAATCATTGAGATAACTCCGCGCACCGCACCCGTAGGCTGACCAGCAGAGTTTATAAGCGCCTGCAGCGCAGGAACGTGAAAGGCACGATATAAATAGGAAGAACCATCGACCAATACGAGCGGGGTTGATTCAGCCATGAGCTGGTATGTCCTTGCGGTGAATATTATTAGTGAGCGGAGTGCCAGAATACAGGCACTCCAAAAAAGACAAGCTTAACGGAAATGGCAAAACGGGTTAATGCCCCGTTTACTTACGATTGAGACAGCGCTCAAAGGCGTCGGCCACATTTTCGAGAAATCGCAGGTATCCATTTTCTCCGGGAGCAATCTCACTACCCAACGGATCAAGCATTACTGTGGCAACACCAGTCCGCTGGGCAAATGCTTCAGCCGGCTTGGAGTTGAATTGTGGATCCACGAGGATACAAGCCAACTTACCTTTCTCATGAGCCAGTAACTCTGCCAAAGATTTCGCACCAACCTGGGCACCAGACAGATTTCTCAGGGATCCCAGCTGCTTAAGCCCAAAGTGCTCTACAAAATGACCATAAGCATCATGCTGAACGACAAACTGATCCATGGGGAGTTTTGCAAAACGCGCGCGTGTGCGTTGTTCATAATCCTGCATCTGCCCTGAAAAGCTATTTGCTCTCTGTAGATACTGTTCCGCATGCTCCGGGTCTAGTTCGCTCAACCTTGCAGCAAGTGCAGTAACCAGCACATTTATATTCTCCGGGTTAAGCCAGAGATGAAGATCCTTTCCATGATCGTGGTGGTGATGATGGTGATGACCTTCAGAGTCGTGTTCATCATCATGGTGATGGGATGGATCGTCACAACCTTCACCTTCGGGCCAAATCAGGCCATCAAGCCCAGCAGTAACCAGCTGGCGATCATCGGGCACCATCTTTTCGATAAAGCCGTCGAAACCCTCACCGATATGTACAACCAGGTCAGCATCATCCAGTTTCACCCGGTCTGAAACACGCATGGCAAAGTCATGAGGTGAAGAGCGATCGGGAATAAGCTGATGCACCTCAATGCGATCAGCACCTATGTCTTTTATGACTAGAGCCAAGGGTTTGATAGTTGTTACTATTTTAATCGGCTGGTTAGCTGATTCCGCAAAAACGGTCGCTGAGAATCCCAAACCCAACACAATTAGTGTCAAACTGCGGAAAATTTGCCAAATCACGTTAAATCTCTTCTTTACACTAATAAATAATGTTACATAATAACACTTAGCTAAATAGCAGAGCGACTAGTTTTGCACTCCTTTACCTTATCGGCTGCTGGTGATGTTATATGATTACTAATTCAAAACTCGCCTATCACGAACACGACCATCAACGCTGTATTGATGCTGCATTGGCGCGTGCCGCTGAAGTGTGTGATTCCCGTAAAGCACGGCTCACATCAGCTCGGCAAGAAGTACTCAAACTGATCTGGCAAAGTCACCAGCCTCTTGGGGCATACCGAATTCTGGAAATGATGACCGAGAAAAGTGGCAAGCGAGTCATGCCACCGACGGTCTACAGGGCTCTGGATTTTCTCCTTGAGGTAGGCCTTATTCACCGCATCGCTTCACTGAATGCCTACATTGGCTGCCCATTTCCCAACAGCCATCACAGTGAGCTGTTCCTGATCTGTCGCAATTGTGGTGCCGCCGCAGAGTGCAGTGCTGACACCGTAAACAGTGCAGTCGCTTCTGCCGCACAGCGCGCAGGCTTTCAACTGGAGTCGCAATCAGTGGAACTGGTAGGACTTTGCCCACAATGTCAGTAGAGCTGCCTCAACTTGTTTCTCTTCAGAATGTGGGCGTTCGATATGGCGAACAGTCCGTTCTGGAGCAGATCAACTTTGACCTCAGGCAAGGCCAGATCGTCACCCTGATAGGGCCTAACGGTGCGGGTAAAACCACACTGGTCAAGGTAGTGCTTGGGCTCACGAATCCTTCAACTGGCAAGGTGAAGCGATCCGGGGGGCTACGTATCGGTTATATGCCACAACGTCTGCACATAGATCCGACATTTCCCCTGACCCTTTTCCGATTTTTGCGTTTGACCGGAGCCACTAACGACCAGTGTAAGCAAGCACTCACTACTGTTGGGATTGAGCGTCTGCAAAACAGCCCCTTGCAAGGACTCTCAGGCGGAGAGCTGCAACGCGCGCTTCTGGCACGAGCATTGTTACGCCGCCCCAACCTGCTTGTACTTGATGAGCCGGTTCAAGGGGTGGATGTGATGGGTCAGGAGCAGCTCTACAAGCTCATTGACCGCATTCGCAAGGAACTTAATTGTGGGGTGTTAATGGTTTCCCACGACTTACACCTGGTAATGTCTTCTACCGATGAGGTGATTTGCCTGAATCGCCATATATGCTGCCACGGCAGTCCACAACAGGTCAGCAGTAGTCCGGCATTTACTGAACTTTTCGGGACTAAAACAGCATTTTATACCCACGATCACGACCACAAACACAACTTACACGGTGATGTGGTATGCGATCACAGACACTCGGGAGAGCAGGGCAATGCCTGAGTTTCTTTGGCTGGCGATCGCCGCTGGAATTGGTGTGGCAATCACTACCGGACCTTTGGGGTCATTTATTGTGTGGCGAAGAATGGCCTATTTTGGCGACACACTTGCCCATTCTGCCTTACTGGGTACGGCACTTGGCCTGGTACTGCATGTCGCCCCCACTATCTCGGTAATCGCCTCCTGCATATTGTTGGCGCTGATCCTGACAGTGCTGCAGCGCCAGCGACAACTGGCCGTAGACACTTTGCTGGGGATTATGGCGCACAGCTCTCTCGCCCTGGGTCTCGTGGTAATCGCCCTGTTACCGAATATTCGCATCGACCTGATGGCTCTGCTGTTTGGCGACCTGCTATCCGTCACTCCCGAAGACATAATCATGATCTTCGCAACTGCCGCAGTCGTGTTGGGAGTTTTATTGTGGTTGTGGCGCCCCTTGTTGGCGATCACCGTGCATGAAGACCTGGCCAAAGTGGAAGGTGTTCCGGTAACTTTCGTTCGGACCGCTTTGATGACACTGATTGCACTGGCAATTGCTATCGCCATGAAGGCGGTGGGCGTACTTCTGATTACAGCGCTGATGGTAATACCTGCAGCCACTGCCCGGCGTTTTGCCAACTCTCCAGAGCAGATGGCTATTCTTGCTGCCGTCATTGGAAGTATTGCTGTGCTGGCTGGACTGTTGATGTCCTGGTATGCCGACACCCCGGCAGGCCCATCAGTGGTGCTTAGTGCGACCTCTTTGTTCCTGTTGAGCCTTACCAAACCCGGCTTACACACTAACCGCTAAGTTAAGCACTAAGTATGATTACAAAACTCCAGTAGCCGTCATAAACTGAAAATCCACTCGTGAAGCCCATTCTAATAAGAAACAGGGCGATTGCTTCACATTGGCTTTACGTTTTATGCTGGGGGTACTCGCTCTTAAACCCACGGAGCCTGGTAGTCTCTGATTGCCTCGAAGTGCAACAATGAATAACTCAATAACAAAACAAGCAAGGATGGATATGGCCAAGACTGATAACAGACTTGGTGTCGGAATGATTTCGGATCGCTCATGCGTTCAGAATGCCTACCTGATTGAACAGATTCAGAAGGAATTACCTTATTCCTGTGAGCTGACATCAATCGACAAGGCTGATAGCTTTCATTGTCTGTTAATGGACTGCCAATATTACAGCCCTGAAGACATGACAAACCTGCTACATCAGATCAATGAGTACAACCAACCTCCGATTCTCGCACTGATTAATGCAACTCATTACGGACCTTATGAATCCCTGATTAATTGGCCGGGTGTAAATGGCATTTTCTACAGCAATACGCCACATCAGCAGTTAGTGAACGGCTTAAAAGCAATAATGGAAGGGGAGTTGTGGCTGCCTCGTAGATTGATTGGCAAGTTTTTGGAGCGCAACCGGCGATTACCCAAAACCGGCCTGAATGATGCTCAACTGACTCGCAGAGAGACCCAGATCTTACAGTGTGTACTTCAGGGTGCGACCAACGCAGACATATCTCAACAGCTGTTTGTCAGCGAACACACCGTGAAAAGCCACCTATACAATATCTACAAAAAAATCGGTGTTAAAAACCGGCTTGAGGCAAGTAACTGGGCTCGAAGTCACCTCTAATCAGCACTCCCTTTCCGCCGATAAGTGCCGTCGAATAAGACCTGCCAGGTCTTGCCTTTATTCGACGACGCTTCCCACAGCTGGCGAACGGTATCTCCCTGCGGGGTCCAACGGATTCGGCTGAGAAATGCATTGCCACGAGGGTCAAAACCGCTGCCCTCCATTACCATGGTTCCGTCATCATCCAGGCCACCATTGATCCGTAACAGCAACCCGCCATTATCCACCCAAGTCTGGTGCCAACGTTTGTTGCCCTGGTCATAGGTGTTCAAACTGCGCCCACGACTCTGCTTTACACTGCGCCAGTTTTCCTGAATTCCACAGCCCGCAAGGATTTTTTCAATCGTGTTTTCACCAACTTTCTCGCCAGTTTTGGTATCAAAGACTTCCCAGTCTCCCAACCAAAAATCGAACTGGCGATACTCTTCACCCTTACAGGCTCCCTGATCAGGATCATCGTCAGCAAACGCTGACTGCCAGCCCATCATGCACAACAATAAAGAGAAATAAACACCAGCTGTCTTGAATTTCATTTTTACTCTCCGTTGTAATTCTTGGTGCTACCCCTTGAAAGAAGCCCGCATAGACCGCCAGGTGTAGCGCATTTGCATTGGGTCCTGTGGATGGCGGAAAAAACCGTGATAGTGGCCGCGGGGATTAATAATTACCAGATTACCACTGTGATCGACGGTGTATTCACCTTCGCCCTCCATAGGCACCTTGTTGTAGGCGATATTTAATTCCGCAGCGAGTTTACGAATAAAATGGGGATTGCCGGTTACGCCGACAAAGTCTTTATTGAAGAATTTGACGTAGTTGTTGAGCACTTCCGGGGTGTCTCGCTCCGGGTCAACACTGACCATTACGATCTGCAAATTGGCCAGTTCCTCTTCACTAAGCGGGTTTTCGCCACTGCTGGATACCATACGATTAAGATCGGCCAGAGCAGTTGGGCAGATATCCGGGCAAAAGGTAAACCCAAACAGCATGATCGTCCACTTGCCCTCCAGGCGGGCGCTGTCAAACGGATTGCCATCCTGGTCAATCAGGTCGACTTTGCCGAATATACGAGGCTTTTCAAACACAATCGCGCCATTTTCGCGTAGCTCATTAAAGCTCAACACTCTTGGCTGGGTCACCTTGTGAACAAAGCCGGCAACCCCTGCCGCCGCCATCAGCAGTACTCCAATTACTGTCAGGCGAATGTTATCGCGGCGTTTTTTGGCTACATCTTCGGTCATTTAATAAATACTCAGTTATCCCTTTTCGTGCTGTTTTAATGCAGGGGCAAATTAAAATAGGGTAATTGGTGCTGTCACCAGATAGTGGTCCAGAAGCATCACCACAAACAGCACCATCAGATAGACAATGGAATACTTGAAGGTTTCCATTCCGGCATCTGCTCGACTGCCACGAAGCAGCACCACCGACCAGTACAGGAACCCACCGTTTAGCAGCATCGCACCCGCCAGGTATAACCAGCCAAACATGCCGGTAATATAAGGCAGCACTGTAACTGCCACCAGAATCAGGGTGTAGAGCAAAATATGCAACTTGGTGTAGGCCTCACCATGAGTCACTGGCAGCATCGGAATGCCAGCCTTGGCGTAATCGGCTTTGCGGTGCACTGCCAGCGCCCAGAAGTGGGGAGGTGTCCAGGCAAAGATTATCAGCACCAGCAGCAGTCCATGACCACTTACTTCCCCGGTGACTGCCGTCCAGCCAAGCAGTGGCGGGGCGGCGCCAGCCAATCCACCAATCACGATATTCTGCGGAGTCGCCCGTTTCAGGAACATGGTGTAGACAAAGGCATACCCCACCAGGGAAGCGAAGGTAAGCCAGGCGGTCAGGTGATTGATAAACAGCATCAATATGGCCATCCCCAGCGCCGCTGTCACAATCGCAAACAGTATCGCTTGTGTCGGTGCCACTCGACCCTTCGCCACCGGTCGGTTAAAGGTACGTATCATTTTGGTATCCACGTGGCGATCCACCACATGGTTGATCGCGGCGGCGGCACCGGCGCACAGGGCTATCCCCAGGTTGCCTAAAATAAGGGTGGTCAGATCCGGTATCCCGCTGGGCACTGCCAGCAACATACCAATCACCGAGGTGAGTATCATCAGTGCCACTACCCGTGGCTTGGTCAACTCCAGATAGTCGCGCCAACCAACCCGATTTAATCCAATTGATACCCCACTCATAAAGCCCCCTTGGCAGACAGTTGTTGCCCTGCAAAATTGTTATTTGTTTCCCTAGCAGCATAGTAAAGACGGGTTGCCACTGTCACCAGCGTAAGCAGTAATATTGCTCCACCGGCATTGTGAGCCACTGCCACCGGCAGTGGCAGGCTAAATATGATATTACTTATACCGAGACTCACCTGCAGTGCCAAAATCACCCACAGGACTAAAGCCAGTCTCCGCACAGCGGCAATACCAGAGCGCCACAGTGCCAGGCCCAGCAAAACCACATACACGGATACCACAATGGCACCGATTCGATGACTTAGGTGAATCGCCACACGAGCATCGTTATCCAGTTGTCCACCCAGATAGTTGGGGCCGATGTGTTGCAGAAAATTAAAACCCTCACTGAAGTCTGTTGGCGGCAACCACTGCCCCTGACAGGTCGGGAAATCGGGGCAGGCGAGGGCGGCGTAGTTGGAGCTGGTCCAGCCACCCAAAACTATCTGCACAATAACCACTGCCAGTGCACCCCACACCCAAGGCTTGAGGCGTTGAGCCGTACTTACCTGCATGGAGTTAAGCCGCATTGGCTGCATTGCCAGGCGCAACCGCAACAGCCAGAGCAATGTCAGCAACGAAAAGCCGCCTAGCAGGTGAGCGGTCACCACTTGAGGCCAGAGTTTCAGTGTCACGGTCCAGGCTCCAAACGCTCCCTGGCAGATGACCAACAACAACAATCCAACACAAAGCCCAAAGGGATATTCGCCATCAGTTTTGCGGGCTCGCCAGCCGATGATGTTCAAGCCAATAATTACCAGCCCCAATAAGCTGGCGCAGTAGCGATGCACCATTTCCGGCCAGGTCTTGTCAGTATCCACCGGCGAATCGGGAAACGCCGCTTCCGCTTTGGCAATTTCGTGATGTTCATCCGGCCAGGTCAGGTGGCCGTAACAACCGGGCCAGTCCGGACAACCCAGTCCCGCATCCACCAGGCGGGTGAAGGCTCCGAGCACGACAACGACCAGCGCCAGAAGAATGGCAGCGGTGGCGAGGTAATAACCGGGTCTAACCATTCTGATAGCGTTTGGCATCACAGCAACACCTTCAAGTCTTTGATGATCTCTTTGTAATTTTGTCCTGCGGGGTAGTAGAGCACCAACTTGCCCTTGGAGTCGGCCAGATAGATAAATCCATCTCGCTGGTCAGGAATATTGCTGTTATTGAGCAGCTCACTGAATGACCCGCCATCATGCACCGTCAATACCGAAGGATACTGCTCTTTCAGGCGTTGCTGTTGTTCAGCAATGGGCTGATCAGGGCTTAGATACAGTCTTTCTATGCGATCGGCACGCTTGGCCAGCAGGGTGTGTAATTGACGGGTAATAAACAACGCCTGCTGGCAGGGTTCCCCACAATCGCCGTTGTCAGCAATGACCAACTTCCACTTACCGTTATCCTGCCAGGGTCCAGCGGACAAACCGGCCAGAGGCAAATCCGCCAGGCCCTGTTCTGCTTGTATCCAGGTGCCGAAGTTGGTGGTTCCCATGTCGGCGATAAGCTGGTCCCGTTGATCATCGCTGCGTGGCAACAGCCAGTAACTGGCCGCCACTGCCGCTACCGGTATCAGTAACACCAACCACATCTGCCACTTTTGATTACTGCTCATTCACACTCCCCGCATGATTTTCTGTCTTGTTATTCTTTGTGCTACGCCGAATTTGGCTCAGGAACGTCAACACCAGCAAGGCCAGTGCCATGGCAAACCACTGCACGGCATAAGCGGTGTGTTTTTCCGGCTGTACATTAACCGCCGGCCAATCGATCACCAGGCTACCCGGCTGATACTCAGCAAGCCTGACGGTGTAACTCTCCAAAGGTTTTCCCAACTGCTGAGCCAATTGATCCATTTCAACGGTCTGGATCACCTTTGGCCAGCCAGCAGCGCTGACAGGAAAAGTCTTCGGCTGCTCTAATGGCGAGTAAATCGTGCCATTCATTGTTAGCCGTACATCAATGGCTTCGACCGCTGGCAACTGATCGCGATACAAAGGCGCTTCCACCCAACCACGATTGACCAGTACGGTGGCACCGCTCTGATCCCGAAAGGGCACCAGTACCTCGTAACCTGGACGTCCCTTATGAACGCGATTGTCCAAAAGAAAATAGTGGTTATTGTCAAAGTGGCCCTGAAGGGTAACCGGGTGGTAGCGGGATGGGGTGTTCAGGTCGGCCAGTAATACGGGAGGTTGTGATTGCTGCTGTTCAAGTTTCGAGAGAATCTCGCGCTTCTGATCTGCACGTTCCAGCTGCCAAAATCCCAGCGACACCAATACTGGCAACAGCACTGCAGCGAGTCCGATCAATTTCCAGTTTAGCTGGGTTACTACCTGAACCAACGACTTCCTACCTCGATAAAAACATGCGACCATCAACATTCAATTTTTTGAATCACCATAACTTCAGAGCACAGCCATGCTGCTTAAAGTCATTATTGTTGTACTGCTGATCGCGGTTATTGCCAGTCTTACCAGCGGCCTCTATTTTTTATTTGCCGATCTGGGCGGACGCAAACGAACACTCTATGCACTGGGTATTCGTATCACACTTGCTGCCTTGTTACTGATCGCCATTGCCTATGGGTTTTACTCCGGCCAGCTCAGCGTTCAGGCGCCCTGGTACGGACGCTATTAAACCTTTCCCAATAAAACCGGAGCGCGATAATCACGCTCCGGGTTTTTCATTTAAAGTACGTAGACAAAGATAAACAGACACACCCACACCACATCCACAAAGTGCCAGTACCAGGACGAGGCTTCAAAGCCAAAGTGATCGTCCTTCTTAAAGTGGCCACCAAACACCGACCGACATAGTTGAATCAGCAGCATAATGGTGCCCATGGTGACGTGGGCACCGTGGAAGCCGGTCAACATAAAGAAGGTGGTGCCGTAAATACCAGACTGCAAAGTCAGACCGAGATCGGTATAGGCTTCGTGGTATTCAACCACTTGGAAATAGAGGAATGTGGCACCCAACGCGATGGTTATACCTAACCACAGATTAAACGCTCCGCGCTTGCCCGCCTTAATGGCATTGTGGGCAATATGCACAGTAAAGCTCGAAGCCAGCAGAATAATGGTGTTGTAGAGCGGCAAGTGCCAGGGGTCGATAATGGCGTTGGGACCAATAAATTCGGTGGCTCCTTCACCATTAAGCGCCTGATCTGGCGTGGTCATCAGCGGCCAATCTGCCGTGAATTCACCCCATTGACTCAGCGTATCCGCCTCAAGCCAGTCCAGTCCGTAAATCCGTACATAGGCCAGGGCAAAGAAGAATATAAAGAAGAACATCACCTCGGAGAAAATAAACCAGCCCATCCCCCAAACGTAGGAACGCTTTAGCTGGGCATTGGGCAGACCCGCCATATTCTCCTTAATGACGGTGTTCCACCAACTTGCCAATACTCCGGCAAAAATAAGCGCACCGACCATAAAGATTTCAAAACCGCCGATACCCAACACACTGGAATCATTCAGCCAGTGCGACGCGCCAAATACGGTAGTAATCAACCCGATGGTCGCCAGCAGCGGTAGCTTGCTGGATTCGGGAACGTAGTAGGTTTCACTAGACATTATTTTTCTCCTACCCCTTTCCCCACTGGAAATCACCTTTGGGGGTGAAATGCCCCATCTCGGTGATATCAAACAGTGTGTAAGAGAGGGTGATGGTATGAACCTGTTTTGGAATGTCCTGGTCGATGGTGAATATCATCGGCAACTTGGCCGACTGGCCGGCTTTCAGCGGCTGCTGGTTAAAGCAGAAGCATTCCATTTTATGGAAGTACTCCGCCGCCTTGAACGGCACCAGACTGGGCACCGCCTGCGCCACCATATCGCGATCGGTGGCATTGCGGGCATAGAACTCAATCTGGGTCTGTTCGCCGGGGTGCACCCGTACCACTTCCTGTACCGGCGCAAACTCCCAGGGCATGTTTTCATTGTTGGTGGCAATAAACTGAACCTTGATGGTGCGGCTGGTATCCACCGCCACCGGCACTGCTTCATACGGGCCGGTGATTTTCCCGTTTAACCCGGTGATCTCACAGAACACGTCATAAAGTGGCACCAGTGCGAAGCCAAAGCCAAACATCACCAGCGCCAACAGCATCGCCAGTTTGGCGGTGCGGCTGTTGTTGCTGGCATTTATCCGGTTCTGCTCTGTCACAATTCAGTCTCTCATCAAGACCGGCGGATTATTTCACCGCCGGCGGGGTAGAGAAGGTGTGATAGGGCGCCGGGGTGGGTACTGTCCACTCAAGACCTTCCGCGCCTTCCCAGACTTTCTCGTCGGATACTTTCTTGCCGCCCTTGATGGTGAGAATAATGATCACCAGGAACAGCAATTGCGATGTTCCGTAGAGGAACGCACCACAGCTCGACATCATGTTGAAGTCAGCAAACTGCAGGGCGTAGTCCGCATAGCGGCGGGGCATACCGGCCAATCCGACAAAGTGCTGTGGGAAGAAGGTGAGGTTAAAGCCGATAAAGGAGGTCCAGAAGTGCACCTGGGCCAATTTCTCGTTGTACATGCGACCGGTCCACTTCGGCAGCCAGTAGTACACCGCCGCAGACATACTGAAGATTGCCCCCGCCACCATCACGTAGTGGAAGTGAGCCACCACAAAGTAGCTGTCGTGGTACTGGAAGTCCGCCGGTGCAATGGACAACATCACTCCGGTAAAACCACCAATGGTGAACAACACCAGAAACGCGATAGAGAACAGCATTGGCGTTTCAAAACTGATCGACCCCTTGAACATAGTGGCGATCCAGTTAAATACCTTCACACCCGTCGGTACCGCGATCAACATGGTGGCGTACATAAAGAACAGCTCACCAGCCAGAGGCATCCCTACAGTAAACATGTGGTGCGCCCAGACGATAAACGACAGGAACGCAATCGACGCCGTGGCGTATACCATCGACGAGTAACCAAACAGAGGCTTGCGTGAGAAGGTGGGAATAATCTGCGATATCACCCCAAACGCCGGCAGAATGATGATGTACACCTCGGGGTGTCCAAAGAACCAGAACACATGCTGGAACAGCACCGGATCTCCACCCCCAGCAGCGTTAAAGAAACTGGTACCGGCATGAATATCCATCAACATCATGGTTACTGCACCCGCCAGCACCGGCATCACTGCCACCAACAGGAAGGCGGTAATCAGCCAGGTCCACACAAACAGCGGCATCTTCATGTAAGTCATGCCCGGTGCGCGCATATTGAGTACGGTGGCGATGATATTGATGGAGCCCATAATGGACGAAGCACCCATTACGTGCACCGAGAAGATAAATATCGTCGCAGTCAGCGGATTAGCATATGTAGTTGATAACGGAGCGTAAAAAGTCCAGCCCGCCTGCGGCGCACCACCCTCGGTAAACAGGGTGCACGCCAACATGGTAAAGGCGAACGGCAGGAGCCAGAACGACCAGTTGTTCATCCGTGGCAGCGCCATATCCGGCGCGCCAATCATCATGGGAATCATCCAGTTGGCCAGCCCCACAAAGGCCGGCATGATGGCGCCAAACACCATCACCAGCCCGTGCATCGTGGTCATCTGGTTAAAAAACTCCGGCTCCACCAGTTGCAGTCCCGGCTGGAACAATTCGGCGCGAATCACCATCGCGAATGCGCCGCCCAACAGGAACATGGCAAAGCTGAACCAGAGGTAGAGTGAACCAATATCTTTATGGTTAGTGGTATACAGCCAGCGGCGAATACCTTTTGCAGGACCGTGTGCCATAGCCGCTTCTCCTATTCGCCTTTCTTGAAGTTATAAACATCGATGGGCTGAACCGCATCGCCGGTGTCATTGCCCCAGGCATTGCGCTCGTAGGTGATGACAGCGGCCATATCGACATCGGCTATGTTGGTACCAAAGGCCTGCATCGCCGTACCGGTTTTGCCGTGCACCACAATATTGATGTGGTCACGTACCGGACCCAGTGCGATCGCGCTGCCTTTCAGCGCCGGGAATGCCCCCTGAACCCCTTCACCATTTTCCATATGACAGGATGCGCAGTTGGTGCTGTAAACCTGCTTGCCGCGCTCCATCAGCTCTTCGAGGGTAAAGGTTTTACTGGTCAATTCGCGCAGCGCTGCCGCTTCGGCTTTCTGATCAGCCAGCCACTGGTTGTATTCCGGCTCTGGTACCGCTTTCACCACAATTGGCATAAAGGCGTGGTCCTTGCCGCACAACTCGGCACAAAAGCCGTGATAAGTTCCGGGTTCGTCGATTTTGGCCCAGGCTTCGTGGGTAAACCCGGGGATGGCATCGCGTTTCACCGCCAAGTCCGGCACCCACCAGGAGTGGATAACATCGTTGGCAGTCACCAGAAAGCGTACTTTTTTGCCCACCGGAACCACCAACGGGTTGTCCACTTCACTCAGGTAACTGTCGTTTTTGCGCGCACGGTTGTAGATTTCTTCTTTGGAGGTAGCGAGGCTGCTGACAAAGCCCACATCTTCCCCGATGTAGTCGTAGCGCCATTTCCACTGCATTCCGGTAATCTTGATATCAAGATCCGCTTCTTCGGTGTCGTAGACACTGATTAATGCTGTGGTGGCCGGCCAGGCCATACCAATCAGGATAAAGAAGGGAATAACGGTCCAGAGAATTTCCACTTTGGTGCTTTCGTGGAAAGTGGCGGCAACTGCGCCCTTGGACTTACGGAATTTGATCAGGCTGTAAATGAGGACTCCGAACACCACTACGCCAATCGCGACACAAATCCAGAACATCAACATATGGACATCGTAGATTTCGCGACTAACCTTGGTGACCCCGACCGGCATATTTACGTCCGATCGGGCAGCAGTTTCCGCCAGGGCTGACGCCCAAGGGAACACCGCCGAGCCCAACAACAGCAACAGCTGTTTTGCTCTAGCGAACATTACCCGTTTTCTCCTGTTGTGCGTGCTTGTTATCGTTATTCTGCCCACAACATGTTGCCGTTCCTCGAATCTGTAAATGATGAGGTGGCGGCAACCGAAGAAAACTGCAGCGCGCATCGGCGCGGGTACTACAGGATAAAAACGTCAAGCGATGCGAACAACAGAGGGCTCCGGTCAGCGCCCTACTGCCGGCCAAACGGAATCCCAGCGCTCGAAATCACCGATCGTGTACAACTTGTGCTGTAACAGACTCGACATCTCTCACCGAAAACCGTAACTGGCCGACTGAGTCCATCAAAAACATCTTGATCGAAAACCCGGCAACGAGCAGGTTGGCAATGAGTATTCAAAAGTTTCCCCGCACAAGTCAACCACAACGACGGGATTTTTTTGTGAAATGGGCGGTGAATAATTTCTTTAGCCCCATAAATATTCAAAATAGTTTCGTTTTAGTTACCAGATATTGGAGGGTGCATTACAGGTGCCGAAGATGGATTGGGCTTATCTTGCTGTGACCGTGGCCAGCAGGGATGCTGGCCACGAGTCCCCACGGACGGGTTCACGACGTGTCACAGCAAGATAAGCCCAATTCATCACCTCCTGATTAAGAAATATCGCCCCCTTCCAAGTCATTGCGTTCGGTAAAGCTGCCATCTCGCTCTATAATTGCCGACCACCCTCACAACAACACCCCCATGAAACACCCAGATATCCACAAACAAGTCCTCGCCATCGCCTGGCCAATGATTCTGGCTGGCGCTTCTGTACCACTATTGGGAATTGTCGATACCGCAATTCTCGGCCACCTGGACGAAGTGACTTTTCTCAGTGCCGTTGCGGTAGGAGCCAGTGCGTTGTCACTGCTGTTGTGGCTGTTGTCGTTTTTGCGAATGGGTACAACAGGGTTGGTGGCGCGGGCCTGGGGCGGACAGGATAACCAGCAGTGCCGAGAGCTGTTGTGGCAGTCGCTGGCTCTGGCGTTTGGATTGGGTTTGCTACTGATAGTGTTGCAGCAACCGATCTTTCAACTGATTCTCTGGCTGTTGGGCCCCAGTGACGATATCCGTGACTTCGCCCTCGAGTATTGCCATATTCGCATCTGGGCGGCACCGGCAGCACTCTGCAGTTACGCGGCAATTGGCTGGTTGCTGGGTTTGCAGCGAGCCCGTCAAACCCTGGTTATCCTGGCCACCACCAACCTTGCCAATATCGGCTTCGATTTCTTTTTTATTATGGGCCTTGGCCTCAACAGCGCCGGAGCGGCATGGGCATCACTGCTGGCCGAATACATTGGCGTCGGTATCGCGTTTATTTTTGTGCGCCGCGAACTGAAAAAGCTCGGTGGCGATGTCGATCCCCGCACCCTGCTGAAACCCCGCACCTACAAGCGGCTACTGACCGTCAATCGCGATCTGTTTATTCGCACCGCCTGTGTGGTGTTTACCTTTACCTTTTTCACCGCTCAGGGGGCACGGCTTGGCGATGAAATTCTGGCCGTCAATGCGATTCTGATGCAGCTGGTGATGCTCACCTCCTACGGCCTGGACGGTATCGCCCACGCTGCCGAATCGCTGACCGGGCATGCAGTGGGAGCCAGAGATTCACATCGATTTCGGGCCACCAGCCGCGCCACATTGCAGTGGGGCGGTGGGATTGCCATTCTGGCTTCGCTGGCATTTTTGCTGTTCCAGCAGCCAATTATCGCGCTGTTCACCAGCCTGCCGGAGGTTATCGCTCTGGCCAATAACTACTACGGCTGGTTGGTCTCAATACCAGTGCTGGCGGCAGGCTGCTTTATCCTCGACGGGGTTTTTCTGGGTGCTGATCGCACCCATGCCATGCGCAATATCATGTTTGCGGCGACCGCGTTGCTCTTCCTGCCGGCCTGGTGGCTGGCGCTGCCCCTGGGCAATCACGGATTGTGGCTGGCGTTTGCGCTCTTTATGGCAGGGCGCAGTGTGTTAATGGCCATCAGTTACCGGGCCTTGGTAGGCCAAAGCTCTGATTTCGTCCAGTCGGGTAGAGAATAACCAACGACCCATCTCCGAATATACGGTCACTTAAAGGCGCCCACCTGTTTTGACCTTTGGGCCGCGGATTGTCTAGGGTTGATGTTATGAACACGACATTACTTAAAGACACTATTGCAAATGCGAAAGCTCAGGAAACTGAATCCGGACAGCTCAGCAGCCTGCTGGACTCCCGCATCAGCCACCTGCATCACGCCATTCAGCTACCGGCTAACAATTCCGTACCGGCTCTGCTGAATTTTATTGTTCGCTATATTGAGCACGTACCCGAATTTATCGAGGCGGTTGACGAAATTGCCAAGGATGCCGGCATACGTACCTATACCGACCCGATTATGGGTATCGCCAATGAGTTCTTCCTGCATCCGCCGGAATGCCTCGACAAAGAGGTCGGCCTGGTTGCCCTGATGAACGAGGCATACCTTGCACACCGGCTTATTGAAGAGATCAACGATCGCTATATGAACCACTTTGGCGCGCCACTGGTGCCCATGGATATGACGCGCTCCAACCTGATCATTCACCACCTGATCGGGGAGCCATTCGCTAACCAGCTCGACAGTATTGTCCACAGCGCTGTGGACCAGTTGGAAACCCGCGATCCGCCTGAGCAGCAATCTACGTTTCAAAACTTTTGCCAGCGGCGGCGCGACCAGCGGGACCTGGCCAGGGAGATCAAGCGCTGGCCATGTTTGACGGACGCACTCTCCATAAACCTGATGCTGGATGGGCAGAGTGCCCAGATAACACTTCACTAGAGAATTAAACCTGCTAAACGCAGGGTACTGCGCCGTACCAACGGCGCTGGAACGGGCAGCAAAAGCTGCCTGTTCCGCTATTTGCGGGTGGGGTCTACCAGTTTGACGACCTGGGTTTCCGCTTTCTTTTCCGCTTCGGTGCGATTGACTCGAGTCTCCAGCTCACGTGGTTGTGACTGGATTCGCAACTCCTCTTTAAAGCCGCAACTTACGCACTCTCGGTAATCGGCATCCCCTTCCCGATAGGCGACAATTTTGTCCATTTCTGCACAGCGAGGACAGACCGCTCCGGCAATAAAGCGTTTTTTGGTGGAAAACATGCTGTCAGATCCTGGTAAACAATCCCGACATTATATCCCCGTCCCCTGAAAGACACAGCATTGCGACTCGGCACTTCATCCGAAATTGCTTGATTTTTAACCAATTCACTTCTAAGTCATTAATGGGGCTAGTTTTTTTGTCCCAGGATCACCGTATGGTGGAAGGAATAAACCGACAGCTATGGAGAGGGGTTATGTATCAACGATTACTTTTTTTCGACCGGCGTACTGCCGTCGCCCCCAAGCGACTCACATTAACTTCCGCAATCGCCGCCAGCATAGCCATGCTCGGCGCACCTGCGGTATTGGCCGCTGAAGAGGATGAACAAAAGGTGCTCGAGGAAGTTTTGACCATCGGCACCCGCAGCCAGACAGGCCGAACTCTTCTGGATTCGCCTGTTCCCGCTGACATCCTCACCGAAGAGATCATCGAAGCCACCGGCGCTACTGAAACCGGTCGCGCCATCCAGGCGCTGGCGCCTTCTTTTAACTTTTCCAGCTCATCCATCAGCGACGGTACCGACGCCCTTCGTCCGGCCACCCTGCGCGGGCTGGGTCCTGATCAGACTCTGGTGCTGGTCAACGGCAAGCGGCGTCACAACAGCGCCTTGATTCACGTAAATACCTCTGTCGGCCGCGGTACTGCGGGCGTAGACATGAACGCCATTGCTCCCGGCTCAATCAAGCGCATCGAAGTGCTGCGCGACGGCGCCGCGGCACAGTATGGCTCTGATGCCATTGCCGGTGTGATCAATCTGGTGTTAAAGGATAACCATGAGGGCGGCTCAACCTCGGTCTCATACGGCACCACCGAAGAGGGCGACGGCGAGACCAAAGTCGTCAATTTCTCCAACGGCTGGGGCTCTTCAGATGCCTGGATCAACCTTGCCACCGAGTGGCGCGATCGCGGCCATACCAATAGGGCCGGACTGGACGGAAGCCAGCAGTATTTACTGGAGGGTGACGGCAGTTTCGACCCACGGGAGTTTACTTTTGACCGCAACAGCTTTGTCATTGGCGATGCTGACTCCCGCCAGTATGCACTGACTTTGAACAGCGGCTGGAACATCACCGATGACACCGAGTTATACGCGTTCGCGACTTGGTCTGACCGGGACAATACTTCACGGGGCTTTTACCGCCGGGTGACCGACGTCAATCGCAACCCGGCCGGCTCGGCTTATCCCGACGGATTCCTGCCCCACATCAATACCGCTATTGATGACCTCTCGTTCAATGGCGGTATACGTCGCAATCTAGGTGATGGATGGAACCTTGACGTCGGACTGGGTTATTCGAAGAACACTTTCGATTTCACGATCTCGAACTCCCACAACGCTTCAGCGGTACTGGCTTTCGGCTCCAGCGACAGCTCTGCCTTTGCCGGCGGCGTGGAGTTGGGCCTGTTCACCTTCAACGCCGATGCCACCAAGCAGCTTGATTGGGGCCTGCTGGCCTTCGGGATTGAGTACAAACGCGATGTGTACGAACTGACACCTGGCGAAGAGCTCTCCTGGGCTGATTACGACGGTTTGGACCCAGACAGCGGCGAAGGCGGCATCCAGGTGTTCCCGGGCTTCAGGCCTGAAAATAGCGTAGATGAGAATCGCAACGCCAAGGCCCTGTATCTCGATGTAGAGTGGAACGTCGATGAAGACTTACTGCTCACCGGCGCCATTCGGTTTGAGAATTACAGTGACTTCGACTCTACCATCACCGGTAAGGGCGCCTTCCGGTGGAAAGCTACGGATCAAGTGACCTTCCGGGGAGCCGTCAGCACCGGCTTCCGCGCGCCCTCCATGCAACAGCGCTTCTTCAACAACGTCAGCACCCAGTTCGTATTTGACCCTGACACTGATGAGCAAGTGCCGATTGAGGTGCGCACAGTGCGCAACGACAGTTCTGTTGTTCAGGCGCTTGGCGTTCCCTCGCTGGAAGAGGAGGAGTCCATCAACTACAGCCTGGGCGCTGTCTTGCAGCCCCATGAAAACTTGAGCATCACGCTCGATTTCTATCGCATCGAGATTGAAGATCGCATCGTGATCAGCGGTCGGTTGGCCAAGAACATTGACGATGATCTGGATGATCTGCTGGAGGCCGCAGGAGCCGACAGTGCCCAGTTCTTCCTCAACGCGGCAGATACCGAAACCGAAGGTGTTGACCTGGTTGTGACCTGGGATGTTCCACTGGATATGGTCGATCAGAATCTGCGTGTGTCCCTGGCAGCCAACCACACAAACACCAAAGTCACCGACGTATTCGTCCCCACCAGCCTGGGCTCAATTCCGGGAATTGAAGACCTGATCTTCACCTCCCAGGACAAGTCCATTCTGGAAGAGTGGCAGCCGAAAGACCGGGTCAACCTTACCGGCAATTGGCAATCCGGCGATTTCACCACCGTGCTCTCGTTCAACTACTATGGCGAATACACCGTAGAGGATGGGCCACGTCAGAACTTTGATGGCAAAACCCTGGCCGACCTGCAGCTGAACTACGACTTTTCTGAACAGTTCACGCTAACCCTGGGCGGCAATAACATCTTCGATGAAACACCGGACGAAAACCGCGTCGGCCAATCCCGCGGCAGCCCAGATGGCGGCCTGGTGGACCCGGTGACCGATGAATTTATCGTCGACTCCCCTGGAGTATTTGTCTTCTCACGACGTTCCGCCCCGTTTGGCTTCAACGGCGCCTACTGGTACCTGAGAGGAACCTATAAATTCTGATTTCTTTCCTTAAGTGTTTTGGGGGCGCCTCAGGCGCCCCTTTTTTATCCAATTTGTTATGATCTGTGCCCCACGACAGGAGCACACCATGACCACACTGCGACCCCACCACGGCAAATCCCCCCAACTCGGCAAGCGGGTTTACATCGATCCTGCCTGTACCGTAATTGGCGATGTTGTTTTGGGTGATGACTGCTCGGTCTGGCCGGCGACAGTGATTCGCGGCGATATGCACCGCATCCGCATCGGCCAGCGTTGCAGCGTGCAGGACGGCTCGGTACTGCATATCACACACGCCAGCGACTACAATCCCGCTGGCTGGCCACTGACCATCGGCGACGATGTCACCATCGGCCACAAAGCGGTACTGCACGGCTGTACTGTAGGCAGCCGCGTGCTGGTAGGAGTTGGTGCCATTGTGATGGATGGGGCGGTGGTTGAGGACGAGGTCATTGTCGGTGCCGGCTGCATGGTGCCACCAGGCAAAACCCTGGAAAGCGGCTATGTTTATGTGGGTAATCCGGCTAAGCAGTTGCGTCCGCTCAGTGACAAAGAGCGGCAGTTTTTCCGCTACACCGCCGGCAATTACGTGAAATTGAAGGATCAATATCTGTCTCAGTAATCAACGTGTTTCAAGGAGGAAACCATGTCATCAAAAAACAAGTATCGCGTCGCCCTGTATAGCACCCTGTTACTGATCACTGTCACTGCGGCTGTGCCTTACCCGGTGCCCGCCGAAGCGGCCAAACACGCCAGCGCCAAGCAGTGTTTGAGCTGGCAGAAGCAGCTCGACAAGATCAACAAAAAGCTCCGCAAAGGCTACAAGGTCAAAGAGGGCAGGCGACTGAGGGAGCGCCGGGACGAATTGGAAACCAAAATCCGCAAGCTCTGTAACTGATGCGGAACAAATTCGGGTCAGTATCAGTCCCACCTCACAGACCCTGACGGCCACCTGTAAACCGTGGTCATAAGCGGGCTACAATGCCCACTTTCAATATTGGTTTTTGTCGGAGAACTTTTTATGCGTTTTATCAAACTTGTTGCTGGCTTGGCCGTCGCACTCAACTCAGCATGGGCATTGGCTGACTGGCAACTCAATAACGACCAGTCCAACCTTACTTTCGTCTCCACCAAAGCTGGCAATATCGCAGAGGTCCATCACTTCAAGCAGCTGGGCGGTGGCATTTCCGGCAACCAGGCCAATGTCACCATCGACCTGGCCAGTATCGACAGCCTGATCCCGATTCGCGACGACCGCATGAAAGCCATGCTGTTTAACGTGGAGAAGTTTGCCGAGGCCAGCATCAGCGCCAGTGTCGATATGAGCGCTTTCGAAGCGATGGCAAATGGTGATTCAAACCAGATGTCGCTGGATGCCGCCCTGAATCTGCACGGCGAAACCAGTGCAATGGCCATTCAGGCTGTGGCAACCAAACTCAGTGATACTCGCTTAATGGTAACCAGCTGGCAGCCAGTAATCGTCAATGCCGCTACGTTCAAACTGGCGGAAGGTGTTGAGAAGCTCCGCGAGGTGGCAGGTCTGCCGGCTATCAGCCAGTCAGTGCCAGTAAGTTTTGTACTGGTCTTTGAAAAGAAATAATCCTGAATAAGAGGGTGCGCACAGCGCACCCTACAGGTTTTTTAGGGTGCCCCACGTAGAGTGCGCCATGTAATTGCCTACTTCTACCCAATCAACTGCCGACGAATACCGGCAATCACCTGAGCAGTTTCCGGCCGCACACCGCGCCACAAATAGAATGACTCCGCTGCCTGCTCAACCAACATCCCAAGGCCATCACTGCAAGCTTCTGCTCCCTGCTGCTGGGCCCAGCTCATAAAGGGGGTAGGCTTTGAACCGTACATCATGTCGTAACAATGCGCGCCAGCGGCGAGAAGATCATTGGGTAGTGGTGGCAACTCTCCCGACAGGCTCGCACTGGTGCCATTGATCACCAGATCAAATTGCGCCCCCGCCAGCGCATCAAAACCACTACCGGAAATAGTGTCCATGTCGGGAAAAAGATCCGCCAATTGCTCGGCTTTTTGCACGGTTCGATTTGCGATCACCAGCTCTGCAGGTCGTTCTGCAAGCAATGGCTCCAACACCCCACGCACTGCACCGCCGGCTCCCAATACCAGAACCCGACGCCCGGCAATGGACCACTGCAGGTTTTGGCGAATATCGCGCACCATACCGACTCCGTCAGTAGTATCCCCCAACAAGGTGCCATCCTCTGACAGCACCAGGGTGTTGACCGCCCCCGCCAACCTGGCACGTTCGGTCAACTGCCCGGTTACCGCCAGCGCCTCCTGTTTGAATGGCACGGTAATATTCAATCCCTTGCCGCCTTGAGCCATGAATTCTTCTACCGCCTGTGCGAAATCATCCAACGGCACACACTGGGACACATACTCCATGGATTGGTGGGTTTGCTCGGCAAATATGCGGTGAATCTGCGGTGATTTGCTGTGGGCGATAGGGTTACCAAAAACGGCGTAGCGGTCGATCATGGTCAGGCTTCTAGTGAGGGCAAAGAGGCATTCTAACATTGGCTATTTGAGCATGGCTCGGGCAATCGGTAGAATGGCCGGTTCTTTGGCGGCAAAGAAGGTTACCGGGCGCTGCTGCCATAGGATCTCATGCTGATTTTCAGCACTGGAATTGCGCCTGTTTTGGTTCAGCGGAATTGAGTATGTTATTCACACCCGCTTTTGTTAACACTATTTATTAGAGATATATCGTTACTATGAAATTCGATACCACAATTAAAATGTGCATCAGCCTGTTACTGGGCGTGGCACTGCAATACTTTTTCCCCGCCGAATGGGTTTGGTACGTGGCGGGCGGCCTGGTTGTTGCACTGTTGATCATCAGTGCTATTTGTAACCGCAAGCCTTCTGAGAAAAAGCCAAAAGGCAAATCTGCGCGCCGCAGCTCAAGCACCAGAAAAAGTGATTCTGGCAAAGTCGGCAACACCTCCGGTACCGTAAAATGGTTCAATAAAGACAAGGGCTTTGGTTTTATCGAGCAGGATGGCGGCGGCGACGTCTTCGTTCACTACCGCGATATCAACGGCTCTGGGCGCCGCTTCCTTCGTGAAGGCCAGCGCGTTACCATGGACGTGGTGCAGGGCGAAAAAGGCCCGCAAGCACAAAACGTCAGCAAGCAATCATCTTCTCGCTGATTATTTGCAATAGAAATTGAGGCCGGCTTTGCCGGCCTTTTTTGTTACACTTTCGCTTGAACTACAGGCATTTGAACAACAGGGATATGGTTATGTCCGAACAACCGGATGAAGGTCAACTTACCGGCCAACTGCTGATCGAAACAGTCGAAAACCAAATTGCCGATAACAATCCTCCAGAGGTCAAACTGACCTTGATGCGGCTGACCCTGTCCGGCATGGATCGCCAGGAGGCCATAGAATGCATTGCCTGCGCGTTATCGGTTGAAGTGTTTGATGTAGTGAATAATGGCGCCAAATTCAACGCCGAACGCTATGCCAAAAATCTTAACCTGCTTCCGGACATGCCTTGGGAAGATAACGAATAAGCCATGAAGGAACATAGCTTCAGTTTTGGCACAGCCAGTGTACTGGCGCCAGATCTTGCGGAAATCATCGTCAATGAAGGCGTTATCATGACCAAAGCCATGGTAACCGAGTACCACGACTGGATTGAGCAAGAGCTCGCCGACCCCTGTATGCTGCTGATCAACAAGGTGAACGCCTACACCTACGAGTTTGAAGCCCAGACCAGGCTCGCTACAATACCTAAAATACAGGCCATGGCGGTGGTCAGCTACACCAGAGCGTCCACCGGAACAACCCAGCTGCTTAATAAATTTCCCAGATCCCAGCCGTGGAATCTGCAAATTTTCAGCAGCCGCGATGATGCCCTGCGGTGGCTGGATCATCAGCGCAAAAAGGCTAAAATCATCAGTGCCAATCCCGACGAGATGCCTTGATGAAATGCCTGACTGTTCAAATCGAAATCAACCGACTGCCCGACAACAATGTACAGGCTTTTGATGAAGCTGAATTCTTGAAGCGGGTACATAGCGTCAATCGCTATCCTGAAATCGACCGCCCAGAGATTGGCAAAGGCGATTATCATAACGACTTTATCAGCTACAATTTTTTCACCGAGCAACTGCCCGAGCTCTGGCAACAATTGAGGCAGGTGCTGGTCGAAGATGCTGACTATTTTGTCACCCTATCCCCTGTAGCTATTATTGCCTGCGAAGGCGAGCAAGGCTGGGACGACTATCGATTGCTGCATCACTTCGATGCCAATGAAACAACTGTATCGATCTGACGATATAAACTGCCCGAACCCTATTGAGAGACTTCGATGGAAGATGTGATTGAAGCACTGCGCGAGGCCGCAGTGGATGTGCCTGTACCTCTGGAACTGCCGGAATATGATGATCTGGTAGTGATCGAAGAACAGATATTGATCCCATTACCTGACGACTTTAAGGATTTTCTGTTGGAAGTCAGCGACGTGGTTTATGGCACCCTGGAACCCGCCACTGTCATGGATCCACTCTCACACACCTACCTGCCGGAGCTGGCTGCCCAAGCATGGGATATCGGCCTGCCCCGCGAACTGATTCCGATCTGCGAAGCCCGCGGCGGCTACTATGCCATTAACGAAGGGGGTGAAGTGAGTTACTGGCGTAACGGTAATTTCAGCGACGACGAATGGCCCTCGATATGGCACTGGGCCAAAGAGGTCTGGCTGGAAGAAGATCAGTAACCGCCATTCACTCGCAAAAATAACCCTCAAGTAACCAAATGCCGTTATAATTGCGCACTTTTTAACCAGTGAGACTCTGCATGCGCTCCAGACAAGGCTTTTCCTTTGCCCGCACTCTGGCACCTTTTGGCCTGTTGCTGCCCATTGTGGCGGCAGCGCTGCTGTTGGCACCTGCACCCCAGCCTTCACCCTGTATCGTGGTGGTGGCGGAAACCAGCGTAGAGCCAGCAATACCAAACTTCAGCGCTTTTCCAGCAGGCGATGAGCGCAAGGAGGCATTTGTCAGCTACTTTCTTCCACTGATCAATGCCGAAAATGAACGCATTCGCCAAAATCGCAGCCAGCTTCTCTGCCTGCAGCAGCGCACTCAACTGCTGCCCGAGGAAAAGCACTGGATTAAGTCCATCGCCAAGCGCTACGGCATGAACAAATTCAACCCCAAAAAAGCTGGTCACTGGCAAACACTGCTGCGCCGCGTCGATGTCATTTCGCCGTCACTGGCTCTGGCTCAAGCTGCTAATGAGAGTGCCTGGGGCACTTCGCGCTTTGCCCGGAAAGGCAATAACTTTTTCGGCCAATGGTGCTTTAAAAAAGGCTGCGGCATGGTGCCACTATCTCGTCCGGATGGGGCAACTTATGAGGTGGCCGTATTTAAATCACCAAAGCAGTCCGTTAGCCGCTATATGCTCAATCTCAACAGCAGCCATCATTACACCGATCTGCGCCGCTTGCGCGAGGAAAACACTATAAGTGAGCAGGTGCTGGCTGGCACGCAACTGGCTCTGGGGCTGACCAAATACTCAACCCGTGGCGAATCCTATATCACTGAATTGCAGGAGATGATTCTGCACAACAACTGGCACGAGCTGGACCGCAGTTAATGAGCAACAACCAACCCGTTACCATGATCGTCCGCCATCGTGTCGATGCTGGCAAAACAGAACAATTCGAACAGTGGCGCAAAGGTATTCGCCAAGCCGCCAGCCAATACCCCGGTTTTGAAGGCATCGAAACCATTCGCCCGGTCAACGAAAGCGACGAATTCGCCTGCATCATTCGCTTTGACAGTTACGCCAATCTGGAGCGGTGGGTAGACGCTCCCGAGCGACAAAAGTGGATGGACAAAACCGTACAATTCAGCTCACAGCAACCGGAAGTAGAGCATTTTCACAGCCTGGAATTCTGGTTCGATAATCCAGAGCCAAAATCACCCGCAGCACCTCCGCCCAAATATAAAATGGCGATGATCAGTTTTGTGGTAATCTGGATCCAAGTTACCCTGCTGGTACCCATTATTGCTGACTGGATTGGCCAACCTTTTATTTTGATAACTGCCGTAGCCGTATCAACGATTGTACTACTGACTACCTACCTGTTTATGCCGTTGGTCACTCGCCTGTTGCGCCGTTGGTTGTTTGGATAAATGCTTTTAATGAACGGGAACTTACTGTCTGGTAATTACTCGTAGAGTAGCGATATCAAGATATTTAGAATGAGTCAAATATGATACGCCTGTTGTTGTTATTTGCCCTGTTACTGTTTGCCAGCGTTCACGCTGACAGCGGTACTGTGGTCGACAACAGCACACTTTTCAGTAATGGCAGCCTCATTCTTGATCAATCCGATTCCGCCAACGACAACTTCGATAACGACAATCCCGATTTTGGTGTTCCCGACACGGTTATTTTTCATGCCGTGCCTGCTGCGCCAGTCCATACTGTTTACCACTCTTGCACACTGCTTTGCAGTAATTCACTTCAATACGCTATTCGTGCACCTCCCGCTATCCAGTTCTGATTCTTTTTTTAACAAATCCGCCGGGGCCAAAGCTCCCGTCGAAGTGTCACCCAACCACAGGTGGCCATAGTGCAGAACAACTGGAAGAACACACCATGCAAAAATTACATATCTACCAGCCTTCAGAGCAGGACGATCTAGCCTGGCCAGAAGCTGACAAAAACTTCACTCTCAACACTCCAGCCATTGAGTTTTTCAGTGACTTTATGCAGTCCGAGCCTTTGGTTATCGAGGGCGCGACATCGGCATCAGAAGCAAAAATGTTCTTTCACAAAGAACACGTAAGCATGAAGCTGGTGATCGACGACGACAGTCACTTTATCGGGGTTGTCAGCCTAAAAGAACTGGACGAGCAGGAGATCATTCGCCGTGCATCAGAAGGTTTCAAACGAGAAGACATTCTGGTCAGCGACCTGATGAAGCCCAAACATGAACTGATGGCGCTGGATATTCACGAAGTCACCCGCGCCACTGTCAGCGACATCATTCAGGCGCTCAAGGAAAACAGTAAAGAGTACTGCCTGTTTATCGACCACAATACTCACAAAATTCGCGGCATTGTCTCCGCCGAGGGCATCGCCCGCAAACTACATATTCCGATCAATATTCAGGACAGACCGGAGTTTTATAAAGCCTTTAGCGCAGTGTCATAGAAGGGAGCAAAAGGGCACTTAATAAAATAAGTGCCCTTGCTGACCTTTGATATAAAAGATGATTTTTCGCTTCGCAGGGTGGGCCTTGCGCACCTTTCATTGCCGGATCAAGTAGATATCTCGACCCGATTACGCCCATTCTGTTTGGCCTGATAGAGCGCCTGATCCACTCGGTGAATCAATTCAGCTTCCCGCTCACTGGGCAGGTACTCCCCAACGCCAAAACTCGCGGTTACGGCAATAGCTTCTCCGTTAATTCGTAATTTCTGGGTTTCAATTTCCAGGCGAATTTTTTCGGCCAGTATTCTTGCCTGGTCGAGGTCACAGTCCTGGGCCAGCAGAATAAATTCTTCCCCGCCCCAGCGACAAAGGTAGTCGCCTTTTCGAGTTAGCCTGGTCACGGTATCCGCCACCATCTTCAGCAGCTGATCGCCACAAAGATGGCCGTACCGGTCATTAACTTGTTTGAAGTTGTCGAGATCGAATAACAGCACGGAACAGCTACGGAGTTTACGTTTTGCACTTGTGAGTGTTTTGTGCAAAACCCCGTCAAAGGCTTGCCTCGTCATGGCACCGGTAAGTTTGTCTCGTGATGCCATAATTTCCAGTCGATTCTGGTAACTGCCCACTGTGAGGTTAGCCACAATCAGTACCAATGCCGTAATGGCCACCGCTATAGCTATATTGATAAACAGGGTATTTTTAATCTGCCGGACCACTGGCCTTGATTGTTGCTCAACCAGTAATAGCCATTTGAACTCAGGCACCAATCGCGCATTTACAAACACAGTCTGATTATCTCGAAGGTAATTGAAGCTGCCCCCTGTAGTCGCCAACAGTGCTGTGGCAATTGGCGCCATTCCTTCGCGATCACGAATGTGTGCCGGCGGATTAACCTCATCTCGCTGCAACTTGATATTGCCGCTTTGGTCAATAAACAACACCGTTCGCCCGTAGCGCTGCTCGTAATCGTAAATCAGCTCTTTAACTTGTTGCAGTTCAAGACCTACACCGGTAACACCAATTAACTCGCCTTCGTAGCCATAGACTTTGTAATTGATAAATACCGATATACGTGACTTGTCGGCCGTATCTGTGTCGATATTGATTTCGTAGTCATCCTGCATAGAACGGGAGCGAAAATACCATTTGTCCGCAGGATCTTTCGAGTCGACGGTTTTAATAATTCCAGTTGGGTGGTAATAACGACGGGTAGCTTCAGAGACAAAATAGCTTGTAGTTGTTGCGTAGCGCTCTTCAATTACAGATAGAAAGCGAATCATTTTTTGCGGATCCTGCTCGCCATCCAACGCCCAATCGCGCACGAAGGTATCGTGTGCCATCAGTGAAGAGATAAAAATTGGCCGAAGCAGGTCCTGCTGAATCTCCGAGTAAATATTGTTACTGGTGAGTGGCAGGGTATTTTCCGAGAGCTGTTTTTCCAGCTCATCGTAGGCGACAAAATAACTGACATAACTGGTGGCGAGAAAACCACCGATTAACAGCACGCTGATAAACAGCGTCAGGTAAAGTTTATTCTTTTCCATACAACCGGCATTTAACTTTGAGTTCTTATGCCTTGCAGTAAACGGCAAGGCATTACGACGGTCAAGGAAAATGTGATGCGTGTCTCATCAGCTCGACCTGTTTCGCTGCTCCGGCAAGTCACTCAGGTACTCGACAAACTCCACCTCAAATCCGGCCGGGTCATTGAAGTAGATATTTTTTCGCCACGGCTCATCGGCTCCGTCCAGAGCGATTTCATATCCGGCTTCCTGTAATCGACTAATAAGGGCATCGAGGTTGTTGATGGCAAAGGCAAAGTGAGCCAGCCCGATTTGATGGCCGTCCAGATCCCGGTTTTTGCCTTCTCCATGATCACTGAGTGCCAGGTATTGATAATCATCGCCAAAATGCACCCATTTGCGCGGTTTACCGCGCCACTCGCCCTCACCCTGATCGCGAATACGCCAATGGGGAAAGGCCGCACGATAAAAGTGCAGGGCAGCATCCAGATCATCCACCACCAAATTGACGTGTTCAAAGTACAGCATGATTGTTCTCCTTGAAGTGAGTTTTGACGCATGCTAATACCTCAACTTAACTTGAGGTAAAGTACTTTTTTTCAGTCAGGAGAATTTATTGTGAGCTCAGAGTGGACCGTTGGCCGGGTGGCCAACCGCTGTGGTGTAAAAATCAGTACGTTGCATTTTTACGAACAGAAAGGGTTGATCCAAAGTACACGCAATGCCGGCAATCAGAGGCGCTACAAACCGGATGTATTGCGGCGGGTATCGGTGATCAAGGCCGCCCAGAAAATGGGGATTAGTCTCGCCTCCATTAAAGAGGCTTTTGAGTCCTTGCCTGACGAAAGAACCCCGACCGTGAAAGACTGGGCCAAACTTTCTCGTCACTGGCAGGCTGAACTCAACGAGCGAATAGCCTATCTGGAACGTTTACGGGATTCGCTCACGGGTTGCATCGGTTGCGGCTGCCTGTCTTTGAGCAAATGCCCAATCTACAACAGTGAGGATCGACTGGCAGAAAAGGGCAGTGGGCCGGTGATACTGGAACTGAAAGACCAATAACCGGCGTTGGACTTTTAACTTCGACTATACCCAGTCCCGGTGAGGCAGGAATTTTTCGGTCAACTCTGCTTCGGCACTGCCTGGCTCCGGCTGCCAGTCGTATTCCCAGCGCACTAACGGTGGCAGTGACATCAGAATGGATTCGGTACGCCCACCGGTTTGCAGGCCAAACAAGGTACCGCGATCGTAGACCAGGTTGAACTCCACGTAACGACCGCGACGATAAAGCTGGAATTGGCGCTCGCGCTCACCGTATTCAGCATCCTTACGACGTTCGATAATCGGGCAATATGCTTTGGTGTAGCTGTCCCCGACAGAGCGCATCAAGGCAAAACTCTGCTCAAAACCCAACTCGTTAAGGTCATCAAAGAACAACCCGCCAACCCCACGTGCTTCACCACGGTGCTTCAGATAGAAGTAGTCATCGCACCACTTCTTAAAGCGCGGGTAAATCTCTTCACCGAACGGTTCGCAAGCTTCTTTAGCGGTCTGGTGCCAAAAGCGGCAGTCTTCTTCATTTCCATAATAAGGGGTCAGATCGTAACCACCACCAAACCACCATACTGGCTCGGCACCCTCTTTTTCAGCGATAAAAAATCGAACATTAGCGTGAGAGGTGGGCACATATGGATTGTGTGGGTGTATCACCAGCGACACACCCATCGCTTCAAAAGAACGTCCAGCCAACTCGGGACGCGCTGCAGTTGCAGATGCGGGCAGTTTATCGCCATGTACATGAGAGAAATTCACCCCGCCTTTTTCGATCACGGCGCCATCAGTCAAGACCCTTGAACGACCACCGCCACCTTCAGCGCGATCCCATTGGTCTTCGACAAAGTGACCACTGCCATCCGCGCGCTCCAGTTCGGCGCAGATACGATCCTGCAGATCCAACAGGTAGGCTTTGACGGCTTGTTTATCAACCATGGGAATTTCTCGTACTCAGGAGGAATTGAAAAGTCGCTGGATAGCTTCGCTTCGCAATGACAACTTAATTGCGGGGCGAATGATACCACTTGTGGGGGACGCAATGTGGTCGCTTCAAAGTCGCTGGATTATTTCGTTCTGCTCGTAATGACAGGCTACAAAAAAATCGTTCAGGCGGGGCGAATAATCTCGCCGCTGATCAGGTCTCGAATTTCGGTTGGCTTGGCTTGTTTGCCCAACGGACCGTCAACAATGGCGGCCAGACCTTCCGGAAAGTAGCTGGCCACTTCATCGGCCGTTTTTGCCGGTGGTTGACCATGGGGATTGGCAGAGGTCGACACCAGTGGGCTTCCAAAAGCATCGCACAGGGCTGCGGCGACCGGATGATCGGTAACCCGAACTGCCAGTGTATTCCTACCGCCGGTAACCCAATCGGGTGCCTGGCCATTATTCGGAATCAGCCAGGTCACCGGGCCAGGCCAGGTGGCAGCCATAGTGGCGCGTTGTTCTTCGCTGAGACCAATCAGGTAGAACTCCAACTGCTCGATACGGCTGGCAATCAAAATCATGCCCATGCCTTTTTCGCGCTGTTTGAGATTCAGGATATTTTCGCAGGCTTGCTGCCTGTCCGGGTCGCAACCGAGACCATAGACGGCTTCGGTGGGGTAGGCGATGACGCCGCCCGCGCGTAGGGCGGAGGCGGCGACTTCCAGATTGGGATCAGATCTTTTCAAAGAACAATCCCTATCCGACATTACATAGAGGCCAGTTTTTCTTGCAGAGCGGCGTCTTTGGCAACAACGGCCTGGGCGTTGGCTTCGCGCTCTTCAACCAGCTTCTTGTGCATCTCGGCATCGGCAACACCGATGATTTGAGCTGCCAGGTAAGCGGCGTTTTTGGCACCGGCTTTACCGATAGCAACGGTTGCAACCGGAATACCGCCTGGCATTTGAACGGTAGACAGCAACGCGTCCAGACCATCCAGAGAGCCATTGATCGGCACACCGATAACCGGCTTCAGGGTGTTGGCAGAAACAGCGCCAGCCAAGTGAGCGGCCATACCGGCAGCACAAATGAACGCGGCACATCCGCGGGCGTCGGCATCTTTAACGTAGTTGTGGGTCTGAACCGGCGTGCGGTGCGCAGAAGAAACCTTCATTTCGAACGGAATGTCGAACTTTTTCAGGATCTCAACGCTCGCTTCCATTACCGGCAGGTCGGAATCGGAACCCATCAAAATTGCTACAAACGGCTTGCTCATGGTCATCACTCCCGTGAGTCGATTTTGGAAAACCGCGCAGGCTACCTGAAGCGCTGTTTTTTGGCAAATTTATTTTCCATAAAACCCTACACTTTCTGTGACAATTGCCGGTGATCGCCACTCAATCGCAACCAGTTTGACCCATATTGGTCAATTGGTTTTAGAGTGGCTGAATAATAATCTTATCGATACTATCCAGTGCGGGCTTTAACGTGAAAGTAGTTTATAGGCCAATTTTGTGCGTGGTGCCTGCTCATCTATTTCCATTGCTACTTCACCCGCAGGTAACGACCGGCATCCTGCTGCAACAGGCCCTTCAGCTCTAGATCCATCAAGGTGCTGGTAAGTCTCGGGGTATCCATCCCGGAGTGGGAAATCAGGGCATCAAAGTCCACCGGGTCGAAACCCAGTAAATCGAGTAGCTTTTTCTCCTGCAAATTCAGTTCGGGGCGGGCATTGGTGTTCGAGGAGAGTTCCTGTTTTTTCAGCTCAAGCATACCGCCCAGTTGATCGCCGATATCTTCAACGCACTCCACCAGGGTTGCGCCATCGCGAATCAATTGATGGCAACCATGGGCAACCGGGCTGTGCACCGAACCGGGCATGGCAAACACTTCGCGTCCCTGTTCCATTGCACAGCGGGCGGTGATCAGCGAGCCGCTTTTGCGCGCCGCCTCAACCACCAGCACCCCAAGGCTCAGACCACTGATGATTCGATTGCGCTGCGGAAAGAGTGACGGAAGGGGAGCTGTATCCGCCGGTTGCTCGGATACCAGTGTACCTCCCGACTCGAGAATTTCTTGGGCCAGCCGTTGGTGGATCCGAGGGTAGATATACTCAACCCCCGTTCCCAGTACTGCAATCGTCTTGCCGCCATCCATGGCTCCTCGATGCGCCATGCCATCGATACCTATAGCCAATCCGCTGGTGATGGTAAATCCGCAATAACTCAGTTCACGAGCAAACGCGCGAGCGGTTTCACCGCCCGACATGGTGTGTCGGCGACTGCCAACGATACCAAGCTGGGGCATCGACAGCAGAGATACATCCCCTTTCACATACAAAAGCGGTGGCGGAGTGTGAATCTCTTTCAGCAGCTTTGGATAATCCGGTGAGGTAATTGGCAACAGTGTGGTTCCTTCACCGGGTTGTTCATCGGCAAAGGGGATATGAAGTCGCCCCTGATCACGGCGTGTCAGCAAACGATCCAGAGCCGTTTCGGGCAGTGCAACTGACAACTCGCTTTCCGATGCATCAAGTGCAGATTGATAATCGCCAAAGTGATGCCAGAGGCTGACCAGTTGAGTGGTACTGAGGTTGGCTACCCGTTGTAACCAGAGAATGGCATGAATTTCCTTTTCCATAAAAACTCCCTGTAAATATGCGAAAGCTACTGTCAGTGTAGCCGCATTAAAAAAGGGCTGGCAATGCCAACCCTTTTTAGATGTGCGCAGCCCTTAGGGGTTGCGTACCAGATCCATCACTTTGAGTGGACGGTCGGCGCTCATCACCAGACCGTAACTCATCTTTTCAAAAGTGCGGAACACCATTACCAGTCCAGCTCTTTCAGGTGGAAGTGTTACCAGGTCCCCGGCAACGCGGTCCCGTACTGTTTCACCTTTCTTGTAAATCGCCAGAATATTTCCGTCTTCAATACCGTCGCGACCGCCCTTGTTGAGCGCCACAACATCGAGGTGGCCCACCTGGGTTAAACCATCTTCGACGCCCATGATCAGGCCATCGATATCCTGCTCAGGTGCACTGGGGTAGAAAATACTTTCCAGCTTGCGCTCTTCAAACGGCAGCAGGCGATCTTCCAGACGAATCTCTTCCACACTGCGAGTAGTGCCGAAGGTAGTGATGTCATCGTTCAGCGCTTTCAATTTGCCTGTACCGATGTCCTTGGCGCGAATACCAAGTACTTCACCGGTTGCAGGGTCAACGTAGGGATCACCTTTACGGTAAACACCATAGACCGGTACGTTCTCATCGATATCACCGCGGGCGTAGAAGTCCTGGCCTGCTCCGGTAAGAATGTGCTGCTCTGCACCTGCCACCACATAAGGTGCAGCTTCCAGTACGCCTTCATCAACAACCCGGTTGCGAGTCAGGAAGTGGTCAATTACATCGCGGGGCAATGCCGAAATGGCTTCAGCATGAGGCATTTCGCGAATTTCCGGGCTCAGCTTGACGTCGCGGCTGCGTTCAACAGTCAAACGCGGCTTGCCGTCAATGTACACAAGCTTGATGATGTCACCCGGGTAAATCAGGTGAGGGTTTCGTACCTGTGGATTAACATGCCATATCTCAGGCCATAACCACGGCGTCTTCAGGAAATGCTCGGAAATATCCCACAGGGTATCCCCTTTTTTGACTGTGTAACGGTCTGGAACATCGTTAAAGGGAGCATCTGCGGCCAGCGCTGCAAACGCCAGTAAGGCAAATATGCCGCCTGTTATTGCTTTTTTCATTGCGACCCGTCCTCTGGTGTATACTTATGCGTCTTGGGTTAAGTGGTTCGCTATTGGAATTACTTAGTGCACCGTTCTAATGGTAGCAGTGGTAAACTGCATTTTGCTAGAAGCTCATCACAAACGTCTATGGCTATTTTAGAGATTCTTGAATTTCCTGATCCCCGTTTACGCAACGTCGCCAAACCTGTCGAGCAGGTAACCGATGAAACTCGCCAGTTGATCGACGATATGTTCGAGACCATGTACGACGCGCCAGGTATCGGTCTGGCAGCTACTCAGGTGGATGTACACCAGCGTATTGTGGTGATGGATCTTTCCGAAGAACACGACCAGCCCATGGTGTTTATCAATCCGGAAGTGGAAGTGTTGGATGGCGACACCCGCGATTACGACGAGGGATGCCTGTCTGTACCGGGCTTCTACGAAACTGTTCAACGCCCTGAGCACATTCGTGTCAAAGCCCTGGATCGCGACGGCAAGCCATTTGAACTGGTACCGGACGGCCTGCTGGCGGTATGCATTCAGCACGAGCTGGATCATCTCGACGGCAAACTTTTCGTTGATTACCTGTCGCCCCTGAAACGCCAGCGCATTCGCACCAAGCTGGAAAAACAACAGCGCCGCCGCGCCTGATAGCGCAGCGGCATCTGACAAGCTACCGAATCCATGACAGATTTTTCTGATACTCGCCTGCGCGTTATCTTCGCAGGCACCCCCGATTTTGCCGCTTACCACCTCAAGGCATTGCTCGACGATGGCGATCACGACGTGGTGGCTGTCTACACCCAGCCGGATCGCCCCAAAGGACGCGGCAAACAGTTGGCCGCCAGCCCGGTGAAAGAGTTGGCACTGGAGCACGGACTCCCGGTTTACCAGCCGCTGTCCCTGAAAGACGCCGACGCCCAACAACAACTGGCTGATCTGAATGCCGACATCATGGTGGTAGTGGCCTACGGCCTGTTGCTGCCCAAGGCAGTGCTGGACACCCCTCGACTCGGCTGCATTAACGTGCACGCCTCACTGCTGCCACGGTGGCGCGGTGCAGCTCCCATTCAACGCGCCATCGAAGCGGGCGATGCAGAAACCGGCGTCACCATCATGCAGATGGATGTTGGGCTAGACACCGGCGATATGCTGATCAAGGCCACCACCCCCATTGATCAACACGACACCGCAGCCAGCCTGCATGACAAGCTAGCCGAGCTGGGAAGGCCGGCACTTTTGACAGCTCTGGAGCAACTGGCAGAGGGAGAGGCTCGCCCCAAAAAACAGGACGACGCTCTGGCCAATTACGCCAGCAAACTCAGCAAGGAAGAGGCACTGATCGATTGGCAGCAACCAGCGGTTGAGATCGACCGCAAGGTGCGCGCTTTCAATCCGTTCCCGGTGGCCACAACCGATGTAGGCGACCAGCGCGTACGCATCTGGGCAGCTGAACCACTGGCGGACAGCGGCACACCCGGCAAGGTATTGCGCGCCGACAGCCTCGGTATCGTAGTGGGCTGCGGCAAAGGCAGCCTCTGCATCACCGAGTTGCAATTGCCGGGAAAAAAACGACTCACCGCCGCGGAAGTATTGCGCGGCAATGCCGAGCTGTTTGCTCCCGGCATCCAACTGGGTAACAACTGATGGACGTTCGGGTCGCCGCCGCCAAAGTTATCGCCGCGACCCTGCGCGAACAGGCCTCGCTGGCAACATTGATTCCCGAGTACCAGTGCAAAGTCAAAGCACGCGATCGTGCGCTGCTGCAAGAACTCTGCTTTGGCACACTGCGCCATTTCCCGAAATTGGAAGCCATACTCGGTAAATTACTGGCCAAACCGTTCAAGGCAAAAGACACCGATGTTCTGGCGGTCTTGGCTTGTGCCCTCTACCAGCTCAACGAAACCCGTATTCCAGCACACGCTGCCATCGGCGAATCGGTACAAGCCACTGTTGGCCTGAAAAAAATCTGGGCAAAGGGACTCGTTAATGGCGTGCTGCGCCGTTACCAACGCGAGCAGGATGAGATTCTCCACTCACTGGCCGGCAATCCGGCTGTTGCAACCGCGCACCCCAAGTGGCTGCGAGACGCCATCCAAACCGCCTGGCCAGATCAGGCGGCCACCATTTTTGCCGCCAACAATGATCGCGCACCGATGACCCTGCGCATTAATCAGCAGCGAACTGACAGGGAAAGTTACGCCAAATTACTCGAACAGGCAGGGATCGACCACAAAGCTTCAGATGTTGCCCCGTCTGCCATAATCCTGGCAGCCCCCATGGAGGTAACCGCTCTGCCGCACTTTGCAGACGGCTGGGTCAGCATTCAGGATGAGGCGGCGCAACTCTCTGGTCACCTGCTGGACGTCAGCTCCGGCCAAATGGTGCTGGACGCTTGCAGTGCTCCCGGTGGCAAAACCTGCCATCTGTTGGAACAGTGTGATGACCTGCAACTGACGGCGCTCGATATTGACGAAGAGCGCTTGCAGCGTGTTCAGGAAAACCTGGATCGCCTGCACCTGAACGCCAAACTGATGGCCTGCGACGCAGCCGACACCAACAGCTGGTGGGACGACCAGCAGTTTGATCGCATCCTGCTGGACGCCCCCTGTTCCGCCACCGGTGTGATTCGTCGCCATCCAGACATCAAAGTGCTGCGCCGCCACGAAGATATTGCTAAGCTGGCCGAAATTCAGGCGAACCTGCTGGATGCGCTCTGGCCACTGCTGAAACCGGGCGGAAAATTGCTTTACGCTACCTGTTCGGTTTTGCCGACGGAAAACAGTGATACTGTGTCGGCATTTCTGGCCCGTCAACCAAGTGCCAGCGAACTGCCTCTGCCGGACTATTTCGGCATGGCAGCACAACATGGTCGCCAGCTGTTGCCACAGACCGGCGGCCACGATGGTTTTTACTATGCCTTGCTCACTAAAACAGATGTCGGGGCATGCTAAAGTTATTAATGCCTGTTAGCAGGCCATTACACAGCTGATTTTCACACTCAGAGTGATAAGAAGAACAATATGAAAATTGTGATTCTCGGTGCCGGACAAGTTGGCGGCACACTGGCTGAACACCTCGCCCACGAACAGAACGATGTAACCCTGGTAGATACCGATGCGGGTCGCCTGAATGAACTGCGCGACCGCCTCGACATCGGCACAGTTCACGGCCACGCTTCCATTCCTTCAGTACTTAAACAGGCGGGTATTCAGGACGCTGACCTGCTTGTGGCGGTGACCTCTTTTGATGAAGTCAACATGGTCGCCTGCCAGATTGCCCATTCGCTGTTCCACACTCCCACCCGCATTGCCCGCATTCGCACACCCGGCTACACCGCCCCCGGTGTTGCTGAAGGACTATTCAACAAGGAACATGTGCCGGTAGATGTAGTAATTACCCCTGAACAGCTGGTCACCGAACATATTCGCCGCCTGATCGAACAGCCCGGTGCCCTGCAGGTGCTGGATTTTGCCGACGGTTCGGTGCAGTTAGTAGCAGTTCGCACCTATAAGGGCGGCACTTTAGTTGGTCACGAACTGAAGGAACTGCGCAATCACATGCCCGATGTGGACTCCCGTGTGGCGGCAATTTTCCGCAAGGACCGGCCGATCATGCCGGAAGGCGACACCGTGATCGAAGATGGCGATGAAGTATTCTTTATTGCCAACAAAAAGCACATTCGCAAAGTAATGAGCGAACTGCGTCGACTGGAAAAACCCTACAAACGCCTGATGATCGCCGGTGGCGGTAATATCGGATTGCGCCTCGCCGCAGCGCTTGAGGGCAGCTACAACGTCAAAATTATCGAAATGAACGAAGAGCGCTGCCAGCAGCTCTCCGAAACCCTCAACCACGCCGTAGTCCTGCGCGGTCAGGCAGCCGACCAGGAGTTGATGCTGGAAGAGGGCATTGAATCGACCGATGTATTCCTGGCCCTCACTAATAACGACGCTGCAAACATCATGGCGTCGATGCTGGCCAAGCGTCTCGGGGCTCGCAAGGTAATGACCCTGATCAACACCCCGGCGTATGCCGACCTGGTGCAGGGCGGGGCGGTGGATATCGCCATCTCGCCACAGCAAGTCACCACTTCCAGCTTGCTGTCCTACGTGCGCAAAGGCGACACCGTCCATGTTCACTCGCTGCGTCGCGGTGCTGCCGAGGCCATCGAAATTATCGCCCATGGCGATCGTCGCTCATCAAAAGTGGTGGGCCGGGCTATTGAAGATATCAAATTGCCGCGAGGCGCCACCATCGGTGCCATCGTGCGGGAAGGCCCCAAGGGACAGGAAGTGATCATGGGCCACCACGACGTGGTGATCGAAAACGGCGACCACGTTATCGTATTCCTGGTGGACAAGCGATACACCAAAGATATCGAGAAGCTGTTTCAGGTTGGGTTTACGTTCTTCTGATTGGGGGGAAGAGAGTGATTCGAGGCTCTGTGCATAGTTTGAGCGGTCGCACGTCGCACGTCGCACGTCGCACGCTTTTTCTGTGCCACCTCCCGAATCCTCTGCATAAAATCCACTCGATAATTTTTGATAATCATTACTGCCTCACTCGGCACCGCTCGCTGTTAGCGTGCGACGTGCGTCGTGAAGCATGCGACGGAAGTTTCTGATGCACCTTACCGTTATTGCCCGAATTCTCGGTTTGCTGCTGATGCTGTTCAGCATCTCCCAGCTACCCGCCATCGGAGTGGCTTTGTACTACAACGAACACACCATCGAGTCCTTTGTCCTGGCATTTGCGATCACCGTCGGAATCGGCTTTTTAACCTGGCTACCATTTAGCCGCTGTAAACGCGACTTGCGACTGCGAGACGGCTTCCTGATCACTGTACTGTTCTGGGTTGTACTTGGTTTTGCCGGTTCTCTGCCACTGATGATTGGCGACAGCCCGCACCTGAGCTTTACCGATGCGGTGTTTGAGTCCCTGTCTGGACTTACTACTACTGGTGCCACAGTTATCAGCGGCCTCGATGAGCTGCCGCGCTCAGTGCTCTACTATCGCCAGCAGCTGCAGTGGCTGGGTGGTATCGGTATCGTGGTAATCGCAGTGGCCATTTTGCCAATGCTCGGTGTTGGGGGCATGCAACTCTATCGAGCCGAAACGCCGGGCCCGATCAAAGACAACAAGCTCACCCCGCGCATCACCGAAACAGCCAAGGCGCTATTCCTTATTTATGTGGCGCTCACCGCCACCTGCGCCGCGGCCTACTGGTGGGCTGGCATGAGCCTTTTTGACGCCATCTGCCACAGTTTCTCCACCATCGCGATTGGCGGCTTCTCGACCCACGACGCCAGCATCGGCTACTTCGATTCGCCGGCCATTGAAGCGATCTGTATTTACTTTATGGTGGTGTCGGGCCTCAACTTCGCACTGCACTACTACGCCTGGTACCGACGCAGCATTGGTCACTACTGGCGTGACCCGGAAGCGAAAATGTACCTGCAGATACTCGCTGTCGGTGCCCTGATCACTTCGGCGTATCTCTATTTCACCAGCACCTACGGGTTTGAAGAGAGTATCCGTCGCGGCCTGTTCCAGCTGGTGTCGATCATGACCACCACCGGATTTGCCACCGACAATTTCAGTGCCTGGCCAACGTTTTTGCCCTTTTTACTGCTGTTCCTGTCGTTCTTTGGTGCCTGCGCAGGATCTACCGGTGGCGGCCTGAAAATCGGTCGTATGCTGATTCTTGCCAAGCAGGGTATGCGAGAGCTCTACCGGCTGGTTCACCCCAACGCAGTGCTCCCCATCAAGGTTCGCAATCGCGCCATTTCCGACCGCATCGCCGATGCTATCTGGGGCTTTTTTGGCGCCTATCTGGCGGCCTACTACCTGATGGTATTGCTGTTGCTGGCATCCGGCCTCGACTACATTACTGCCTGGTCGGCCACCGCCGCCGCACTCAACAACCTGGGTCCCGGTCTCGGAGAGGTAGCCCAGCACTACGGCAACATCAACGACTTTGCCAAGTGGGTACTCTGTGGCGGCATGCTACTGGGACGACTGGAAATTTTCACCCTGCTGGTAATGTGCCTGCCAACCTTCTGGCGCCGCTAACCCCTGCTAATGGAGGTACCATGTCGATTACAGACAACCTCGAAAAAATGCTCGCCAACGGCCAGGACAGTGCCATGCTGCGCTTTGGTTTGGGCAGTGCATATTTCAATGACAAATTGTTTGAACAGGCAGTTCCACATCTTCGTGCCTGTATCGAACAGGACCCCGGCTATTCCGCCGCCTATAAATTTCTTGGTAAAGCCCTTATCAAACTCGGCGAAAATGAAGAAGCCAGATCAATTCTGGAAGCTGGCTTGCCTATGGCTATATCCAAAGGGGACAAGCAGACCGAGCGGGAGATTGAGGCGTTTCTGAAAAAGCTGTCGCGAGCTTAATTGCTGTTCAGTCACTCCCTACTAAGCCTTGGAACAAATACAAGCCCGTCATGCCCGCGCAGGCGGGCATCCATAAGCCTCTGTGTTTATGCTGGTCAAGTGCCTGTTTCACCATGGATCTCCGCCTGCGCGGAGATGACGTGCATTTTAAATTTCTTTGTACTTCATCAGCGCCATCAAGCAGCGAGTGCTACAAACAATAATCCATAAAAAACCCCGGCTGAATCAGCCGGGGTTTTCAATTTAGCATCCTTGCAAATCAATTCAATCAAGAACCGATGATACCGCCATCCTTGCGGGTAATTACAATGGTGCAGTCGCGAGGAACTGTTACACCGTCCTGGGGAGCAGGGAAGTTAGTACGAGTCGGATCGCCATTACCTGGGTGCTGAAGGTTTACAAACATGGTTCGACGATCCGGGGTCATAGTGATACCGGTTACCTCATCGCTGGTTACGCCGGTAAACAGGCGGCGCAGCTCGCCGTTTTTGGTATCCGCTACCAGCATCTGGTTGTTGAGGCCGTCCTTTTGGCCACCATCGGTTTGGATAAACAGGCGACCGTCCGGGTCTGCCATTAGACCATCCGGGTCAGCATAACTTTGCTCTGTCCCATGGGTGTCTTTGGCGATCAGGAAGATTTCCCAGATAAAGTCACCGCCAACATGCTGGTCGCTGTCTTTCCAGCGGATAATGTGGCCGTCGTTATTTGGCCCCATCGGGTTAGCGGCATCGGTTTGGTCGGCACCGCGACGGCTGTTGTTGGTCAGTGTGCAGTACACCCAATCGTTTGGCGCCACAGTAGTCCACTCCGGGCGATCCATCGGGGTCGCGCCCAGCAGGTCGGCGGCAACACGGGCAAAGGTCAGTACTTCAGCCTGGTCAGCAAAGCGCTGTGCCAGAACCGGATTGTCGATGGTCAGCTCCAGCCACTCGCCGGTGCCATCATCATTAAATTTGGCCACATACAGTTTGCCGTGATCCAGCGGGCTCTGGCCCTTGGCGCGCATGCTGCGCCAGTTGGCGTCAGACACAAACTTGTAAATGTAATCGAAGCGCTGATCGTCACCCATGTAGCCAACCACCCGGCCGCCGCGGCCAACAGTGATGGCAATGCCTTCGTGCTTAACGCGACCGAGAGCAGTGCGCTTAACCGGCTTCTTGCTGCCATCGAACGGGTCGATTTCCACAATCCAGCCAAAGCGGTTGCACTCGTTGGCGTAGTCCGGGTTGGACATATTGAAACGCTCGTCATACAACTCCCAGCCATAACCAAATCCACCGGAGCTAAAGCCGTAGCGCTGTTGTTCTTCAGTGGCAGTCCATTCACTGGTAGCACCGAAATAGCCGTTGAAGTTTTCTTCACAGGTCAGGTAAGTGCCCCACGGGGTGTAACCATTGGAGCAGTTATTCACTGTACCCTTGGGGACATTGTTTGCGGCATTTTGCAAAAGAGCGTGTCCAGCCACCGGACCGCTGAATTCCACTTCGGTGTTAACGTGAATGCGGCGGGCATTGGGGCTGGCTGCGGTTTGCCAGGATCCATTTACTTTCTTAAGGGCTACCACAGAAGCACCGTGTGCATGCTGGGAAGCGCGAACATCTTCCAGACTTGCCGGAGTGTTTTTACCCAGCACGGTGCTGTTGTCACCAAACTCGTGGTTAATGCACAGCATTCCACGATCATTACCGTTGGTGCCCCACTGGGTGTTGTAGTACCAGTCCTTGCGGTCGTCCCACAAATCCTGATCCCAACCATTGCGCGGCAGGCCCTCTTCGCGAATCGGGAAAAAGTGCATACCGTCATGGCCGATACCAATCTGCAGTGCCTGGTCTTCGGCGCTGGGCGGGTAATTGTAGGTGGGGCCACCCGGTTGCAGTGGCTCACCCCAGGGGATGAGCACATCGTATTGATAATCAGCAGAAATTGTCGGAATCGGGCCGTTGCCTTCAGCATTTGGAACCGGCGCAAAGTTCATCAGCGGGCTTTGGATATTGTTAAAGCCCTTGGCAATCGCGCCGCCAGCGCCACCGGCAAAGAACACCGCAGAAGCAGTCGCCAGACCACCCTGCAATACCTTGCGGCGCTCCACGTTGGCATTCAGTACATCCTGAAACGGGCGATTGCCCGACTCGTTACAGATTTCTTCATCGTGCTCAAAACTCATGGTGACACCCTCGATATTCGAAGTGATTAATGGCAGTCTCGAGGACCAATGCTAGATGTGAATTGTTGCGGGGGACTTACCGATAGGTGAAGGTTTATTAACGGTTTTGTGACTGGTAGTTTTGGCTTAGATTTCAAGGTTAGCTCTATTTTCTCACACTCGTGCTAACTGAATACCGACTCATCTCCTGCCAGTGTTTACCGGAATAATCGGTTGTGAATTTGTCACCATGATTTACCCAAAAGCCTTCGCGGTTAAACATGTATCTCGGGTGATAGTCCTTATACAGTGCCGCAAGCGGGTAGGGCTTGGTTCGACCCAGTCCGGACTTTCTTGTCGCCTCCAACAAATACTCTTTGCCGTTTTTAAACAGCACCACCCAGGCATGGCCACCGCCATCCATATCTCCGAGCACCACTCTTGCATCTTCGCCCATGGCCATCAGCCAGTCGGCAAGAATAATCGCATGATCCTCACAGTCGCCTTTGGGATTAAAAAATGCCTGTCGGCTGGATTGCCAAACATCCGCTCTGCCGGAGTACTGTTTCTCATCCAGCAGGTAGGACTTTCTTTTGGCCAGGGCATAAAGTGGCAACATCACATTATCCACTTCAAACGGCTGATACCCCTCCAGAAACGAGTGAACCAGATAGTGGTATTGATCAACACCCTGGGCGGACATGGTATGAGGACCATTCTTACCATAGGAGTAACTGGATGGATGGCTCACACCAAACTGGCCATCAAGCAGTTCCTTAATATCTGTATCGGAAAACATTGGACCGAGCGGCAAAATTTGCAGCGACTGTCCAGCCGACGAAATCGATAAATCGGCTTTTCCCAGCTGCTTTAGTGAAACCTCAATATTATTTTCGATATCCCGATCGCCTCCGCTCTCTTTAAGGCTATTAAAGAAAGCAAACATAAAAACCATCAGGATCGTTAAAACAACCTCCGAAACCTTACCTGACTTTCTCGCCTTCCTTGTTCGCCGACCCATCCCTTAACTTACCCCTTGAAGCCGAACGCAATCACAATCGCTACGAAAATCAAGATCGACGAGGCAAAAATCGCCACCGCTACATTGCCTTCTTTCAGCTCGGTTTCCAGATCCACATTCTTCAGCAGCTTTTTATCTACCCAGAACAGCACATAGACACTGACCACAATGGCAATCAATGAGTAGCTGAGGTTGATGGCCAGATTGATGAATGAGGCGGACAGAAATTCGAGTTCCATAATGTGTTAACCGTTCTTATGTTTATAGGTTGTTGTTTATAAATAGACACACATAATAAGTGGAGTTGGCCCGCTGGGAAAGATCGCGTTCAGAAAGGGCACCATTCAGCATTGCCAGCGGCGGCAAAACTAATGGCATTGGCGGCATAAATTAATATAGTATTTGGTCCAGTACAGGTATGTTCGTTCTGTTTGCAGGCCAAGAGCCTGTAGGCGGATAGCCAGATTCAACAGACTCAAGAGTCGAGCTGGCTTGATAGGCAAGGGAGTGCGTTTATCACCAATAGTTTTTACTCCCATACAACTGCAATAAATACAGTTGCCTTCCAGAACCTTCATCCTCACAAATGGAAATATGAAGCCGTTGCTTCTTTTGACGAACTCCGGCAATCCAAGGTTTGCTAATTGGTTGATAACTAAAGGAATTGTCAAAAGGCGTTGGAATGAATACCGAAATACAAGGCCAGGAAAAAAGAAGTCGTGGCTTGAACCCTCTGAGGGCTGCCGATCACTAAGTCCGATAACGCCTTGAATTACTAAAAGAAATGGCTCATAGCGAGAAAGTGATGAGCGCTGATATAGGAAGCCGACAAAAGAAGCTGTGGCTTCATAATTAACTGTTAGGCCACAAGGAGTAAGTAGTGAAAATTGAAAGTATATGGGTTAAAAACTGGCGCTCTGTAAAAGAAGAAAAGCTAAAAGCACAAGATCTAATGGTTATCATTGGTCAGAATAACCACGGCAAGTCGAATCTTTTATCTTCCGTCTTATTCTTCTTTGGTGAGATAAAGCAACAAGATCTGGACTTCTTCCATGGTTCTTCTGAACTATTTGTAGAAATTGAGTTTTGTGATCTTGGTGAGTCAGATAAAACTACTTTCAAAAAATATTTAACTTCTGAGGGAAAAATAGTCGTAAGAAAAACAGCCTTTTTAGGTGGTAGTTTTGAATACCGAGGATACATAGAAAATCCATCGGAGGATTGGCTTCAAGAAGCGAATGCTTCTGCTTACACTAAAAGAGAACTAGCGTCCAGCCTGCCATTCCATCCTTATGTTCCTGATTCTGGACGAATCACCAAGCAAAATATCATCGATGCCCAAAACGAATACATTAAAAATAACAGCGAAGATATTCAATTCGCTTTTGAGCTTGAGACTACAAATTTTCTGGGGTTGAAAAGTGTAGCAAAGGGAATATTTGGTGAAGTTTACTTTATACCAGCTGTAAAAGAAGCATCGGATGATTTTTCTTCTAAAGATTCTAGTGTTTTCGGAAAAATGTATGCTGATGTTGTAGATTTAATGTCTGAGCACAATAAAGACTGGAAGGAAACAAAGGAAAAACTCGGAAAACTATTTTCCACCCTGAACAAAAAAGATCACGAAGGTAACGACAATAATGATCGACCTCAACAATTGACTGACTTTGAGCAAGAGTTAACTGATGAGCTAGTTGCGTGGGGTGCAAAAGTAGATATTGAAGTAAGTGCTCCTGATATTGAGAATGTATTTAAGGCAAATACTCAGGTTTGGGTTGATGACGGTGTTAGAACTGATATAAAACGAAAAGGACACGGTTTACAACGAGCTCTCACGGTTGCGCTAATACAAGTAGTTGCTAAAAAAGCTTTTGCCGAGGCAGAATCGGCGGAAGAACAAGGAAATAGAAAAGCATCAAATTCTAGATACTTTATATTCGAGGAGCCTGAGCTTTATTTACATCCTCAAGCGCAAAGGTCGTTATTCGACTCATTCGTTGCTTTGTCTGAGTCAGGAAGTCAAGTGATCCTCTGTACGCATTCAAGCGGTCTTATTGATGTTGAGCGTTATAAGTCTATTTACATAGCAACAAAGAATGATGAAGTAAACGGAACTAAGGTTAAGCAATGCACTGAAGATTTGTTTGAAGGAGATTCAAAAAAAGACTTCAATCTTTCCTACTGGATCAATCCTGATCGTGGTGAATTATTCTTTGCCAGTAAAGTTGTGTTGCTAGAGGGAGCTACAGAAAAAACTGTATTTCCTCTATTGGCTAAAGAGTTAGGTGTATTTAGGTACGAATATACTTTAATCGATTGCGGTTCAAAAGATAATATCCCCCTTTACGTTAAGCTTATGAATAAGTTTTCTATCCCGTATGTCGCTGTTTATGATAGGGATCATCAAGCTCACAAAGGAGTCGATGCAATTGCGTCGGCAGATCGATCAACACAAAAAATTGTTGATGAGATTGATATCAATATAGGTTCTTCGGTGGTATTGGAAAATGATATAGAAGAAGAGCTTGGCTTGCCAAATGGTGGAAGTAGCAAACCTTATGTGGCATTAAGTCACATTACCGCAGAAGGCTTCGCGGTCACTCCACAAATGGCTCAAAAAATCAGAGCAATTTATGACGCAGAGGCCTAACAAGTTGCTGCACTCGGAAAAATTACTCGCTGCGTTCCTAATTTTCCGGTGAGCAAGGCGTTAAGTTTTAAGGAGATTTAAGTGAGAATTATAATTTCTTTAGTTGTTGTTCTGGGCATTTCACTTTCTTCCGTAGTGAGTGCTTCTGAAGAAGATTTCGAAGTTTTTAGTGTTAAAGATCAAAACGGTTGGCCAATATTGGTGCGGTACCATAGGGGAACTGGGGCGGTTTGGCTAGCATTTAAGGGGAGATATAAGCTTGTCAAAGAGAATGAGGACTTGCCGAAGTCAGAATATAAGGTAATTGAGCATAATTTGCAGAGTCATTGGCGAATTTGTCGAATAGATAAAAAAACCGGAAAAACTTGGTTTTACAATGGCAGCAAGTGGGAAGCTGTGGCAGAGGAAACTTAACAAGCGCCCACTTCGTGAGCTGGAATCGCAACAAGTTGCTCACTTATGTGGCGAGCGCTGTAACTCACACAATGGAAATTAAAATCAGAAAATTACATATCCCTTCAGTTCTAGCGGCAATTATTTTCTTTGCTGGGCTAGTTTCCCTTACTTGGGAAAAATACACGTCGTACGATGACGGTAGCATAGGAACATCAGCGCTATTTGTCATGGCTCCTATTTTGTTGATAAGTGAACTAATTTTTCTGCCGCCGTATACTATCTGGATTTTGTTTATTGGTTTGTTCATTTATATTGATTTCCTGATTTGCAGAAATCCAAAGCGGAAATCCAGGCACTAGTTATGACAAGCGTCTGTGACATTAACCTTGCAATTGATACTGACACCAAAACTTCTATCTTCTCCCGAATTCAATTTTCCGTTACACAACAAAAAAACCCGCAGCCTAAACTGCGGGTTTTTTATGGGTCCCCGCTTTCGCGGGGACGACGGTTTGATTACTGTGAATTACTTCTTCAGCAGCACTTCTACCGCTTTTTCGATCTGAGGATCGCGACCTCGAGACATGGAGTTCGGGTCGTTGTTGATCTGGTGGTCCGGTACCAAATCGCGGTTTTCCTGCAGGTTACCGTCCTGGTCCAGCATACCGATTTGCGGAATACCAAAGATCACGTCACCGCTGATCATGGTTTCCCACCATACCGCAGTACCGGTTGCCGGAACCGGCATACCGATCAACGGACCAATGTCCAGCTGCTTGTAGCTGTGCGGGAACAGGTAGGCGTCTGAGTAGTTGCCTTCACCAGCAACTACCGCTGACGGACGATACCATTTTGCCAGCGGCTCGGAGCCGATCGCGCGACCGCGTGGTAAGAATGTGTAGTACTTCTCGCCAGACAGCAGGGTGTTGAGGTCGTCGTGCAACCAGCCACCACCGTTGAAGCGGGTATCAACAATCAGTGCATCTTTGTCGACGTTGCGACCCAGCACTTCGGAGTAAGTGGTCTGGAATGACTGGGTGTTCATGCCTTTAACATGCACGTAGCCCAGCTTGCCATCGGACAGTTTTTCTACCAGATCGCGACGGTTTTTCACCCAGCGCTGATAGAGCAGTTCCATTTCGTAACGCACTGGAATGGCTTTTACTACCTGCTCAAAGGTACGCGCCTTTTTACCGCTGGTGTCTTTTACAGTCAGCAGCAGGCGATCGCCGGCTTTGTGGTTCAGCATGGCATAGTAGTTGCTGTTGGCATCGATCTTTTCACCGTTGATGGCGGTGATGATCATGCCTGCTTTTACTTTGCTCTCGCTGTTGACCAGTGGACCTTTGTCGATGATTTCGGCGATCTTGATGCCGTCACCGGTGTATCCGTAATCCGGAATAATGCCCAGTGCTGCAGTCTGGTCACCATTGCCATTACCACCAGCACGGTAGCGACCACCGGTGTGCGAAGCGTTCAGCTCACCCAGCAGTTCACTCAACAACTCGGCAAAGTCGCGGTTGTTGTTAATGTCGGCCAGTTTTGGCTGGTACTCTTTTTTCATCAGGTCCCAGTCAACACCGTGCAGGTCTTTCACGTAGAACTTCTCGCGGGCCTGACGCCAGGCGTGTTCAAACATGTAGGCGCGCTCGGCGTCTGCATTCAGGAACATCTCTGCACCGAAGGCGATGCCTTCCGGCTTGCCACTGCCCAAGTTGACTTTCTGCAGGCGACCATCGGACAGTACCACCAGCTCTTTGCCATCTTTGGTCATTTGCATGGATGCACTTTTGGCGCCCAGCTTGCTCAGGATTTTGGTGCTGTTGTCGTCGAAGTCGCGAACCCACAGGTCGTAGCCTTTTTCAAAGCTGGCCAGGTAGTAAAGTTTGCGACCGTCTTTGCTGAGCAGGCCGTCGCCAATATCGGCAGCGTGCATGGTCAGGCGGGCGCGGCGATCTTCGAAGTTGGCAAGATCCATTTCGACAGTTTTTGGCTTGGAGGTTTCTTCTTTCTCCTCGTCACCATTTTCTTCGTCTTTTTTCTTGCCGTTTTTCTCTTCGGCTTTTTTCAGCGCGTACTCTTCTTTGGTGAGGCGGAATTTGTCCCAGGTCTCTTCATTGAAGAACACACCGTAAACATCCATCTCTGAGCCCCAGCTGCCGTGATTGCGGCGGCCGTTCTTGGCAGTCATCCATGTGATGGCGTTGCCATCCAGTGCCCAATGAGGCGCAACATCGGCGTAACCCGACAGGGTCAGGTTCACCACGTCGCTTTTGCCGTCGGCAGCAACAATGCCCACTTCGGTAATCCAGCGACTTGGATTGATGAAGCTGGTCGCCAGCCATTTGCTGTCCGGTGACCATTCAAAGTAGAGGTCGCCATCGCTGTAGGAGTAGTTGTACTTCTCTTGCAGCACAGTGCGGGATTTACCGCTTTCCAGATTGAGTACTTTCAGGGTGTCGCGGTTAGACAGGTAAGCCACTTCCTTGCCGTTCGGTGAGAACGCAGGCTGGAAGGTTTCCTCGTCATTGGCCAGTACCACGCTCTCTTTCAGTTTGAGGGCGTTGTTGAAGTGCTTCTGGTCTTTCTCTACCAGTTTGGTCTGGTACAGGTTCCAGCTGCCGTTGCGTTCACCGGCGTACAGCAGGGCGCGGCCATCTGGTGAGAAGGAAACAGAGCGCTCTTGTTCCGGGGTATTGGTAATACGCTTGGTGGTCTTGTATTCGGTGGAAGTAACAAACACTTCACCGCGTACAATAAAGGCTACTTCTTTGCCGTCCGGTGAAACAGCAAATTCGCTGGCTCCATCCATTTTCACCATACGCTCTACGTCGTTGGTGCTGTCGTCCTGGTTGATGCGGATAGTCAGCTTGCGTGGCTCGCTGCTGCCAGCGTCCAGGCGATAGATGGAACCGTGGAACCCGTAAACCAGGTTGCCCTGGTTGTCGCGGCTCAGGAAGCGAACCGGATGCACGGTGTGGTTAGTGATCTGGGTGGCTTTGCCAGATGCCAGGTCCTGTTTCCACACATTCATGGTACCGCTGCGCTCACTCAGGAAGTAGAACGCGCTGTCGTTATCGGCCCAAACCGGCTGACGGTCTTCACCCAGCCAGTTGGTGATTTGGGTGTGCTCGTCTTTCTTGGTGTCGTAGAGCCAGATATCGCGAGTTACGGAAGAACGGTGGTGCTTACGGAACGCGTCTTCATAACCTTTTTTGTCCTGGTACAGGAACTTGTCGCCAGCCGTGTTATAGCGGGCTTCTTCGGCAACAATAGTGGTAACCTGGCTAGGCGTGCCGCCACTCAGGTTAACACTGTAGGTTTCTTCGAGACGGCCACTTGGAAACTGGGTATTCGCTGCAGAGTCCATACGCAGAGAGGTAAACAGCACACTCTTGCCATCAGCACTGAAATCACTGGGGATATCGTTGGCAGAGTGGTAGGTCAGGCGCTGGGCTTCACCGCCGGTGCTGGGTACAGCAAAGATGTCGAAATTACCGTAACGGTCGGATGCAAACGCCAGCATACGGCCATCGCGGCTCCACACCGGGTAGGTATCGTGGGCGCTGTGAGTGGTTACCGGCACAGCGGTTCCACCCTGGCTGTTCACCACATAGATATCTCCCTTGTGGCTGAACGCTACTTTGCTGCCGTCCGGGGATACCGCTGAGTAGCGATACCACTCGCTGTCTGCGGCCTGCGCAGATAGCGACCCCAAAGCCAGCATGGATGCAATAAGTGCTTTCATTTTCATGCTATTACCTTGTTTTCGTATTGGAAAATTACAGAAACGGGTGACCGCGGGTAATCCGCGTTCACCACAAGAGAGCTGAGACTCTCCCCCCATTTCAAATAAGATCTGTGATTCTGCCCGTGAGCATTTAAGAGTACAGACCTGAAAGACCGAATTACGCCATATTGGTTTCATTCGAATGGCGAAAATATTAAGTGTTACTTTATAACATTGCAACAAAAATGCCCGTCATTCGGGCATTCGAAGTACTTTAAGTCCTTCCTGAAGTTCCTGCAGATGGGTTTGCAGCTGCTCACCCTTGTGGCGGGCGACCCCAATCGCCAACACATCGATTACCACCAGGTGGGCGATGCGTGATGAGAGTGGTGTGTAAAGTTGAATGTCTTCCACTACATCGATGGGCAGTGGAATAGAGGAGGCTTCCAGAACCGGTGTGCCGGTAGGAGCCAGCCCTATAACCTCGATGCCGCGGTTGCGCAGCAACATCATTGAATCCAGTAATGCGCGGGTACGGCCAGATTGCGAGATCGCCACTACTACGCTGCCCGGCTCCAGTGAGGTCGCCGACATATTCTGCAAGTGCGGATCGGAATAGGCCGCCGAGGGAATCTGCAAACGGAAAAAGCGGTGCTGTGCATCCGCCGCAACCGAGGCCGATGCACCAAAACCGTAAAACTCCACTCGCCTGGTTTGCGCTAATGCGGCAATGGCGACTTCCAGTTGCTCCGGGTTGATGTGGTCGCGCACCTGCAGCAGGGTATCAACTGTGGAATCGAATACCTTGTGGGTGTACTCGCGAACCGTGTCGGTTTCGGTAACTGCAATCTGCCCGTAACTGGGGCTGGAAGCCAACTGCTGAGCCAGTGACAGTTTGAATTCCTGAAATCCTTTACAACCAACCGCGCGGCAAAACCGAACCACCGTGGGCTCGCTGACCTCGGCGCGGCGTGCCAGGTCGACAATGCGCAGGTTGATAACCTCCACCGGATTGGCCAGCACAAACTCGGCCACTTTGCGCTCTGACTTGCGCATATTATCTAAGGAGGCACTGATAGCCTGGGTGAGAGTGGCGGGTTTCAAGGGCTAGCTCCGATGGGCGTTTGAGCCATTGTAGTTTTTTTCACAAACTTTGTAACGGCTTAGCGGTAGGGACGCCGTACCCACCACTTGCTTGTACATTGTTAATCGGTGCGCACGTCGGGCAAAACACTGTATATAAATCCATATGCAAACGGTGCTAGAATCCGCCCCCATGGACGTAACCTCAATATTAGACAGCCTCAATCCCGCCCAACGCGATGCGGTTTCCAGTTCGGATCAAAACCTGCTGGTTCTCGCTGGCGCTGGCTCGGGTAAAACCCGTGTACTGGTACACCGCATTGCCTGGTTGATTCAGGTAGAGCGCGTATCCCCGTACGAAATTCTGGCGGTGACCTTTACCAATAAAGCAGCCCGTGAAATGCGCGAGCGCATAAACGATCTGTTAGGCATGCCACCCAGTGGTATGTGGGTGGGCACCTTTCACGGCCTCGCACATCGTCTGCTGAAAACCCACTGGCAGGAAGCGAAACTGCCGGAGAACTTCCAGATTCTCGACTCCGACGATCAGCAACGGCTATTGAAGCGAGTTACTGCGGCGCTCAATCTCGACGAGAATCGCTGGCCGGCACGCCAGTCACAGTGGTTTATCAACGCCCAGAAAGATGAAGGCCTGCGCCCTCATCATATTCAGGAGACCGGAGACCACTACCTCACCACCATGGTAAAGATTTACGCCGCCTACGAAGAAGCGTGTCAGCGCGGTGGCATGGTGGATTTTGGCGAATTGCTACTGCGCGCTCATGAGCTATGGCTCAATAACCCGGCTCTACTGCGCCACTACCAGAACCGCTTCCGCCATATTCTGGTAGACGAATTCCAGGATACCAACAGCATTCAATACGCCTGGCTGCGTATGCTGGCCGGTGCCGGCAGTGCAAACCAGCCCTCTGCCGTTACTGCAGTGGGCGACGACGACCAGTCCATCTACGGCTGGCGCGGTGCCAAAATCGAAAACATCCGCAACTTCGGCAACGATTTCAAACAGGCGAAAACCGTCAAGCTGGAGCAGAACTATCGCTCCACGAGCAATATTCTTGATGCCGCCAATGCGGTGATTGCCCGCAACAGCGACCGACTCGGCAAGGATTTGTGGACCGAGGGTGACGCTGGCGAGCTGCTGTCTCTCTACGCAGGGTTCAATGAGCATGACGAAGCGCGCTTTATCGCCGACCGCGTGCAAAGCTGGTCCAATGAGGGCAATCGCTACGACGAGTCAGCAATACTGTACCGCTCCAATGCCCAGTCGCGAGTGCTGGAAGAGGCGCTGCTGCGCGCCGGTATTCCCTACCGTATCTACGGCGGCCAGAAGTTCTATGAACGGCTGGAAATCAAAAACGCACTGGCCTATCTGCGCCTGATGCTTAACCGCCACGACGACGCGGCCTTTGAACGGGTGATCAATACCCCGACTCGTGGCATTGGCGACAAAACCGTGCAACAACTGCGTGATGCGGCTCGCGCCAATGGCCAGTCACTGTGGCGATCGGCTCAGCTGGCGGTTGCCAATGGCCAGTTCACCGCCCGCGCAGGCAATGCCGTAGTAGCCTTTTTGACCTTGATCGACCAGCTCGACAGCGAAACCGACGAGCTGGAGCTGCATGAAATTACCGAGCATGTCATTGAGCGCAGCGGCCTGGTGGATCATCACAGCAAAGAGAAGGGCGAGCGCGGTCAGGCGCGGGTGGAAAACCTGAAGGAACTGATCAGTGCCTGTCGCGGTTTTGACCGCAGTGGCGATGATGAAGAGCGCTCACCGCTGGGCCGTTTCCTCGATGAAGCAGCACTGGATGCCGGAGAGCGACAGGCTGACGACCGCGAAGATGCGGTGCAGATGATGACCCTGCACTCCGCCAAGGGTTTGGAGTTCCCGCTGGTGTTTTTGGCCGGTATGGAAGAAAACCTGTTCCCGCACAAGATGAGCCTGGAAGAACCGGGCCGTCTCGACGAGGAGCGTCGCCTCGCTTACGTGGGCATTACCCGCGCCATGCAAAAACTCTACCTCACCTTTGCCGAAAGCCGCCAGATGTACGGCAGCGAGAGTTTCAACAGCGTGTCACGTTTTGTACGGGATATTCCATCAGAATTGCTTGAGGAAGTACGCCTCAACAGCCAGGTACGCCGCCCCACCAGTTATGCCCGCAGCGATTCACCGAGATTCAGTGATGAGGGAATTGATACTGGCCTGAGCCTGGGCCAGCGAGTTAATCACAAGATCTTTGGCGAGGGCACAGTACTTAATTTTGAAGGCAACGGTGCTCATGCCCGCGTTCAGGTGAACTTCGAAAACGAAGGCAATAAATGGCTGGTGGTGGCATACGCCAATTTGCAGCCGTTGTAATAAACCGTGTATAAATCCTCGCTTGCGCAGTGGTCTCTCACCATCATCCTGAGCACAGCGAAGGATCTCAAGCCACCAGCTGCACCGAGATCCTTCGCTGCGCTCAGGATGACACGTGAAAGCGTGAGAACAGCATAATAATGGGACAATGATAATGAACCTCAAACAACTTCTAATTCTGCCAACCGTTCTTCTCGCCGCTGCAATCAGCGGTTGTGGTGAAAAAGATACCGCCGGCAAACAGGCCAGCGCCGAGCCACAGCAAACCTACAAGTGGAAGATGGTCACTACCTGGCCGAAGAATTTCCCTGGTCTGGGTACCGCCCCGGAGAAGTTCGCCGCAATGGTAGACACCATGTCCAATGGCCGCCTGAAAATTAAAGTCTATGGCCAAAATGAACTGGTACCAGCCTTTGAAGTGTTTGATGCAGTGTCCCGCGGCACTGCCGAGATGGGTCATGGTGCCGCCTATTACTGGAAGGGCAAGGCCCCGGCGTCGGTGTTGTTTGCCACCTATCCGTTTGGCTTTAACGCTCAGGAACTGAATGGCTGGCTGCACTACGGCGGCGGCCTGGAGTTGTGGCGCGAACTCTACGAGCCGTTCAACCTGGTTCCTTTTGCCGGCGGCAACACCGGTGTACAGATGGGTGGTTGGTTCAATCGTGAAATCAACAGCCTGGAAGATCTCAAAGGCTTGAAGATGCGTATTCCCGGTCTGGGCGGTGAAGTAATGAACCGGGCCGGAGCAGAAGCCGTAACCATTCCCGGTGGCGAGTTGTACACCGCCATGCAGACCGGTGTAATTGATGCTACAGAGTGGGTAGGCCCTGCCAACGACCTTGCCTTTGGCTTCCATCAGTTAGGCAAATACTACTACGCTCCCGGCTGGCAGGAACCTGGTCCGGCTCTGGAAATTATCGTCAACAAGGAAAAGCTGGAATCGCTGCCCAAAGATCTACAGAAAATTATCGAAGTGGCCGCCCGAGCCGCCAGCACCGATATGCTGGATGACTACACCAACAGTAACAGCATTGCTCTGCAAACCTTGATCAACGAACACGGTGTGGAGATTCGCCAGTTTCCGGATGAGGTATTAAAAGAACTCTACCGTATCAGTGAAGAAGTGCTGGCCGAATACGCCGCCGAGGATGAGATGTTTGCCAAGGTACTGAAGTCCATCAATGAATTCCGCACCCGCGTACGCGCCTTCCACGCCCTGACCGAGCAGAACTACTACCGCGTGCGGGATTTGGATAAAGAGTGAGCTTGGGGTCGGACGAAATTAGTGTGAATTAGGGGAGCGGCAAATGCTGCTCCTTTTGCTATCTATTCAGGTAGTTCAAAAATACCCAACAGTGCGGCGTGATCGGATAGGGAGCGCCATGGGCCTTTGCTAAGGCAGCGACCCGCCAGTGGTTTCAAACCGCGGTAGAAGATTCGATCCATCGGCAGCATCGGGAACCAGATCGGGAAGGTGGCGGCGTGGTGACCATCCAGCTCCATAAACAGCTCTTTGGTATCCAGGGCATCGCCGAGCAGTTTTTCGATGCGCCCGCGCCAGTCATTAAAATCCCCGGCAATCACCATCGGCTCGTCGTGCGGCACATGGGATTCGATTCGATCCACCAGCACCTCTACCTGCTCCATGCGCTCGGATTCAAACAGGCCAAGGTGAATGCAAAGGGTGTGCAGCTTGAAGTTCTTTTCTGGAATCTCCAGCACTCCGTGCAGAATACTACGGCTGGCCAAACGACTACGAGCGACGTTGATGTTCTCGACAAATTCAAACGGGTATTTGCTGAGAATGGCGTTGCCATGATCGCCTTTTTTATAAATTGCATTTTTGCCGTAAGCAAAGTGGGGCCAGATCTGTTCTGCCAGATATTCAAAGTGTGGGGTATCGGGGAACGAGCCGCGTTTGCGCTTGTGGCGCGAAGTCGAACCATGCACTTCCTGCAAAAATACGATGTCGGCATCGACAATTTCCAACAGTTCACGCATCCCCTTCAGCACAAAGCGGCGGTTGCCTGTGCAGAAGCCTTTGTGAATGTTGTAGGTCAGCACCTTGAGTGATTCAGCCATAGCAATCCAAAACGTGGACAAAAATACGGACAACAAATCCCGCTACCTAAAGACTAGCCAGCCCTGGCACTATTTTCCCGTTTATTCTTTGATAACCAGCACCGGCACTTCGCCGCTTTTTACCCGCTCCTGCAACGCCTGCCAGCGCTTCTGGGTTTTGATGTCACCGGCTTTTTCATACTGGAAGCGGCTTTTCGCAAGCCACAGGTCCTTGCCGTTGAAGCTGTACACTGGAGTAAGGTCGAGGCGCTGGTCAGCCGCGAGGATTTCATCTTTGAGGTTATCGAGAATCAGCGGCATGGCATCCGGTGCCAGGTAATAGGCCAGCACCATGTGAGCTTTATCGAGGGAGCTGGCCTTGCAGTGGATCAGCCTGAGTTTGTCGATCTCCACCCCCATCTCCAGCAGGGTAAAGTACTTGGCGCAGGCAAAGTCCTCGCAGTCGCCAGCATCTAGAATCAGAAACTCCATTGGTGTTGCCCAGTAATTGCTTTCACCCCAGATCTCACTGTCATCCAGAAAGCGCGCACCGTTAAAAAACTGATTCACCTGCGACAGCTTGTCACGCTCTTCCAGTCGCGGAGCACTGTCGATCAGTTCCTGCCAATACTTCACTCGTGCGGCTGCCTGCTGGCCATACAGGCGTTCCACTTTCTCCAAAGTTGACTCTTCAACAACCGTTTCCGGCTCCGGGGGCAGTTGGACTTGTTTGGGCTGGCTGGAGCAGCCAAATAGAAACAGTGACAGCCAGATCAGTAACGCGACCGATTTGAAGTGCTTGTACATTGAGCCTCGCATAATTCTTATTGTGGAGCAGCGGCTTTCTCCGCTCCTGCAGGGATATTCATATTTCAGAGAACCATAACAAAGAGGGCAATGGTAAATCCATCGCCCCCTTCACACGCTCTGCTTTCAATGCAGGTCTGGCCGTGTAACCTGCTTCCTTACGGCTTCACTTTATAGTTGATCATTCCGGTTAATAGACTGGATGGTTTACCGCGCTGGGTGACAGCAAAATAAACACCTGAAGTGTTGCGCACCAGTTGTGGCACACCGCTTTGCATTGCGGAAGACAGTTTTGCCAAAGTGACAGGGCTGTCTGCCTGACCATTTGAAAATACGCGCCTGACGCGCAATTCACCGGCTTCTATCCAGCTGACAAGAGCCGACCTGTTATCCAGAAGAACCACACCCACGCGACCCAACGGATCACCGCCATCAACCCTTACCGGTCTTCCGAAAGTGTCTCCTTCATCCCTTGAGAACAACAGGTTTATCTGTGGTGTTGATCCGGCTCCTGTATACCAGGAGATCACCAGATCGCGATCCTTTGCATCGACCGAAGGCCCATTTACCGGGCAGCCGTGAAACTCCCAGCCATCCGCGTGAATGACTTTGGGTGACATCCACTCGCCATCGCGATACCTCACTATGGCTATGTCACGGATCTCGTTTGCAGAACGATCGCGGTACACTACGACCTTACCGCTACGTGTATTGGCTGCAGCGGTTTGGCAGCAATCACACACCCGCTGATCAAGCACCACCTCAGACGTTTTCTGGCCACTTTTGTCAAACTGTGCATACCGAAGAGCAGTCTGGTTTTCGCGAGTTTCCTCGGCATAGTCCCGACCATCAAGCCAGACTAAATCCAGATCGCCATTCGTTGCCGGCAACAATGACACAAAGCCGTGTTCGGTGGGGCTATTGTCGGTGTGGGGAGTTATCGGATCACTCCAGTTCTTTCCGAGATCAGATGAGAAAGAGACCTGGATATCGTAGCCGCCTCCCGAATGATTTTTCAGCCAGTGTGCGGCAAGAGCGCCATCCTGGAGCCTCACCAATGACGGAAAATCCACCGGATTTACCATCTGGCCTGTGCCAGTAAAAATCACCTGTGGAGACGACCATGCCCCATGCTTGAGTACGGAAAAGTACAGCGTGGATTTTCCTGCTTCCCCACGCTCAATCCAGCTCAAGTAAACACGACCATCCTGATCTGTGAACAGGTTTGGCTGACCACTCTTGCCAGCCGCCGGGGCTGGAATCACTGTCACCATTGGTTGTGGCGCTGACTCCATTTCACTGGCATAACTTGAGTGGCCTGTGGCAAGCCACAGGCAAAACCATAACGCACAATGTTTATAAAACACTTCGACCTCCACTTATTATTCAGCGGTCGCGGTTTTTAACCCCGCACGCTTCCAGACGTAATACACCGCCGGAATCACCAGTAGCGCCAACAGCAATGTAGATACCATCCCGCCGATCATCGGACCAGCAATACGTTGCATCACTTCCGAGCCAGTACCGGCACCGATCATGATTGGCACCAGACCAACGAGCACCGAAATCGTGGTCATCATCTTGGGGCGTACCCGCAAACAGGCGCCTTCTATCACCGCCTCACGCAAATCCTGAATCGAAAGGTTTTTACCACTTGCCTTAGCCTGCTCGGTTAGACGGTTCCAGGAGAGGTTGAGATAGACCTGCATCAACACCCCCAGCTCTGCCGCCAGTCCTGCAAGGGCGATAAAGCCCACAGCAACAGCCACCGAGAAGTCGTAGTCGCTCAAGTACATAAACCAGATACCGCCCACCAACGCAAAGGGCAGGGTACCCATAATCAATGCCACATCGCCGATGCGGCGGAAACTCATGTAGAGCAACAGCACAATAATTGCCAAGGTCACAGGCACCACTACCTGCAGGCGCTCTTCGGCTCGCAACATGTACTCGTACTGACCAGACCAGTTAATGGAGTAGCCCGCTGGCAGTATCACTTTATCCCGCACTACCTTCTGGGCCTCGTCGATATAGCTGCCGAGGTCACGGTCATCGATATCCACCAGTGTCCAGCCATTGATACGGGCATTCTCGCTTTTAATGGCGGGCGGGCCATCGGCCACGGTCACCTCTGCGACATCGGCAAGTGCAACACGACCGCCACCCGGTGTAACGATGGGCAGCAACTTAAGTTGTTCTGCGGAATCGCGATAACGCTGTGGATAACGCAGGTTCACCGGGAATCGCTCTAGTCCCTCGACGGTTTCGGTAACGTTTACACCACCGATGGCAGTTCGCACCACTTCCTGCAAGTCCGCCACATTCAGTCCGTAACGGGCCGCTCGCTTGCGGTCGATATCCACATTGATATACCGACCACCGGCCACTCGCTCCGAGTAAACCGATGCAGTACCCGGTACATCTGCCAGAACCACTTCCAGCTGCTTGCCGATTTTTTCGATCTCTTTCAGATCTGGCCCCGACACCTTGATACCAACCGGGGTTTTAATACCGGTAGCCAGCATGTCGATGCGGGTTTTAATCGGCATAACCCAGGCATTAGTCAGCCCCGGAAACTTAACCAGCTGATCCAGTTCGGCACGCAGATCATCGGTGGTAAGACCTTCACGCCACTGATCTCTCGGCTTGAGCTGAATAATGGTTTCAATCATGGTCAGAGGAGCCGGGTCGGTGGCGGTTTCTGCGCGACCCATTTTCCCGTACACGGTGACCACTTCCGGCACTGTGCGAATTAGCTTATCGGTCTGCTGCAACAGCTCCCGCGCCTCACCAATGGAGATACCGGCGTAGGTGGTGGGCATGTACATCAGGTCGCCTTCATCCAGCGGCGGCATAAATTCACTACCCACCTGCGAGTAGGGCCACCATGCTGAAACCACGGCAACCAGCGCCAGTGCAATCACGGTTTTCGGAAAACGCAGCACTGCTTTGATCAGCGGCATATATCCCGCCACCATCCAGCGATTGAGCGGATTTTTGTGCTCGGAAATGATCTTGCCGCGCACAAAGTAGCCCATCAGAACCGGTACCAAAGTAATCGCCAATCCAGCGGCAATGGCCATGGCATAGGTCTTGGTATACACCAGTGGTGAGAATAATCGACCTTCCTGTGCCTCCAGGGTAAATACCGGCAGAAAACTGACTGTAATAATCAGCAGTGAGAAGAACAACGGTGGACCTACTTCCTGCGCCGCCCTTGTCACCACATCCCAGCGATTCTGCTCGTTGAGTTCATCCCGCTCGATATGCTTGTGAAGGTTTTCGATCATCACAATTGCGCCGTCCACCATGGTGCCAATTGCAATGGCGATACCGCCCAGTGACATGATGTTGGCGTTGATGCCCTGCAGGTACATGATCACGAATGCGCCGATAATACCCAGCGGCAGGCTGACCACTACGACCAGTGACGAGCGGAAGTGGAACAGGAACGCTGCACAGATCAGCGCAACGACGATAAATTCTTCGGTAAGTTTCTCATACAGGTTGTCGACAGCATTCTGGATCAGGGTAGAGCGGTCATACACCTCAACCACTTCCACTCCCGCCGGCAGCCCCTGCTTGAGGCTTTCCAGCTTTTCCTTCACTTCGGCAATCACGGTCTGGGCGTTTTCACCGTAGCGCATCACCACAATACCGCTGACCGCTTCGCCTTCACCGTTGAGCTCGCCAACACCGCGACGCATCTGCGGCCCCTCGACAATTTCAGCCACATCGCCCAGCAACAGCGGCGTGCCGCTATCACTCAATCGCAAGGGAATATTTTTCAGGTCTTCAATAGACTGTACATAACCACTGGCACGCACCATGTACTCCGCTTCAGCCATCTCGATTACCGAGGCACCGGACTCCTGGTTACCTCGCTCAATGGCGGTGCGAATATGGGCCAGCGGAATGTTGTAGGCGCGCAGTTTATTGGGGTCGACCTCCACCTGATACTGCTTGACCATGCCGCCGACAGTGGCCACTTCGGACACCCCTTCAACGGTCTGTAGCTCATACTTGATAAACCAGTCCTGCAGGGTGCGCAATTCAGCCAGGTTGTGCTGACCGGTTCGATCCACCAGCGCGTACTGGTAAATCCAGCCAACACCGGAGGCATCCGGGCCTAACTGTGGTTTGGCCGCCGCTGGCAATTCTCCGGATACCTGGTTGAGATACTCAAGCACGCGACTGCGCGCCCAGTAAATATCGGTGCCGTCCTCGAAAATCACATAGACGTATGAGTCGCCAAAGAACGAAAATCCACGCACCACCTGAGCCTTGGGCACAGAGAGCATCGCGGTTGTGAGCGGGTAGGTAACCTGGTCCTCTACCACCTGTGGGGCCTGGCCAGGGTAGGGAGTCTTGATGATCACCTGCACATCAGAGAGGTCGGGGATCGCATCCACCGGGGTATTTTTGATCGCATAGATGCCGCTGCCCAACAGAACCACCGCCATCAACATTACATAAAAGCGGTTATGGGTTGACCAGCGAATAATGGCTTCAATCATGTTTGACGCCTCTTAGTGCTGGTGGCTTTGGCTGTGATCGTGCGTTTCCATACGCTCCATCTCGGCGTCGAGGTTGGACTCGGAGTCGATCATAAACTGAGCAGATGTCACTACTTTGTCGCCACTGCTCAAGCCCTTGAGAATCTCGACACGGTCTCCGGACTCCAATCCAGCAGTCACCAGTACGGACTTGTAGTGACCATCGCCCAGAGACTTCACCACCCGATCGTAACGGCCGCCGCGAATCAGTGCGGAGCGGGGAATGTGCAGACGGGCGCTTTCGTCGCCAGCATGAATGCGAATATTCGCAAACATATTGGGTTTTAGGCGCTCGTCGGGATTTTCAAACTGAATGCGTACTTCCAAGGTCCGGGACTGTGGGTTAAGTACCGGATAGATGTATTCCACAAGGCCTCGCCACTCACTGCCGGGATAACTGTCGGCTTTCATAGTCACGCTCTGGCCGGGTTTCAGCCACGCCGCCTGACGTTCAAATACTTCGGCAATCACCCATACGGTATCCAGTTCACCTGTGGCGAGAATTTCTGTCGCTGGCTTTACAAACATTCCTTCGCGCACATTGAGCATGCTGATGTAGCCTGTGTGATCAGCCATCACTGCCAGGCGCTGCTGAACCTTGCGGGTTTTGCGCAGCGCATCAATTTGGCTGCCCGATACCCCAAGCAGTGACAGCCGTTGGCGCGATGCGGATATCAGAGGCTTGTTGCCACTTTCCAGTGCGGTTACATACTCCTCCTGAGCGTTTACCAGCTCCGGGGAGAATATTTCAAACAGTACCTGTCCGGCCTTTACTGGATCACCAACACTGTCGATATTCAGAACCTCGATCCAACCTTCAACCCGGGTGTGAATGTGGTTGAGGGTGTCTTCGTTGAACTGTACATAGCCAACTGTGTCGACCCATTGCGTGAGGGATGACTCCTCCACCTCGGCGGTTTTCACCCCGAGGTTGTTTTCCACCGCTGGCGAAATATAAACACCGCCTTCTTCAGCTCCGGCTGTGGGCTTGTACTCTGGCACCAGATCCATTCCACAAATCGGGCAGGAGCCTTCGCTGTCCTTTTTGATCTGCGGATGCATCGGGCAGGTCCAATAATCGATCACCTTTTCAGCCGGTGCTGCGGGTTTGGGCTTTTTTTCCACCAGATCCATCCCGCAGATCGGGCAGCCAGATTGTTTGTCTTTTACAATTTGCGGGTGCATTGGGCAGACCCATTGCGGGGAACCCTTTTCGGCTTCTGGCGCAGGAGCTGGCATTTCGGCTTTGTGTTCTGCCTGATGCTGATGGTTGTGACCAGAGTGTTCTCCGCCCTCAACAGGCTCCTCTTTCAGGTACATACCACAGACATCACAGCGACCGGGTTCTGCCTGTGGATCCTGACAACCCATCGGGCAAACCCAGTGGGTGGCTTTCTTGGGCTCTGCGTTTGCATCTGACTTTGCTTCTTCCTTCAAATGCATTCCGCAAACATCACAGCGACCGGGTTCTGCCTGAGGATCCTGGCAACCCATCGGGCAAACCCAGTGGGTCTCTTTCTTGGGCTCGGCGTTTGCATCTGACTTTGCTTCTTCCTTCAAATGCATTCCGCAAACATCACAGCGACCGGGTTCTGCCTGAGGATCCTGGCAACCCATCGGGCAGACCCAGTGGGTCTCTTTCTTGGGCTCGGCATTTGAGGCAGACTTTTCTTCCTTCAGATGCATACCACACACCTGACAATCGCCCTTTTCGTGTTGTGCAGGCTGGCAGTCCATTGGGCAAACCCAATGGCTGTGTTCTTCACTCTTTGCGAACTCTTTGTCTTCCACCAGATGCATACCGCAGATTTCGCAGTCACCTTTTTCGTGTACCGCCGGCTGACACTCCATTGGGCAGACCCAGTGAGTATGCTCAGCATGCTGCTCGCTTTGTTTTGGCTGTTGGGCGTTTACTGTAAAACCAGTGATCAATATGATCAGGGCAATGGCACTGGCCCAAATACGTTTTTGGATAGTCATTGGGCTATCTCCTTAATCTCGTTAAAGTCCACCAGATATCTGACCCTGGCCAGGCTTTTAAAATAATTAATCTGCAGTCGCTGATTCTCCAGCTGCGCGGACAGCTCCGCCAATACCGAGCGCATCACTTCATCAAAATCTGCGGCATCGGACCGGTAGGCTTTCAAGGCTGAATCAGCCTGTTGCCCCGCCTGGACCAGAATGGTCTGCTGAAACAATTCAAAGCGCTGTTTTAAGTGGCGGGCATTACTCAGGTGGTTGTCCAGTTGTGAGCGCAGGGCAAGAAGATTCTGCTGGCGGTCGCTCAATGCCGCTTGGTGCTGATCAACACTGGCGCGGTATTTCTGGTCCTGTCGCTTATCGGTAAACAATGGCAGTTGTACCGTGACTCCCGCAGAGAAAAAATCCGGCAGGTCGCGACCGGTAAAATCTTCCTGACGGTGGCCATAGCTGACGTTCACCCCCCAGTTCGGACGATAGCTGGATTCTGCCAGGGCGATATGTCGCTGACGCGCTTCCACCTGACGATCCAGAGCCATCATGGCCGGGTGCTGTTGTAACAACTGTGCATCAATATTGTTGGCCAGTTGCCACTGAGGTAACTCACTGGCAATGCTCCTGTTGGCGTCATCACCAATCCATTGCGACAGGCGAGCTCTTTGCCGGGCAATTTCATCGTCGATATCGATCAGGCGATCATCCAGTCGACTTAATTCCAGCTCGGCTCGCAATAAGTCATGCTGGTTTTTCCGGCCTACCTTGTAGAGCGAGTTCACAACCGCCAACAATTGTTTAAAAACCGTTTTGCTTGTAGAAACCACCTCTTTGGCCTGTTGCCAGTAGTAGAGCTCAAGCCACTCTTCGCGAACCTGCCGCAGCACCTGTAGCTGGCGATCCATTGCCTGGTTACTGGCAGCTTGTGACTGTTCTTTACGAATACCACTTTGCGCTTCTAAAGCACCTGTTGCAGGTATCTGCTGCGACAGGGCTATCTTGAATTGCGTCATTGGCTCCTGATCAAACTTGAAGCCATCGGTAGGTAGGTTATCCAGGGACACCTGCAGCTTTGGGTCGGGCAGTTGTGCGGCCGCTACAGCTTCACTGGCCAAGGCACTGGCCTTGAGTTGCAGCGCTTGTGCACCCGGCTCATTGGACAGTGCCTGGCGTTCGGCGTTATTGAGGGTCAATGCCGATTTCTGGTCTGCTGTGCTTGCGTTAACTGCTAACGCGTGCACTGCAAGCACCAGCAAAACCAGCGCTTTATAAGGATGGAAAATCATAATTCACTCCTGTTGCATTCGAAGCCGCGCCACAGGCACGGCTCAACCGGCAGACAATTTGTCTGCTGAATACAAAGAGAAGTGCCTAATCGAGGAAGGTGCAGTTAACCAGATGAATGGGTGGGTCCGATCGTCGCAACGTCAGTTCTTCTACCCATTTGGGTAGTGTCGGGTTGCGATACAGTGGTTCCTGACCCAGCAGTTGCTCAAAAGAAACCAGGAAGAGAATCACCTGTTGATAACAGTCGACACCCGCTTCAGCTGCAGCGCCATGCTTGGCTTCACCACAACAAAAACTTGACGGGGTCTCGCAACAACTGGTTTTCAGCGCCTGTGTCGGTTTTTCACTGTGACAACAATGACTACAAAGGGAAGCCTGTTCTGCCTTTGGGTTATTTATTCCGGAGCTGGCATGCGCGGTACAGAAAAGCTGACCACTGAACAGCAGCCACATTAGCAGTGTTGCTGCTACGCGGCGTCGTGATTTGTTCAGTGTTGATATCAGTGCCATACCATCTGTACAGGTAAATTTTTCCAGATTATAGAACCTTCCCCTTGGGGGAGTGCAAATATTACACAACTTTGCACTCCGGCTTTTCAGCCAGGGTAGGGGATATACTCACGGTTATCCGTAGAGATCGGCTTGAATTTACCAGCTTTCCAATCCTGAATCGCCTGTTCAATACGCTCTGGCCTACTTGATACAAAGTTCCAGTCAATATGTCGTTGGCCAATATCAGAGCCTCCGATCAATGCAATCTGGGTTTCTTCCAATGCCTCAACGCATACGTTGGGCTCCGTTTTCAGAACAACCATGGAATGCGTCTCTACAACGGTATCTAACAGTTTTACTGAACCCGATACCAGATACAGTCCTCGCTGCTCGGCATTGGGTAAAACAAGTCGTTGACCAGCTGTCATTTTGGCTTCGATATACAGCGTGGAGCTAAAGGTTTTTACGGGGGACTCCACACCATAAGCCTCTCCCATCATAACTCTCACCGGGACAGCATCCACTTCAACCGTGGGAATGGATCCGGTGCTGTAGTGGTGAAATGACGGGTCAATCTCCTCATCGTCTTCCGGTAGTGCCAGCCACAACTGCAAACCATTGGTGCGATGCTGGCTGTTACGAACATCCTTGGTTTCTCTTTCCGAGTGAACAATTCCCCGGCCAGCCACCATCAGGTTGATATCCCCGGGGCGAATTACCTGAATACTACCCAGTGAATCCTTGTGCAGGATTGAGCCCTCGAACAGATAGGTCACAGTGGCGATGTTGATATGGGGATGGGGCCGAACATCAATACCAGTGCCCGGCTCAAAATCTGCAGGCCCCATGTGGTCAAAAAACACCCAGGGACCTATATGGCGCACCTCCCGATTGGGCAGCAGACGGCGTACGGAAAAGCCGCCGAGATCTCGATCCTTCGGTTTAAGAATAAACTCGATCGCTCCACACCCCGTCAGACATTCACAGTTGGCTTCTGCCGATGGCTCAAGATTGCTCATCACCCGCTCTCTTTTTTCAAAGACATCTGTTGTTTCTAGTTTATTTTTCGAGGTCGGGCAAACCGGATTAATCCGTATCAACGATAACTCGTTAGAATGTATGAAGTCACAGGGAGAACAACAATGATGGAAAGCTCCGTTATTTACCTGGCTGCTGCTGTGCTGGCAGTGCCAATTGCCAAGCGATTGGGGCTGGGTTCCGTACTGGGTTATTTGCTCGCGGGCATACTGATTGGCCCGTTTGTCCTGCATCTGGTTGGCGATCAAACCGAGGTGATGCACTTTGCCGAATTTGGTGTAGTGATCATGCTTTTTCTGGTTGGGCTGGAGTTACAGCCCGCCCTGCTGTGGAAATTGCGACATAGCTGTGCGGGAACGTCTCACAGATATAGTTCAGGTATTGGAAGAAGACCGAAAACAGGCAAAATCAAAATAGCACAGTAACCCTGTTAGATTCACTTTGTATTACGGGTTTTTATTGAGCAGGAACCCATTTGGGAACTGCTCTTTTTGTCCACTTTGCAAATGCCATTTTTTCGCCAAGATAAAACTGCCGATAAGCGCTGACAGCATCTCCGGGTATTTTGTACTCATCCGGCATCGCTTGTGCAAATTCAGTCAAGCCATTCGATTCATAGCGTAGAGAGGAAATCTGACTTAATACTGCGATGGATTTGTGATCACCGATTTTATCGTAGCGATATCGATACTCGCTGTTTAACTGCACCGTCAATTCCTGCAGCCAAAGGAAGTTATCAAATGATTCTTCAACCCAAAGAACACAGGGGTGTTTTATGTGGGTGGATCGGTAGGGTGACTCAAAGCCTTTTTTATTGAGCGCAGTGCAAAGCAGCTGAACACTTTCCAATATCATTTTTACCACATGCTGATCGCAGTGATATTGCGCGCACTTTTCAATGTCATTATCGAGAACAAATATATTCATAATCTGTTCTACTTATTAACGCGGTGAATATGCCTATTTCAACAAACCGACTGCTGAATTTAGTTTTCAATTTTGAATTTCGAAAACCCGGTGTACGGCAACTGAAATCAGTTTACTGTACACCGGATATTATTCACTTGAGCTTTATTCAACAGTAACCGACTTCGCCAAATTACGCGGCTGATCTACGTCGGTGCCTTTCACTACAGCTACGTGGTATGACAACAGCTGTAGGGGCAGAGTGTAGATAATCGCTTCAAGACTTTCCGGCACGTGCGGAAGGTTAATAACGGTAACGCCTTCCTGATTGTGGAAACCGGCTGCCTTGTCGGCGAACACAAACAACTGTCCACCACGCGCCTGTACTTCGTGCAGGTTCGACTTCAGCTTTTCCAACAGTTCATTGTTTGGTGCAACTGCTACCACCGGCATATCGGCATCCACCAATGCCAGCGGACCGTGTTTCAATTCACCGGATGGATAGGCCTCGGCGTGAATATAGGAGATCTCTTTCAGTTTAAGAGCACCTTCCATTGCCACCGGATACTGTACGCCACGGCCAAGGAACAGCGAGTGATGCTTGTCATTAAAGCACTCAAAGGTTTGTTCAATTTCACTGTCCAGTTTCAGTACTTCTTCACACAGGCCGGGCAGGGCGTGCAGGGCTTTCACCAACTCCTGCTCTTTGGCTTCGCTCAAGCCATGGTAACGACCCACGCCGATACAGAACAACTGCAACGCTACCAGCTGTGTGGTAAATGCTTTTGTTGAAGCCACTCCAATTTCCGGTCCGGCGATTGTCATCAATGACAGATCACTTTCGCGAACCAGGGAACTGTTAGCCACGTTACAAATGGTCAGGGTACCCAGGTAACCTGCATCTTTGGCAACTTGCAGGGCGGCGAGGGTATCCGCGGTCTCGCCGGACTGGGAGATGGTTACAAAAAGAGTGTTCTTTGGCACAACGACTTTGCGGTAGCGATACTCCGATGCCACTTCTACGTGACAGGGAATACCGGCCCACTCTTCCAGCCAGTAACGCGCAACCATCCCCGAGTGATAGCTGGTGCCGCAGGCAACAATGTGTACGTTTTCCACTTGCTCAAACAGTGCTGTGGCTTTCTGGCCAAAGGCTTGTGGCAATACATGTTTGTCGCTTACGCGACCCTGCAGAGTATCTTCCAATACTTTTGGCTGTTCGTAGATCTCTTTGAGCATGTAGTGGCGATAACCACCTTTGTCCGCCACTCCATCATCTCCGGAGAGCTGAACAACCTCGCGCTCCACCTCGGTACCTTTAATATCAAAAATACGGTATTGGTCGGCGGTAACCTCAACCAGGTCCCCTTCAGCCAGGAATACAAAACGGTCTGTTACCTGACGCAGCGCCATTTGGTCAGAAGCGATAAAGTTCTCTTCGATACCAACACCCAGTACCAGAGGACTGCCTTTGCGGGCACCGATTAAGCGACCAGGCTCATCGGCATTGATAACACCCAGGGCATAGGCACCTTCCAGGCGAGCAATACTGTTTTTTACTGCATTCAGCAGGTCCTGGCCTTGCTGGGTATATGAGTGCACCAGATGGGCAACAACTTCGGTGTCGGTTTCGGAAACAAACTTATAACCAGCAGCTTTCAGTTCGGCCCGTAGCTCGTCGTGGTTTTCAATAATACCGTTGTGCACTAGGGCAATTTGGCCGGAGCAGTGCGGGTGGGAGTTGACGTCACTTGGAACGCCGTGTGTTGCCCAACGTGTGTGAGCAATACCCATTTCACCGCGCACCGGATTGGCGTTCAGGTTGTCTTCCAGTACCGCTACCTTGCCGGCGTTTTTGCGGCAGTGAACCACGCCGTCACCGTTGACAACGGCGACACCGGCGGAGTCATAGCCGCGGTATTCGAGGCGCTTCAGGCCTTCAACCAGAATATTGGTCACGTTGCGGTTGGCAACCGCTCCTACAATCCCACACATCTTTCTACATATCCTCTTGTGTGAGTGGCACCCGCTCTATTCCGTATTTTTGGTGCGCACGGCGCACCCTACACAGGGAGGTACCACTCTCCTTTTATGATTAGTTTTTGCTTGGCTTTTTCCAGCCCTGAATATTTTTCTGCTTGGCGCGACCCACAGCCAACTCATTGGCTGGCACGCTGCAGGTAATGGTTGAACCGGCACCAACTGTCGCGCCTGCACCCACGGTAACCGGTGCAACCAAAGCGCTATTGGAACCAATAAAAGCCCCATCTTCAATTTCGGTTTTGTACTTATTCACGCCATCGTAGTTGCAGGTAATAGTGCCTGCACCGACGTTTACATTTTCGCCCAGCACGGCGTCGCCAACATAGCTCAGGTGATTGATCTTGCTGCCTTTGCCAACTACTGCTTTTTTGGTCTCAACGAAATTTCCGACTTTGGTATTTTCCGCTAATTCCGTACCTGGGCGCAGCCTCGCGAATGGACCAATAATCGCGTTGTTGGCCACCACGCTGTTTTCAATCACAGTATTGGCCTTGATCTCTACGCCATCGCCAATACGGGCATTCTGGATCAGGCAGTTAGGGCCGATAACCACATTACTGCCAAGCTGCACGGTGCCTTCAAACACACAGTTGATGTCGATAGTAACATCGGTACCGGTTTCCAGGCTGCCGCGTACATCAAAGCGGTTTGGATCGGCCAGTGTCACGCCATTGCGCATTGCGTGTTCAGCGCGAGTTAATTGATAGTAGCGCTCCAGTTCAGACAGCTGTACACGATCATTAATGCCCTGAACCTCCTGCTCACAAGCAGGTTGCAACGGGTTGATGATGTAACCATCTTTCTGGGCAATCTCGATCAGGTCGGTCAGGTAGTACTCGCCCTGCGCGTTGTTGTTGCCAATCATCGGCAACCAGCGCTTCAGGTCAGCGTTGTTCAACGCCATCACCCCTGTGTTCACTTCGCAGATGGCACGTTGCGCTTCGCTGGCATCCTTGTGTTCAACGATAGCCGTCACGTTGCCGTGGGTATCGCGAATAATGCGTCCGTAACCGGTGGGGTCCTTCAGGTCTACGGTCAGCAATGCCATGGTGTTTTCTTCCACCAGTTCCAGCATGCGACTGAGAGTGGCTTGCTCCAGCAGTGGTACATCACCATATAGGACCAGGGTTTTGCCGTCGTCATTCAGGTGGGGCAGAGCCTGTTCCACAGCATGGGCGGTACCCAGTTGTTCGGTCTGCTCGGCCCACTGCTCGACACCGTTTACCGTACTGCGAACCTGCTCGGAACCATGACCGGTAACAACAGTAATTTGTGCATTGGTTAGTTGACTGGAAGTATCGATAACGTGCTGCAGCAAAGGACGACCTGCCAGCTTGTGCAGAACTTTTGGCAGAGCGGATTTCATGCGGGTCCCTTTCCCCGCCGCGAGAATAACGATATCGATCATTGAATCTTCCTGATTAAAAACTAACGCGGTAATTTACCTTTCGAACCGCCAAAACAACTAATAAGAGTTGATGCTTTCGAAGTGGTGATTTTTGCTCTAGAGCAAGGCGGCAGCGCGCGCAGAGAGGGAATGTATTGCAATACATGACCGATCGAGCACGATGCCAACGCCGCTATCGAGCAAAAAGCGCTACTTCCAAAGTATCAATAAAAAAGGCGGCTAAGAAGCCGCCTTTATACCACAAAAGCACTACTTTATTTACGCATCTTCTTGCGAAGCTGCTCAATTGTGCGCAATTGGGCAACCGCTTCTGCCAGTTGTGCGGCAGCGCGGGAGTAGTCGAACTCGCCAGACTTGTTGGCCAGTGCCTGCTCAGCTTCGGCCTTGGCGGCCAGCACAGCAGACTCATCCAAACTGTCGGCGCGGTTCGCAAGGTCAGCCATGATCGTCACGCAATTCGGCTGAACTTCGAGATAACCACCGGACAGGTAGTAGATCTCTTCTTCACCATTTTGCTTGACGATACGAACCGGACCCGGTTTCAGATCGGTCAGCAGCGGAGCGTGGCCGAAGTTAACGCCCAGTTCACCTTGTGAACCGGTCGCAACTACCAGCTCGACAAGCCCTGAAAACAGGGCCTGTTCCGCGCTTACGATGTCGCAATGGACTGTCATAGCCATAATTCTAGTCCTCTAAGAGGATAATCTTCCAGCCTGATTGGCCAAAGAAGCTGTTACTTCAGCTTCTTGGCGTTCTCAACAGCTTCCTCGATGCCGCCTACCATGTAGAAAGCCTGTTCTGGCAGGTGATCGTAATCACCACCCAGGATCGCCTTGAAGCTGGCGATGGTTTCTTTCAGCGGTACGTACTTACCGGGGGCGCCGGTGAATACTTCAGCAACGTGGAACGGCTGGGACAGGAATTTTTCAACCTTACGAGCACGGGCTACAACCTGCTTGTCTTCTTCAGACAGCTCGTCCATACCCAGGATGGCAATGATGTCTTTCAGCTCTTTGTAGCGCTGCAGTACAGACTGTACACCGCGAGCAACTTCGTAGTGCTCCTGGCCAACAACCAGCGGATCCAACTGACGAGAGGTGGAATCCAGCGGGTCTACTGCCGGGTAGATACCTTTAGCAGCAATGTCACGGCTCAATACTACGGTCGCATCCAAGTGAGAGAACGTGGTAGCTGGTGACGGGTCAGTCAAGTCATCCGCAGGTACGTATACGGCCTGGATAGAGGTAATAGAACCAGTCTTGGTGGAAGTAATACGCTCCTGCAGAGCACCCATTTCTTCCGCCAGAGTCGGCTGGTAACCTACCGCAGAAGGCATACGACCCAACAGTGCAGATACCTCGGTACCGGCCAGGGTGTAACGGTAGATGTTGTCAACGAACAACAGTACGTCTTTACCTTCGTCACGGAATTTCTCGGCCATGGTCAGACCGGTCAGGGCTACGCGCAGACGGTTACCGGGCGGCTCATTCATCTGACCGTAAACCATCGCTACTTTATCGAGAACGTTGGACTCCTTCATTTCGTAGTAGAAGTCGTTACCTTCACGAGTACGCTCACCAACACCGGCGAATACAGACAGACCGCTGTGCTCTTTGGCGATGTTGTTGATCAGCTCCATCATGTTTACGGTTTTACCTACACCGGCACCACCGAACAGACCAACTTTACCACCCTTGGCAAACGGACATACCAGGTCGATAACCTTGATACCGGTCTCCAGCAGTTCGTTGGAAGAAGACTGCTCTGCGTAAGTCGGTGCTTTGCGGTGAATCGGCATACGCTCTTGCTCGCCGATTTCGCCACACTCATCGATGGGGTTACCCAGTACATCCATGATACGACCCAGGGTTTCTTTACCCACAGGTACGCTAACTGGTGCATTAGTGTTGGCTACTGCCAAACCGCGGCTAACACCTTCAGAAGAGCCCATCGCAATGGCACGAACAACGCCGTCACCCAATTGCTGCTGAACTTCCAGGGTCAGACCCTTCTCTTCTACGGTCAGCGCGTCATATACATTCGGTACCTGGTCACGTGGGAATTCCACGTCGATCACGGCGCCGATAATTTGTACGATACGTCCGCTACTCATTTCCGGTTCCTCTTAAAGTAATCTTTTTCTTGCCGGCCGAAGCCGAACCAAGAATTCTGTGTAAATGCGTTAAAGCCGTTTGCTCTGAAAATTAAACCGCCGCAGCGCCGCCAACAATCTCGGACAGCTCTTGGGTAATCGCTGCCTGACGGGCTTTGTTGTAGAGCAATTGCAGTTCATCAATCATGTTGCCGGCGTTGTCGGTGGCGTTTTTCATCGCCAACATGCGAGCCGCTTGTTCACAGGCCTTGTTTTCAACAACCGCCTGGAAAACCTGGGATTCAATGTAGCGAACCAGTAGACCATCGAGCAGGTCTTTGGCGTCTGGCTCGTAGAGGTAATCCCAGTGGTGCTTCAGCTCTTCCTCATCGGTAGGCTTCAGCGGCAACAGTTGAGCGACCTCAGGCTTTTGCGTCATGGTGTTGACGAATTCATTGCTCACCATAAACAGGCGATCAATTTTGCCTTCATCGAACGCGTCCAGGGTGATCTTGACACTACTCAGCAGGTCAGCCGCCGCAGGCTCATCGCCCAGATCGTTAACCGCTGCAGTGATATTGCCACCCAGACTGCCAAAAAATGACGCGGCCTTGTTACCGACCACACACAGGTCAACTTCAATACCTTGATCTGTCCACTCTTTCATCGCTTTGATAGTGCGCTTGAACACATTAATGTTCAGACCACCACACAATCCACGATCAGAGGACACCACAATAAAGCCAACCCGCTTGATTTCGCGCTCAACCAGATACTGGTGGCGGTACTCCGGGGTTGCGTTAGCGATGTGGCCGATCACGGCGCGAATACGCTGTGCGTACGGCTTACCCAGTTTCATACGATCCTGGGCACGACGCATTTTACTCGCCGCCACCAGCTCCATAGCGCTGGTGATTTTCTGTGTGCTCTGCACACTGGCGATTTTGGTTTTGACTTCTTTTCCGACTGCCATAACGTTACCTGAATATGTAAGTTACCAATCAGAGGGCCAGATTTTCATCTGGCCCTCGATGCGGTGTTTACCAGGATTGAGTGGCGACGAACTTATCGAGAGCCGCTTTAAAGCCGGCCTGGATGTCGTTGTTGTAGTCACCGGTTTCATCAACCTGCTTCATCAGATCCGCATGCTCAGCCTTCATGTAAGACAGCAGAGCCGCTTCGAAATCGCCAACCTTCGCTACCTCAACTTCTTTCAGGTAACCTTCGTTCGCCGCATACAGGGCGATCGCGGTTTGAGCGATAGACAGCGGAGAGAATTGCTTCTGCTTCATCAACTCTACAACGCGCTGACCGTGCTCCAGCTGGGCGCGAGTCGCGTCATCCAGGTCAGAGGCGAACTGGGCGAATGCCGCCAGTTCACGGTACTGGGCCAGTGCGATACGGATACCACCGCCAAGCTTCTTGATCACTTTGGTCTGCGCTGCACCACCTACGCGAGATACCGAAATACCAGCGTTGATAGCAGGGCGAATACCGGCGTTGAACATGTCGGCTTCCAGGAAGATCTGACCATCGGTAATGGAGATCACGTTAGTCGGTACGAACGCGGAAACGTCACCAGCCTGGGTTTCAATGATTGGCAGGGCGGTCAAGGAACCGGTTTTGCCTTTCACTTCACCGTTGGTGAACTTCTCAACGTAGTCGGCGTTAACGCGCGCAGCGCGTTCCAGCAGACGGGAGTGCAAGTAGAAAACGTCACCCGGATATGCTTCACGGCCCGGTGGGCGCTTCAGCAGCAGGGAGATTTGACGATAACCCCAAGCTTGCTTGGTCAGGTCATCGTAAATAATCAAGGCATCTTCACCGCGGTCGCGGTAGTACTCACCCATGGCACAACCGGCGTATGGCGCCAGGAACTGCATGGAAGCAGGATCAGCAGCACCGGCAGCTACAACAACAGTGTGCTCCATAGCGCCGTGCTCTTCCAGCTTGCGCACAACGTTGGCAATAGTGGACTGCTTTTGTCCGATCGCAACGTATACACACTTAATGCCAGTGCCTTTCTGGTTGATGATGGTATCGATAGCGATAGCAGACTTACCGATCTGACGGTCACCAATGATCAGCTCACGCTGGCCACGGCCGATGGGGATCATGGAGTCTACGGCTTTAATACCGGTCTGCAGAGGCTCATCAACAGACTGACGGTCAATTACGCCAGGTGCGATGCGCTCAACAGGGGAAGTTTGGGAAGCTTCGATCGGGCCTTTGCCGTCGATTGGTGTACCCAGGGCGTCAACAACGCGACCTTCCAGGGCAGGACCAACAGGTACTTCCAGAATACGGCTGGTGCACTTGGCTTTCTGGCCTTCGGCCAGACCCAGGTAGTCGCCCAGTACAACCGCACCTACGGAGTCGCGCTCCAGGTTCAGCGCCATACCGTAGCTGCCGTTTTCAAATTCAATCATTTCGCCGTACATCACATCGGCCAGGCCGTGGATGCGAACGATACCGTCGGAGACGGATACAATAGTGCCCTCGTTCTGGGCTTCAGTGGCAACATCCAGGCTTTCGATGCGCTGTTTGATGATGTCACTGATTTCGGATGGATTCAGTTGCTGCATTTCCAGATCCTCGATCTTAGGAATTTAACGCTTCGGCGAGTTTCGCCAGACGACCACGGACAGACCCGTCGAGCACTGTGTCTCCGGCGCGAACTACGGCGCCGCCCAGCAGGCTCTTGTCGATATCAACCTGCAGAGACACTTCGTGGCCCAGTTTCGCTTTCAAAGCGTCGGCCAATTTCTGCTGTTGCTCGGCGGTTACGTCACCAGCGGCGGTCACTTGAACCGTCAGTGTTTTTTCCAGGCCCGCTCTCAACGTCTCAAACTGCTGGGCAATTTCGCCCAACAGTGGCAGACGCCGGTTTGCTGACAGGGTGTGGACAAAATTGCGGCCCTGATCATTCAGGGTATCGCCGCAAATTTCCACAACCGCATCAGCTTGCTGTGCCGCGGTATGGGTAGGGGAGGCCAACAGACGCTCCACTACTTCTTGTCCGGCGACTGCCGAAGCAGTTGCCAGCATTTTCGACCAGTCTTGCAGAGCGTTTGCATCGACGGCGTATTTAAACGCCGCTTTAGCATAAGGCCTTGCCAGAGTGCTCAGTTCAGCCATGTCAAACCTCGCTTAGAGCTGGGCCGCCAGTTTGTCGAGCATCTCGCGGTTGGTGTTCTCGTCGATCTGGGTTTCGAGAATCTTCTCGGCACCCTGGATCGCCAGAGCAGCAACCTTGCCACGGAGCTCTTCTTTCGCGCGGTTGATCTCTTGGTCGATTTCAGCTTGCGCTGCTGCTTTCAGGCGATTGCCCTCAGCTACAGCCTGCGCTTTCGCTTCTTCGACGATCTGGTTAGCCCGCTTGTTGGCCTGTTCGATAAGGGAAGCCGCTTCGTGCTTGGCTTCTTTCATCTGCTCGGCCGCCTTGTTTTGAGCCAGTTCAAGATCACGACCGGCACGGTCAGCTGCTTCCAGCCCCGCTTCGATCTTCCTCTTGCGCTCTTCCAAAGCATTCATAATGGCCGGCCAAACAGTCTTCATGCAGAACCACACGAAGATTGTAAAAACTGCCATTTGGCCGAACAGCGTATAATTAATATTCACGCCATTACCCTCTTGCTGGGTGATTTGAAATTCGAGTTACTACCATCAAGCTTGGCTATTAAGCGCCAACGCTCGGAGCAACAACGAAGATCAGGTACATAGCGATACCAACACCGATGATTGGCAGGGCGTCGATCAGACCAGCCAGCAGGAACATTTTACCTTGCAGCATTGGACCCAGCTCTGGTTGACGGGCAGTACCTTCAATCAGCTTGCCGCCCAACAGACCCATACCGACAGCAGCACCCAGTGCGCCCAGACCCAGCATGATTGCAGCTGCAACGATGACCATTTCCATGTGTTTCTCCTAGTTTTCTAAAGTTTAAAGTTAAAAATTTAAGTTAAAGGTTGTTTCTAAATATCAGTGATCTTCATGTGCCATGCTGAGATATACAACTGTCAGCACGGTGAAGATAAATGCCTGCAGTGTGATAACCAGGATGTGGAATACCGCCCATCCCCACTGCAATGCACCGCCGCTGACCAAGCTCATACCACCAGCCAACGCCAATTGTGTAACCAACAGCAACATTGTTTTGCCTGTGGTTATTTTTCCTTTCAGGTTTGCCCAGCAGGTTGCAATTACAACTAGCAGAACAATGCTCCAGTAAACTGCGTTAAAGGACTCACCAAACATGCTTGCAAAGCCGCCGCCAAAGGCACCTGCCCCAAAGCCAGCGCCAACCATTACAGCAAGCAGAATAAAGATCATCTCACCGGCGTACATGTTACCGAACAGACGCAGACCGAGAGAGAAAGGCTTAGCCAGCAAGCCAACAACTTCCATGAAGATGTTGATTGGCAGGAAGATCGTGAAGTCCAACCACCACTTGCCGGAGTGGAACGGGTTCATGGTCAACTCTTTCAGGAAACCCCATCCCTTGATCTTGATGGAATAGAAAATCATCAGGGTAAACACCCCAAGCGCCATACCCAAGGTGATGTTAGGGTCGGTAGAGGGAACAATCTTCTGGTAGTGAACGCCCGCCGCATAGAAAAGCGCAGGGAACAGGTCTACAGGAATCAAGTCCATCAGGTTCATCAGGAAAACCCAGATGAAAATGGTTAACGCCAATGGAGCAACCAATTTGTTACGGCCATGGAAGGTGTCCTTCACCAGACCGTTAATAAACTCAACACTCCACTCAACAGCATTCTGAAGGCCACCAGGAATACCGGTGGTCGCCCGTTTTGCTGCCGCGCGGAAGAGCATCAAAAAGATAAATCCGAGACCAATTGACCACAACATGGAGTCAATATGGATCGCAGAAAAACCCATTGCTGCTACGTCTTCGGCGTTGTGAGCAAAGCTCCAGCCGTGTTCCGGGTGATTACCATAGACCAGGTTAGTCAAGTGGTGTTGGATGTACTCTACTGTGGTCGGATTTTCGCCTGCCATCAATTTTCTCGCACTTTCATAGATTTAAAATCTTTTATCGTGCCCCGTTGAGCAGCTTCGAAGCACTCAACAGTTGCACCAAAATCATTGCGCCGTAGGCCAAAAAAAATACTACCGGGTTTATCCAGCCGGCCATTCTAAATACAACTGCAAACAGGGCTGCGGTCAGCAGAATTTTCCCTGTCTCGCCTCGATACATCGCATTTACAACATTCCGGATCTGGCGCGCGCCGGAATAGCGGTAGGCCTGACGGGTAAACCAGGCTTGCGGGATAATCTGAATCAATCCCCCCACGGCTGCGGAAGCCGCCAGACTCTGCTCAATCGGTAGTAACGCTACCGAGATCAGGGCCAGAATAAGCAACTGGAACCAGGCGATTCGATGAACCGGCGGGGGCGCGATACGTGCCATAACTGCCAGCTCCTCAACTCAAACCTTACGCCAATGCCCAGCGCTCAAACACAACAATGCCCAGGCCCACTAGCACGGTGGGTCTGAGCGGGCGCAATTATAGGAACAACGGGGTTGTTATTCAACTTAACTGCGCCTGTCTCAGCAATTTTTCTAATTATTTTATGTGGCTGATAATACCGTCCAGTTCATCCAGGCTGTTGTATTTGAAAACCAGCTTGCCCTTTCCCTTGGCGGTATGTTGCAGCATCACCGGTACACCAACCTGTTCGGAGATCTGGTCTTCCAGGCGTTTGATGTCCGGGCTCACCTTGGCTGTGCTTGCTTTTCCGTGCTCCGCTTCATGGAGAATTCGTTTAACCAGCGCTTCGGTCTGACGCACTGTCATGCCTTTGCCTACTACGGTGCGGGCGGCTTCCACCTGTTTTCCACCAGTCAGCCCCAACAGCACTTTAGCGTGGCCCAATTCCAGATCACCGTGCTCCAACATACGACGCACTTCTGCCTCCAGGGTCATCAGGCGCATCAGGTTGGTCACTGCGGTGCGGGATTTACCCACAGCGGTAGCCACTTCCTGCTGGGTCAATTCAAACTCGTTTTGCAGGCGAATCAGCGCCTGGGCTTCCTCGATGGCATTGAGGTCTTCCCGCTGAATGTTTTCGATCAGCGCCATGGCGATGGCGGTTTCATCGGGAACATTTTTGATCAGGGTGGGGACTTCCGCCAATTCGGCGATTTGGGCAGCGCGCCAGCGGCGCTCACCGGCAATAATTTCGTAGCGATTATCGGCAACCGGGCGCACCACGATTGGCTGCATGATTCCTTGGGCGCGAATCGAGTTGGCCAACTCTTCAAGAGCTTCCGGATGCATATCGCGACGCGGCTGGTATTTACCCCGTTGCAGAAACTCCACAGGCAACTGCTTCAGCTGATCGCCATCGGAAGGTTTGGATATATCCAGTTTGCCGTCGTCGCTTTCAACCATTGCCTCAACAGTTGCACTGCCGAGAAGGGCGTCGAGTCCACGTCCCAGTTTTCGTTTTGCCATAATCTGTTACGCCTCGACCAATTCGGTTTTTGCTTGATGTTCTGTTTTGTGGCGGCGAATGATTTCGCCGGCCAGGCCGATATAGGCCAATGACCCTTTTGAATGTTTGTCGTAGCAGATTGCCGGTTCACCGTAACTCGGTGCTTCCGCCAGACGTACATTGCGGGGAATGCTGACCCTGTAGACACGATCGCCAAAATGCTTGCGCAGCTGGGCGGTCACTTCATTGGTCAAGCTGTTGCGCGGGTCGTACATGGTGCGCAGAATGCCTTCCACTTTCAGGCCTGGATTGAGCACTTTGCTGATCTGGCCAATGGTTTCCATCAACGCAGACAACCCTTCGAGGGCGTAGTACTCGCACTGCATGGGAATAATCACACCATCGCTGGCGACCAGTGCGTTAACCGTCAGCATACTCAGCGCTGGCGGGCAGTCGATAATCACGTAATCGTAGTTTGCCTTAACCCGGGCAAGAGCGTAGCGCATTCGGCTCTCTTTGCCGGACACGCTGAGCAGCTCTACTTCGGCAGCGGTCAGGTCGCTATTGGCTGGAAGCACATCAAACTTGCCCGACTCACAGCGCTGCAGCACCTCACCGAATTCGGCATCACCGGTCAGCACGTCGAGAACGGAAAGCTCGAGTTCGCGTTTGTCGATTCCACACCCCATGGTGGCATTGCCCTGGGCATCCATATCCACCATCAACACCCGCTTGCCATAACTGGCGAGGGATGCAGCAAGGTTTACGCTGGTGGTGGTTTTGCCAACCCCACCTTTTTGATTAACGATCGCGAATATACGACTCACGCAATTAGCCCTCGGTGTGGACAATTTCGATCAGGTGCCGCTCGGCATCAATGCCGGGCACGATTAACGGGTGCGAAGCGACGACCTTATATTTTTTTGCCAGAGTGCTCAACTCATCTTTTGGCTCTTTGCCTTTCATGGCGTAAAAACGGCCGCCTTTTCTCGGCAGATGGTCGCATTTCTCCAGCATATCCGGCACGCTGGTAAAAGCGCGACTGATTACGCCGCAATAGCCACCGGGACGGTTTTCGGCGTCTGGATCAAACTGTTCAACACGAATCTGTTTCTCAATCACGTTATCCAGTTTCAGTTTGAGCCGGGTCTGGAATACGAAACGCATTTTCTTGCCGTTGCTGTCGATCAGCTGAAAACTACGCTCCGGACATGCGATGGCCAAAGGAATTCCGGGAATGCCTGGGCCGGTGCCAACATCCACAAAATGCTCGCCTTCCAGCAGCGGCAAAATGGCCAGGCTGTCGAGAATGTGCAGGTAGAGCATCTGCTCGGGGTCGCGAATCGCGGTCAGGTTGTAGGCTTTGTTCCAGCGGTTGAGCTCGTCCAGGTAGGCCAGCAGCAGGGCGATCTGGCTGTCGGTAAGTGACAGGTTTAGCTCGTCGAGTCCGCGCCGCAGTTTTTGATTAAGAGGGTGGTTTTCCAAAACTGTTTTCCAATTCTTTTTGGGAGATGAGAGACGAGAGATGTGAGACGAAGAACCGGCTTAGTACTTCGTCTCACATCTCTCATCTTTCGTCTCTCTGTTCAGTTACGCGCCTTACCAGCTACCGTCATTTCCGTGAAAACGGTAATCCACCATTGCGTCAGGGATGGATCCCCGCGTTCGTGGGGATGACGACCAGTGTGTTACGCCGAGCGTCTTTTGGCGCTGTGTTTTTTCAGGTACACCAGCAGTAGCGATGCCGCCGCCGGGGTTACGCCGGGTATACGAACGGCGCGGCCAAGAGTGTCCGGGCGGGCGTCGCTGAGTTTTTGCTTCACTTCATTCGAGAGGCCTTTGACCGCCTCGTAATCGAAGTCTTCCGGAATTTTCGTGTTCTCCTGGGCGCGCAGCCGGTCGATATCTTCCTGTTGGCGATCAATGTAACCGGCGTACTTGGCGTCGATCTCCACCTGCTCGGCCACCTGCGAGTCCAGTTGAACACTGTCGTCAAGTGCGGCGATATCTTCGTAACTCAACTCCGGGCGCTTCACCAGATCATGCAGGCTGTACTCACGAGTCAATGGGCTGCTCAGTTTTTCTTTCAGCTGCTCGGCCTGAGTCGAGTTGGGCTGAACCCAGGTGGTTTTCAGGCGTTGCTGTTCGGTGGCAATTGCTTCGCGTTTTTCATTGAAGCTTTGCCAGCGGTGATCGTCCACCAGGCCCAGTTCACGGCCTTTTTCGGTGAGACGCAGATCGGCGTTATCCTCACGCAGCAGCAGGCGATATTCTGCGCGGCTGGTAAACATGCGGTATGGCTCGCTGGTACCGAGGGTAATCAGGTCGTCCACAAGGACCCCGATGTAGGCTTCGTCGCGACGCGGGCACCAAGGATCTTTGCCCTGAGCGGCCAGTGCGGCATTGGTTCCGGCCAGCAAACCTTGCGCCGCAGCCTCTTCGTAGCCGGTAGTTCCGTTGATCTGGCCGGCAAAGTAGAGACCGCTGATAAATTTGGTTTCCAGCGAGTAGTTCAGATCCCGCGGATCAAAGAAATCGTACTCAATCGCGTAGCCCGGACGTGTGATATGGGCGTTTTCAAATCCTTTGATCGAGCGAACCAGATTGAGCTGGACATCAAACGGCAGACTGGTAGAGATGCCGTTGGGGTAGAGCTCGTGAGTATTCAGTCCTTCCGGCTCGACAAAAATCTGGTGACTGGTTTTGTCGGCAAAACGAACGATTTTGTCTTCGATAGAAGGGCAGTAGCGAGGGCCGATCCCTTCAATCACACCGCTGTACATGGGTGAGCGATCCAGACCACCACGAATCACATCGTGCGTCTGCTCATTGGTGTGGGTTATGTAACAGCACAGCTGTTGCGGGTGTTGATCCACGGACCCCAGGTAGGACATCACTGGTGTCGGGGTGTCTCCCCACTGTTCCTGCATCACCGAAAAGTCGACACTGCGGGCATCGATGCGTGGCGGGGTACCGGTTTTCAGGCGTTCAACCCGAAACGGTAACTCGCGAAGTCTCTGTGCCAGCGAAATAGCCGGTGGGTCACCGGCGCGGCCGCCGGAGTAATTCTGCAAACCTATGTGAATCTGTCCCCCCAGAAAAGTACCGGCGGTCAACACTACGGTTTTGCCGTAAAACGACAAGCCCATCTGGGTTTTAGCACCCACGACTCTATCACCTTCAAGAATCAGGTCATCTACCGCCTGCTGGAAAATCCAAAGGTTTGGCTGGTTCTCAAGAATTTCTCGAATTGCCGCTTTGTAGAGCGCACGGTCAGCTTGTGCACGGGTAGCACGAACCGCAGGCCCCTTGCGTGCGTTCAGGACACGAAACTGGATCCCACCTTTGTCAGTGGCCATAGCCATGGCACCACCGAGAGCATCGACCTCTTTCACCAGGTGGCTCTTGCCGATTCCACCAATGGCCGGGTTACAGGACATTTGCCCAAGAGTTTCTATGTTGTGAGTCAGCAACAGGGTCTTGCAGCCCATGCGTGCGGCTGCAAGGCACGCTTCGGTGCCGGCATGGCCGCCGCCAACCACGATCACATCAAATTGACCCGGGTACTGCATTTGTCGATTCCTCAAAAATTTGTCATTCAGGAGCTGTCAGTGTGGCAGACCCTGATTCATCGAACCGGCGATTATACGTTTTTTTTGTTTTTTTCGTTTGAAAGGTAAATAAGTAGATATGTTTTATATATCTCTTATGTATATAGAGGTTTTTTATAGTGATGTTTATATATAGTGACGCGAAATTCTGTTGATAACCTAAAAAAAACTATATTATTCAGGTGGTTATAGCAATGATAACCGTACGGATAAACACTAAGAAACCCGCAAATAAGCTTGTGTTTGGCTGTGGAGGAAATAGGTGGTTATCCACAGCGTGACAGATCGACCATTTTTATCCACATTTATACACAGCTATATCCCCAGCAAACGTCATAGGTTTTAAACAGCATGCCCCCAATTGTGTATATAAAGAAGGAAGACTTGTTAAAATCTGCCCGTTTTCGGCTCTTGGCCGTTGATGAGAAGACAAAAACTCATCTGGATAAGAGAAAATAGTGGAAGGGATTGCTATAGCCCGACCTTTTGTATAAAATCGCCGCCCTTTCCACGGTGGATCGCCGCAGTGATTCTGAGCCAAGGCCAGAAACTGCTGATATGAAAGCGACTACTGGAACCGGTTTAAAACACAGTTTAGTTACAACGGAATAGAGTCATGAAAAGAACATTTCAGCCGAGCGTTCTGAAGCGCAAGCGCACCCACGGTTTCCGCGCACGTATGGCTACCAAAAACGGTCGTCTGGTTTTGAACCGTCGCCGTGCCAAAGGCCGTAAGCGTCTGGCTGCGTAATTCACGCCGCAGACCAAGCAATTCCTGTCGGGGCGGCACAGTGCCCGAGCCAACGTTGAGCAGATCTGACTTCTCTCGAAGCAAGCGTCTGCTCAACGCTAGCCAGTTCCAGAATGTCTTTGATGGAACCCGCTATAAAGTTGGCCACGCTCACTTGCTGCTCCTGGCAACCCCCAACTCCCTTGATCATCCCCGTCTGGGGCTGGTTGTCGCCAAAAAAAATGTCCGCTTTGCTGTCTCCCGCAACCGTTTCAAACGGGCTGCGCGGGAATCGTTTCGCCTTAATCAGGAGAAACTGGCTGGAGTCGATATTATCTGTATGGCCAGACGTGGCATTGCCGATCTCGATAAAGCCGCACTCAACAGTCTGATGACAGAGAGCTTTAAAAGGTTGGCAAAAAAACTGGCCAAAGACCCGATTGCGGAGCACTCGACGTGTGTAAAAAGCTGATCACAACCCCGATTCGCGGGTATCAGCGCTTTATCAGTCCGTTGACCGGTGCAAGGTGTCGTTTTTATCCGAGTTGCTCAGAATATGCACTGGAGGCAATAAATCGACACGGAGTGCTTCGAGGGGGTTATCTAACGGTGCGTCGTCTTCTAAAATGTCACCCCTTTCACGATGGCGGTTTTGATCCGGTGCCTGATGTAAAAAACTCAGGATCACCTATCTACACCCAAAACCAGACCGCCGCCGCCAAACACACTACTAACACTGAGAACTGAAAATGGATTGGCAACGCTATTTATTATTGGGCGGCCTGATGGTCGTAGTGGTTATGCTGTTCCAGGAGTGGAACAAGTTTGAGGAGCAGCACAAGCCGGTGGTTGATACTCGCACCGTGGTGGAAGAAACCCCGCAAGTACCTGTGGATAGCGAGGTTGCCATTGCCGATGATGAGATTCCCCAAGTCGCCAGCGAGCAGTCCGGTGAAGATGTTCAACAGCCAGCATCTACACAGTTGATCTCGGTAAAGACTGATGTTCTGGATGTACTCATCAACCCCCGTGGCGGTGACATCGTCAAAGTCGCTCTTCCAAAATACCTGACCGAACTGGAAGGTAAGCAACCTCTGATACTGCTCAACCAGACTGCGGGCCATACCTACATTGCCCAAAGTGGCCTGGTAGGTGCTAATGGCACTGACCAGAGCGGTAATCGTCCATTGTTCAGCACCGCCATGAGCAGCTACCAGATGGACAGTGAAGAGTTGTTAGTTGACCTTCATTACCAGCAGGGTGAAGTAAATATCACCAAGCGATTCACCTTTAAACCTGGCGATTACCTGGTAGATGTCACATATCTGGTTGATAACCGCAGCGCCAATGAGTGGAAGGGTAATCTCTACGGCCAAATCAAGCGTGACAGCTCTCGCCCGGCGACGGATGCCGGATTTGGCATGCAGCCATTTGTTGGTGGTGCCATAACGACAGATGAAGAGCGCTACAAAAAAGTCAGTTTTGAAGACCTGACTGACGGCAAGGTTGAAGAGAAGAAAACGGGCGGTTGGGTTGCTGTTATGCAGCACTACTTCCTCAGTGCCTGGGTTCCCCCGAAAGAGGAAGAGAATAAATACAGTCTGCGCAAACTGGGTAATCGAGACGAGTATCTGTTTGGCTATTTAGGTCCTGCGCAAACAATTGCTGCCGGCCAACAGGGTGAGTTGAGAACAAGTTTTTACGCAGGTCCCAAAGACCAGGATCAGTTGGAAGAAATCGCCGAGCACCTCGGTCTGACCATTGATTACGGGTGGGCCTGGTGGGTGTCGCAACCTCTGTTTGCACTGTTGACCTGGATGCACAACCTTGTGGGTAACTGGGGTTGGGCAATTCTGCTGCTGACCCTCTGCGTGCGTATTCCGCTCTATCCATTGTTTGCCAAAAGTGCTCGCTCTATGGCTGGTATGCGCAAGATCCAGCCGGAAATGCAGCGCCTGAAAGAGCTTTACGGCAATGACCGCCAGCGTATGTCGCAGGAGATGATGGGCCTGTACAAAAAGCACAAGGTCAATCCGATGGGCGGCTGTCTGCCGATGCTGCTGCCGATGCCAATCTTTATTGGTCTTTACTACATGTTGTTTGAGTCGGTTGAGCTGCGTCACGCTGACTGGCTGTGGATCTCTGATCTGTCGGTTAAAGATCCGATGTTCGTTTTGCCGCTGATCATGGGGCTGACCATGTGGCTGCAGCAGAAGCTCAATCCACAGCCCACCGAGGCGAGCATGGCGACCGCCATGAAACTGATGCCGGTTATCTTCACCTTTATGTTTATGTGGTTCCCGGCTGGCCTGGTTCTTTACTGGACAGTGAACAACATTTTCTCGATCTTCCAAAGCTGGCTGGTAAACCGCAAGCTTGGGGTTTAATAAGAGGTCGGACGTCAGACGACTGACGTCGGACGTAAAAAAGGCGGCTTAGGCCGCCTTTTGTTTTTTTCAGTTCAACATCCGACATACAATGGTTGCTTTAGTCGACCAACGGGAAACAGGCGTCAGACGTCCGACCTCAGACGTCCGACCTATCGAACAGAACGGATAGGTAATCAATCACTGCCATGACTGACCAAATCACAACCATCGATACCGACACCATCGCCGCCGTTGCCACAGCTCCCGGTCGTGGTGGCGTGGGCATTATTCGTATCAGCGGTCCACGCACTCGAGAGATTGCCGACCTGATGATTGGCAAAGTACCGCAGGCTCGTTTGGCCACTTTTGCCCGCTTCAAAGGGGTAAATGAAGAGGTGATTGATGAAGGGGTGGCACTGTTTTTCCCGGGGCCCAACTCCTTTACCGGTGAAGATGTACTGGAGCTACAAGGCCACGGCGGACCAGTAATTCTAGATACCTTGTTGCGTCGGCTGGTGGATCTGAAAGTTCGTATGGCTCGACCCGGTGAGTTTTCAGAGCGTGCATTTTTAAATGACAAACTCGATCTGGCTCAGGCCGAAGCCATTGCCGACCTGATTGATGCTTCTTCCGAGCAGGCGGCGCGCTGTGCACTGCGCTCCCTGCAAGGAGAGTTTTCCCGCCGTATTGCCGATCTTACCGAAGCGCTGATCCAATTGCGTATCTATGTGGAAGCCGCTATCGACTTTCCCGAGGAGGAGATCGACTTCCTCGCCGATTCCAAAGTGGCCACCGATTTGCAGGCACTGCTGGATCAACTGGCGACCATTTTTGCCGAAGCCCGTCAGGGAGCTTTGATTCAGGAAGGCATGACAGTAGTGATTGCCGGCAAGCCCAATGCCGGAAAATCCAGCTTGCTCAATGCCCTTTCTGGCCGGGAGAGCGCCATCGTCACTGATATCGAAGGAACCACACGAGATGTGCTGCGCGAGCGTATTCACCTCGACGGTATGCCGCTGCATATTATTGATACCGCTGGCTTGCGAGACAGTGCTGATGTGGTAGAGCAGGAAGGAATTCGCCGTGCCTGGCACGAGATCGACAGCGCCGACCGAATTCTGTTTGTTATCGACAGTAATCGCGATTACTCACTCGACCCCAGGGCCAACTGGCCAGAGTTTTTTGCCAAATATCCGGAGCGGGACAACATCACCTTTGTACTGAATAAGGTTGATATCTCCGGCATTGGAACCGAAGTAAGTGAAGATCATGGTCACCCGGTAATTCGCCTGTCGGCAAAGCAAAATACAGGTATCGTAAATCTTACCAGCCACCTGAAAGATTGCATGGGCTATTCAGGTGCTGGAGAAGGCAGCTTTACGGCCCGTCGTCGCCATATACAGGCGCTGGAACAAGCAAGGGAGTTTCTTGAAAACGGCCAGCGACAATTGTTGGACTTAGCAGCCGGGGAACTGTTGGCAGAAGATTTGCGTCAAGCCCAACAGGCACTCGGTAAGATCACAGGTGAGTTCACCACAGACGATCTGCTGGGGCGAATATTTTCCAGTTTCTGTATAGGAAAGTAGAGTGCCGGTAATTACCGTTGGTCAGCCCCATTTACCGGTCAATTTTTTCACTCGCCAGGTTATCTGAAATTAAGAAAGAGGCTATGCATCAATCCGTTGTTTGTTTTTTGCTCAATTGACAGCAAACCCACTGCATCCACACAATCTTTGCACAGCTTTTCCACAATTACTGGTTAAAAAGTATGCATAAATACCCGGTTTTTTTGTGTACAACTCATCCCGGCTATTTCAATTTAAGCAACTGAAAAACATAAACTTTAATGCAAGATCGGTTCGCTAAAAAAACACCACGACAATGTGGATAACTACATCATCAACCGCTAGACTAACCAACCTGTCATCAACTGATGGCCGTTTATCAACACTTTCAGGTTTACCAAGAAGTTTTTTGTCTGGCTTCTTTAAAAATATTGCTGAATGTAAAAAAACGGCAGGTTGAGCGCTGAGGCAGGTTGTTCGTCTCAGCTTAGAAATGGATCGTTGAACAACAATCAAAATAATCAAAGGGGAAAACAAG